>DASVWB010000120.1:0-1900 GCA_036389815.1 Pyrinomonadaceae bacterium | reverse complement strand
CGCTCTCCGACCCGAAGACGACGACCGAGGAGTATCAGGTCGTCACGCTCCGACTCCCCTCCCGCATCGTCAAATGCCTCATGGGGCTCGACGAGAACATCGAGCGCGCCGTCGAACTCATCTGCGAGGAGAAGTTCAAATAATAAGTTCAAAGTTCGGAGTTCCGGGTTCGAAGTTGAATGGCCGTGTCCTCAACTACGAACCCGGAACTCCGAACTCTGAGCTTTTCTTTAATCGAAAAGCTTCTGCTCGACGGCGGTCGCGGCCTTCTTCGTCGAGCCTCTAGCCGCCTTCTGCTGCGAGGGGTGCTGCGCGAGGTGTTCGGCGTTAAGGCCGAGGTCGCGCAGCAGGCCGGCGAACTTCTTCGCGCCGTGCATGGTGATGATTCTTTGCGCGCCGGACTCGCGGGCGAGGCGGACGAGGTCGTCGAAGTCGGCGTGGTCGGAGAGCGGCAGCACCAAATCCACGCCCTTGTACATGTAGGGCGCGCTCTTGCTCACGGCCCAGCCCGTCAGCATGATGAGGTGGCGGCGCGGGATGTTTTCTATCATCGGCTGGCGGCGGCAGCCGGGCGGCGCAATCAGCACGCGCCCCTTCAAACGCTCCCTGTCGTAGCGCTCGTACTCGCCCGAGAACTTCACGCCGCACTCGCGGTATATCTCCGACACGTTCCACACCGCGCCGTGCAGGGTCACGCGGTAGCCGCGCCGAAGCAGTAGCTCCAGCGCCTCCTGACTCTTCCCCAGCGCGTAGGCCAGCACGACCGGCACGGCGCCGTCCGAGAGCGCGCGGTCGCAGGCGGCGTAGAGGCGGTCGTAGGTCGCCACGTCGGGCGGGAAGCGGTACTGCGGGTCGCCGAAGGTGGACTCCATGACGAGCGTGTCGCAGGGGACGACGACCGCGTGCTCGGCCGCGACGTTCGGCCGCAGCTTGATGTCGCCCGTGTAGACGAGCCGCTCGCCTCCGGCCTCGACGAGTATCTGCGCCGAGCCGAGGCAGTGGCCGGCCGGGTACATCGTCAGCGCGTAGGCGCCGTAGTCGCGCCGCTCGCCGTAGGCCAGCGCCTCGACCTCGGCCTCGCCCCGGCGGTGCCGGAAGAGGCGCGCCGTCTCGGGCGTGGCGACTATCGCGCGGTGCTCGGCGATGTGGTCGGAGTGAGCGTGCGAGATGACGCAGCGCTCGCGCGGGCCGTCGGCGTCGAACCAGAGGTCGAGGTCGGGCAGGTAGAGGCCGTCGCGGTATTCGACTCTGAGCAAAGCTTCCCCCTCGCCGGGCGGGCGCGTGCGGCTTGCCGCCGGGCGCGCGGTCGTTTATTTTCGGGAGCAGTCTGACAAGGATTATAACGTAATGAGCGACGAAGTCCCGACGCAGGCGGGGGGGGCGGGCCGGCCGCCGGAGGCCCCGCGAGAGAGGCCCCACGTCCGGCGCCGGTGGGACTGGCTGCGGAGGCTCGCGGCCGTCCGCAGGCTGCTGCGCGCCGAGGCGATCTTCCTCGCCGGGCTCGTGGCCTTCGGCGCGCTCGCCGTGCTGGCGAAGGCCAACGCCTACTTCTCGTGGGACAGGAGCGTCGCCCGCGCCGTGCAGTCCATCCCCGTGCCCGGGATGGAGACGTTCATGCGCGTCGTCTCGTTCGCGGGCGACGGCGTCACCTCGTGGGTCTTCGTCGGCGCGGCGCTCCTCTTCTTCTTCGCGCGCGGCCGCCGCTCGGAGGGCTTCGGGCTGCTCCTGAGCGCGGCCGGCGGGCCCGTGCTCAACCGCGTCGTCAAGCAGATGGTCGGCCGCCCGCGCCCGACGATGGAGAACGTCCGCGTGAGCGGCCAGTGGGCGTACGAGAGCTTCCCTTCGGGGCACGTCACCTTCTACGTCTGCTTCTTCGGCTTCCTCTTCTTCGTCGCCTTCG
>DASVWB010000119.1:0-6498 GCA_036389815.1 Pyrinomonadaceae bacterium | reverse complement strand
TGAAGGCGGCGGTGCTCGCCTCGGGGTCCTGCGCGGCGCAGAGCGCGGCCGCGAGCAGGACGAGCGCGAGCGCGGCCGCCGTCCGTCTAAATCTTTCCGGCATGTTTGTCATAAGGGGGAAACGCTCCTCCTGGTCGGCGTCCTTGTTGGTAGGTTGAACGGGTGTCATTTGTCTGTACGGGGCGAAAGTTTGCCGGAGGGGGCGACGTAGCGCGCGACGCCGTCGGCGATGGACTCGGCCATGCGCCGCAAGCCCTCGTCGGTCTTGATGAACTCGGCGTCCTCGGCGTTCGAGAGCACGACCATCTCGATGGTCACGACGGGCACCTCCGAGAAGATGGAGCCCGTCAGCGCGCCGCCCTGCTCGCGCCCGACCTTCGTCTGGTAGTCGGTGCGGACGCCGTTGTCGTTGAGCGCGCCGGCCAGCCCCTCGGCCAGCCCGGCGTGGACGGCCTCGGCCGCGCGGCGGCTCTCCTCGATAACGCCGGGCGCGGGGCCCCGGGTTCCGTCCCTGGCGCGCCCCGGCCGGTCGGGGTAGTAGACGGCGAAGCCGCGCTCGGCGCTCGCGTCGCAGTGGAGGCGGAGCATCAGGGCGGCGCCTGCGCGGTTGGCGACGAGCGCGCGCTCCTTGTTCCTGACAAGCTCACCTTCGGAATTCTTCGTCAGCACCACCTCGTAGCCGCGCGCCTCCAGCGACTCGCGCAGCTTCGCGGCGACGGCCCAGTCTACGTGCGCCTCGCTCGTGCCGTTCTGGACGTTCCGGCCGCTGGCGACCTCGGACGGGTGGCCGGGGTCTATGCAGACGACGGTGCGCCCCGACGCCGGGGCGGCCGCGCCCGGCGTCGGGGCCGTCTTCGCGGCCTTGGACGCGGGCTTCGGCGGCGCGGGCGTCCTTTCAACGTTGCCGCGCTTGACCTGCGCCGCGGCGACGCCGAGCAGGAGCGCGGCCGTGAGCGCGAGGAGGGTCAGCAGTCTCATCCGGGGTCGTTTCGGGCGTGCTCTGTTCAAGGGCGTGAATTGATGGTAAAAAAGCGGTCGTGAAATTTTCCGGCCTCAAGTCGGGCCGCCCGTCCGGCCGCGGCCGCCGGCATTATTCGGCGCGGCCGGACGCGTTGTCAAACCACACGCCCTTTTAGATGGCCCCGCCGCGCCGCGCGGTTGGCGCGCAACAGACTCCCGAAGCCGGCATGACCAGCCGCACCGCCGACCCGACCGAAGCCAGACCCCGCCCGAAGGGGCTGCCGCTCATGCGGCAGTGGTGGGGCAAGCTCCTCTTCATGCACTGGCCCGTCGCCGTGAGCGCGCTCAGGCCCCTCGTCCCGCCGCAGCTCTCCATCGACACCTACAACGGCCAGGCGTGGGTCGCCGTGGTGCCCTTCAAGATGTGGGGCGTCCGCCCATACTTCACGCCGCCCGTGCCGGGCCTGAGCACCTTCCTGGAGCTGAACGTGCGCACCTACGTGCGGCACCGCGGCGTGCCCGGCGTCTGGTTCTTCTCGCTCGACATTAACAGCCCCGTCGCCCGCTGGGGCGGCCGGCAGTTCTTCTTCCTGCCCTACCACAGCGCCCGGATGACTCTGCGGCAGGAGGGCGCGCGCATCGACTACGCCTCGGCGCGCGTCCCCGGCGGCACGGCCGCGGCGGAGTTCCGCGCCGACTGGACCGTCCGCGGGCCGCTGCCGCGCTCCGAGCCCGACTCGCTCGAACACTTCCTGACTGAGCGCTACTGCCTCTACACGGCCTACGGCGAGCAGCTCTACCGCTGCCGCGTCTTCCACGAGCCGTGGCCGCTGCGCGCGGCCGAGGTCGGCGGCTACGAATCGACGATGCTCGAAGCGGCCGGCATCCCCGCGCCCGCGTCCGCGCCGCTGCTGCACTACGCCGAGGAGCTGAAGGTGGACATCTGGCCGCTCCTGCGCGTCGAGCAGGACACGCGCGACCACGTCTTCGAGCCCGCCCGCGCCTCCGAGCCCGTAGGCTAGCGGCGCCCTTCAGGACTTAAGGCGGCCCAGGACCTCCTCCTCCTTCTCGGGCGAGAGCTTGCCGAACCACGAGCCCGTGACCACGCCCTCGCCGTTGACCAGGAGCAGCGTCGGCGTGCCCCTCACGCCGAGGTCTTTGAACGCCGCCTGCCGCACCTCCCCGACCGGCACGTTCAGCTCGCGCAGGTACTCGCGCGACTCCCCGGCCTGCTGCGGCAGCACGGCGACGAGCCGCACCGGCCCGGCCTCGCGCGCGAGCCTCTGGTAGAAGGGCGCGCTCTCGGCGCAGAAGCGGCAGCCCTTCTGGAGCACGAGCAGGAGCGTGCGCCCGTTGCCGCGCCAGTCCACGTCCGCCACGGACACGCGCGCGCCGACGAGCGACTGCTGCTGCGCCTGCGGCGTCGGGGCGAGCAGGTAGGTCTTGACGAGCACGGCGCAGAGCACGGCGGCGACCGCGATGATCGCGACGTTGGCCGCCAGTTCGAGCTTGCGCGTGAGGGTTCCGGTCATGGCGTTGACTCCTCCAACGCCCCGCGCGCGGCCGCGGCGGGGGTTCGCTTCCCTTTACGTCCCTGTGCGGTGAGTCTTCGTCCGGCGCCGGCGTTGAAGGCGCGCCGGCCGGGGCAAGCGGGCGTCGTTCGCGTGGGCAACATAGCCCCGCCGCGGCGCGGGAGTCAAGAAGGCCGCCGGCCGCGCCCGCGCCGCGCCCGCGCCGTCGGCCGACAACCTTGACACGCCCCGCCGCCGGGCATATCCTCCCCTCGCCCCTGCAACAGCAAACGGTATCGCCGCTTCACCGGCCACTACCTTTCACCGGGTCTGCTTTGTTAAGGAGGACTTCCCATGACAACTTCACGAGTCAACTTCCGCCTCGTCGGGAGGCTGGTCGTTCTGGTCGCCCTGCTGTGCGCGGCGGCCTTCACGCTGTCGAGGTCGCAGGGCGCTTCCGCCAGACCGTGCCACGAGGTGACGACCTACTACTACTCCGACGCCACTTTGACCAACCAGGTCGGCGAGAAGTACGTCACCTGCAACAGCGGCATCATCACCACCGGCACGGTCACCGCGTACTACCAGAGCTTCGACGGCGACTGCTGTGGCTGCTGCGGCTACTGCCCCGAGTGGTGCTTCTAGCTGCGGCGGCCGCAAGAACCTGAGGCGCCCGGCGGCGCGGGCAGAAAAAGGGCCGCGGGCCCGCGTTCATCGCGGGCCCGCGGCCTTTCAACTCACCGCGGCGGTCACTGGCAGAGTATGCCGAAATGGCCATCGGGGGTGTCGCGGCACGGCCTGCACACGCACGCCTCGGAGTCCAGGACGGTGTTTTCCGGGCATTCGAGTAAACAGCCGCAGTTGGGGCGCTCGCCCTCGAAGAGCGCGCCGACCACGATGGAAAACTCGGTGCTGTCACGGAACCCGTTGAGCACGACCTTGCGGCCGTAGTTCGGGATCGTGGCCATCCACGCGTTGAAGCCGTTCGACTCCGGCTCGCGCAGCAGGAACGCCCGGTAGAGGTCGGTGATGAAACCGCCTGAGTTGTTGTTGACGAAGACGTTGCAGTTGGCGGGGTTGAGCGCCTCGTACTCGGCCGTCTGGCAGTAGGTCGTCGCGTCCGGGTTGTCGAACGACGACTGCGTCTCGAAGAGCGTGCTGACGAAGCGGCGCGCCTCCGCCAGCCGGTTGCCGTTCGCCGTCGCGTAGACCAGCGAGTCGAACTCGGCCTGCCTCTCGAAGCACGTCGGGAAGCGGCCGAGCGCCCCGAGGTACGCGCCGACGATGAACTCGTCGTACGACCTCGGGTCTGAGGCGTCCGCCGACGCGACGCTGCCGTCGAGAGTCGCGGGCGACCGCCTGCCGGCGAGGCCGGGCATCAGCACCATCGAAGCGATGAGCAATAAGCTGGAAGCGAGAACCACCCTCCGCCGTGAGATTGAGAACATGTTCGCGGCTCCTTTCTGCTGGTACGTGCCGCCCCGCGCGGGCGCGGACTCACCGCGCCGTCGGTGCGGCGTAGGTCGCCTCGGTCGGCAAGGGTCATCGTCGAGGCTCGACGGTGAAGTTTGCTTTCGAGAACGCGGCGCCCTACCCCACGCCTCCGGGCACTGGTCGAATCGGATTCACTTGACGGGCGTGAGGCGTCGGGGAAAGACGCCGCCTACTTCGTCGCTACTGACTGAAGCTGACCGCCGGGGGACCGTGAGATGTTGCGGGACAAATCTTCGGGAGAATTGAGCGCGGGAATCCTATCCCCGGCGGGCGGCGGTGTCAAGAATTCTGCGGCGGCGGCGCGCAAGGGGCGCGGCGCGCGGAAGACCCCGCGTCCGACCCCCGACGCCACTCGCCGACGCCGCGCACACAACCCGCCACCGCCGTCGGCTCTGACCGCTATTTCAGCGGGTCGCGCGCGCGCGGCGGCGGCGTCTTCAGCTCGTCCGCGTCGAGCACGGTGCGGAGGCGGCCGCCGAGCAGGTAGAGGCGCTGCATCTCTTCGAGGTTGAAGGGGCGCGCGCCGCGGCGGCCGAAGACGGCGAGCTGGTTGCCCGTCTCGTCCACGGCGCGGTCGCGGTCGAGCCCCTTCGAGACGGCGAGCGCCGGCCCCTTCGTGCGGAAGGTGGCGATGAGGCGCGGCTCCGGCGCGGGGCTGAACCCCCCGTAGGTCGGCATCGTCTCGGGCGACGTGAGCTGGAGTACGCGGAGTCCGTTCTTCCCGTCGGCGACGTAGGCGAAGAGGCTCGCGTTCGTCATCGCCACCTTCACCTGATGCACGTCGTTGAGTTGCCCCCCCGCGTCGAACTTCGCGTGGAGGCGCGGCGCCTCGGGGCGCGTCACGTCCACGATGGCGACGCCCTCGGGGCCGTCTGCGACGTAGGCGTAGGTGCGCGCGACGTACACGTCGCGGGCGTGCGCGAGCGGGACGGTCGCGCCGCGCACGACCACCGCGCGCGGCAGCGACTTGCACGGAGCGGCCAGCGGCCCCTGGCAAGGGCCGGGCGGCACGAGCGTCAGGTCTATGACCTTGAGCCCTTCGTCGTCCGCGACGAAGCCGTAGCGGAACTGGACGGCGACGGCGTGCGGCTGGCGGAGCGCGGGCGCGCCGACGGCCTTGACGACGCGCGGCTCAAGCGGGTTGTCGATGTCGATGATGACGAGGCCGCTCGCGGTCGTCACGTAGGCGAAGGTGCCGGCGACGGTGATGTTGTTGGCGTCCGTGAGCACGCCGCCGGGGTTGAAGTGGTCTTCCTGCTTGCCGTCAACCGTGAGCGTGGCGCGCTTGAGGTAGTTGTTGAGCGGGTCGCCGTCCAGAAGCGTCGCGGCGTTGACGAGTATCAGGCCCTCCTCGCGGTCGACGACATAAAGATACGCGTAGAGCGGGTGGATGGGCTGCTCCTCGTTGACGAGCGGCGCGGGCCTCGCCTCCCGCTCCTTCTGCGGGAGCCTCCGCCACTCGTCCCAAATCCTCTTCGCCTCCGAAGGGTCTACCGAGCGGCCGTCGCTCGTCAGACGCCAGCGGGCGGGGTCTACGCCGAGCGTCGTCGGCGAGGCGACGGCCGTCGCGTACTTCGTATCGACCCAGAACTTCTGGCCGAAGCGCGAGACGGGCGCGGTCGTGATGCGCTCGGAGAAGCCCTTGTGGTCTATCTGCGCCACGTCGTAGACGCGCAGGCCGCCCTCGCCCGCCGCGACGTAGGCGTACTCGCCGCGCAACTGCACGCCGAGCACCTCGGGGTTGCCGTGGTGCTCGTAGACCGTTTTCAGCTTGCGCCCCCCGGCGACGAACTCCTTGAAGTCGTCGGGGTATGCGACCTCGTGGAGCGTGCTCCCCAGGACGGCCTGCGGCTCGTCGCGCTCTGTGACGGGGACGACTTCGAGCGCGTCCTCGGCGGCGACGTAGACGTAGCGCCCCATGAAGTTGACGAAGTTCGTCCCCTGCATCAGCAGTTGCGCCATCCAGGCGTTGTTGTCGCCCCTGTCCGAGACGTGGCAGTCGGCGCAGGTCTTCGTCTCGGTGGTGCGGACGGTGTGCGGGACGTGCGTGGCGAAGGACTGCCCCGAAAAGCCCTCGGCCGAGACGGTCTGCTGCTGCGAGTAAATCCACTCGCGGTTCTGGTTCTGCGAGCTGACGAGGATGGCCGAGCGCGAGGCGGCGGGCGCGACGCGGTTCCCCGTCACGGTGCCGTCGCGGCCGAGCATGAACACGTCGTCTCTTAAGACCTGGACGTTGTAGGTCGTGTAGTTGCGCGAGGTCTCGCCCTCGAAGTGGCGGTTCGGCATCTTGGCGTTGGCGCGCATCGAGAGGTGGCAGCCGAAGCAGCTCGTCATCCACGACGAGTGGCAGGTGTAGCAACTCATCTGCGAGTTCTTGTGCGCGAGCTTCGACTCGTCGGCGGGGACGTCGCCCCACACTTCTCGTTTGTTCTCGTCGATGCGGACGGTCTTGGCGTAGGCCGAGCGCCAGTTGTAGTCAGCCTCGTGACCCTTCGTTTTGGTCACGGTGTAGGCGGTCTGCTTGACGCGCCAC
>DASVWB010000118.1:0-20371 GCA_036389815.1 Pyrinomonadaceae bacterium | reverse complement strand
GAGGAGTTGGCCGGAGGTGGCGCGTGCGCCGCGCAGTGCGTCGAGCGCGGGCCCGACGGGGCGCTCGTTGTAGCGGAGGCTCGCGGCGTATCGCTCCTGGTCGTAGCCCTGTATCAGCGGGTCGTCTTCGGTCAGGAGTTTGCGGAGGCGGATGGCGCTGTTCATCTCGCTGTCGGCGAGGTGCTGGACGACCTCGCGCGCGCTCCACTTGCCGGGGATGGGGTGGGCCGAGAGCGACTCCTCGTCGAAGCCTTCGAGGCTGCGGGCGACCTCGTCGTAGCCGGCCTTGTACTGCTCGATGAGCGCCCTTCGTTCTTCGTTCGTCATAAAGCTCCTCAGTCGTCGGGGGAGTTGGTGAACGCTGTCGCTCTGTTGTAAATATCACACCGCCGCCGCCTTTGAAAGGGGGAGGGCTTGGGCCGGCGTTTGTCCCCGGCCGGACAGTGCCGTCGGCTGAAGATTATTTATTACTTGAGTTTACTCGGCCGGTTCGCTATAGTTCTTGGTGTCCCAGGGGCCTGCGCCCGCAGTGGCGCCCCCCTTAACCGTTCCGCGATGACTCAAAAATCTGCCACCGCCATTCCCGACGTGAAGGACACAGGTGAAGAGAGGATCGAGGCGGGCGAGCGCAAGCTCAAGCTCCTCATCATCGAAGACGACGAGAAGATTCTCGAAGCCATCACCGAGTATTTTTCGCGCACGGGCTACACGGTGCAGACGGCGGAAGACGGGCTCTCCGGCGTCCAGGCGGCCTTGAACGACCGCCCCGACGCCATCGTCCTCGACCTCATGCTTCCCAAAATGGACGGGCTGGCCGTCTGCCGCGAGCTGCGGGAGAAGGCCGCGTACATCCCGATCCTGATGCTGACGGCGAGGGACGACGTGGTTGACAAGGTGCTCGGCCTTGAGATGGGCGCGGACGACTACATCACCAAGCCCTTCTCCCTGCGCGAGCTGGAGGCGCGCATCAAGAGCGTGATGCGCCGCGTCCGCGCGGCCTCGCGCTCCGAGACGAGCGAGGACGCCCCCATACTCCGCGGGCGGCTGCGCATCGACCCGGCCAAGCGCGAGGTGACGGTCGGCGACCGGCAGGTCGAGCTCACGCCCAAGGAGTTCGAGCTGCTCCGGCTCTTCGCCTCGAACCCCGGCCGCGTCTTCCCGCGGAAGTACCTCCTGGAGAAGATTTGGGACTACTCCTACGAGGGCTACGACCGCACGATTGACTCGCACATCAACCGCCTGCGAGCCAAGATCGAAGACAACCCCGAGAACCCGCAGATGGTCCTGACCGTGTGGGGCATCGGCTACAAGTTCAGCGACGAACAGCGCTGAAGGGTCTTTCCAAACACACCCACAGGGGGCCGACCGAAGCCCCCGCGACGGTAGGGCGACGAGCACCACAGCCCCGCTCGCGACCCTCCAAATCCCTTTAAGACTCCGAACCGTCTCACCCGCCCGCGGGCCTCCTGCGTGCCCGCCTGAGAGAGAACCATGAATAAGGAATCGAACGGACACGACTTCGCCGTGCAGAAGAACGCCTGGAGCCGCGACCTTCTCGGCTCGCGCTGCGTGCGGCTCGGGCTCGTCGCCGCCATGGGCGCGTCGCTGGCGCTCAGCCTGCCGCTGAGGCCGGGCGCGCAGCAGCGCTACAGGGAGACGCCCGTCAAGGTCACGGGCGTGACCACGTCGGGCAACGTCGTCTCCATCTCGGCCGACGGCTCGCTCAGCCACGCGCAGACCTGGCAGGACCCGGAGGGCTTCCACGTCGTGCTCGTCAACGGCGAGGCCGCCGGCGGGGTCGGGCGCGGCGTGAAGGTGCAGCGCGTCGGGAACTCGCTGGAGCTGGTCGTGCCCGTCCGGCGCGGCGCGAGCGTGACGGTCGAGCCGCGCGGCAACCGCCTCGACCTCGTCGTCTCGGGCGGCGGCGGCGCGCTCAACGTCGAGAACTTCCCCGTCGAGCAGCCGCAGCAGCGCCGGCAGGAGCGCGCGCGCGCGCAGGAGAGCGTGCGGCAGGAGTCGGCCGAAGGCGTGCTCGAACGCGTGCAGCAGCCGAGGGGTGAGTCGAAGCGGCGCGTCGCGTCGGAGTCCGGCGCGTACGAGCCCGCGCAGGGAGCCCCGCCCGCGCCCGCCGCGCCGCAACAGGCGGCTCCCGCCGCCCCGCCGCAACAGCCCGCGCAGCCCGAGGCCGCGCAGGGCGCGACGACTTTAGGCCCCGCCCCCGCGCAGCAGGAGCCCGCCGCCCCGGCCGTCGCGCAGCCCGCGGCGGCGACGGTCGAGACCCCGAAGGGGGTGGGCCTGCTCTCGCTCGTAACGTCGCTCCCGTCACTGCTCGCGCTCGTCCTCGCGGCGCTCGCGGCCGGCGCCTTCGTCTTCGTGCGCCGCAGGCGCGCGGGCGGCGGGGAGTCGGAGCCCGCGGTGAAAGTCTCCAGGTCCGAGGCGCGCGCCGCCGGGAAGCAGGAGAAGGCTTTCGAGCAGTCCAAGGGCGACCGCCGCAAGTCGGACATCACCGTCCCGTTCGAGCGCCGCAAGTCGGGGCAGGGCGCCGAGGACGAGGCGACGCGCCGCTCGCGCGAGCTGGCCGCCGACGGCGTCTCGGCGCAGGCCGAGCGCGGCGTCGAGCCGAGGCAGGGCGCCTCGGCCCCCGCCTTCATCTACGGCTCTTACCGCATCGACCAGGAGGTCGCAAGCCTCGTCGCGGGCGGCCCGCACAGCATCGAAGTCCTCGCCTCGCGCGCGGCCGACGACCGCCGCGCCGTCGAGACCTCGCTGCTCAAGGCGCTGCGCGCGCCCGAGACGGACGAGGACGGCCGCCGCCGCGCGCGCACCGCGCTCGAAGACTACGGCTTCGTCGCGCGCTCGTGCGCCGCGCTCCTCCTCGGCTCCGAGACCTTCGAGCGCGTGAGCGCCGCGCGCACGCTCGGCGACATGCGCTCGTCTCAGGCGCTCCCGTTCCTGACCGAGGCGCTCTACGACCACGACCCAGTCGTCCGCACCGAGTGCATCCAGAGCCTCGGCGCGCTGGGCCTGCCGTCGGCCATCGGCGCGCTCCTCGACGTTGCGCGCCGCCACCAGGACGTGCCCGCCTCCGTGCTCGGCCCGGCGCTCACGGCCTGCTCGGTCGAGTCGCTGGAACTCAGTTGGGACTCGCCCGCCGCCAGCCGCTCCTTCGACGGGACCGTGTGCGAGGCGCAGCCGGCCGGCGGCGACGTGCGCACCATCGTCCCCGCGTTCGAGGGCTACGAGGAGCTGCCCGAGTACGTCCACGACGAGGCGCTCGACGCCGCGCTCGTGCGGCTCGACAGCACGGACGCCGAGACGCGCGCGACGGCCGCGCAGCAGCTCGCGCAGTTCCAGGTGCGCCGCGCCGTCGCCGCGCTCGCGCACGCGGCCGGCGCTGACGCCGAAGCCTCGGTGCGCTCCGCGGCCGTCAACAGCCTCGGGCTCATCAACCACGAGTCGGTCTTCGCCGCGGTCATCGTGGCGCTCGCGGACGAGGCGCGCGAGGTGCGCGCCGCGGCCGCGCGCGCACTCTCCCGCCTGAACTTCGACCGCGCCGACGCCTACGTCCGCCTCGCGGAGACGGCCGACGCGCGCACGTCGCGCGAGGTGGCGCGCGCGTGCGTCAAGGCGGGTCTGGCGGCGCAGGCCGTCGGCCGCCTGACGAGCGAAGACCGGCGCCAGGCTTACGAGGCTTTCTCGCTCCTCTCGCTCTGCGTCAGGGGCGGCGAGGCGCAGCCGCTCGTCGAGGCGGTCGAGTCGCACCGCGACATCAACACGCGCCTGACCTGCGTCCAGCTCCTCGGCGACGTGCGCGGCGAGGGGGTGCTCGAACAGCTCGCGCTGCTCGCCGACAACAGCGCCGTCCCCGAGCAGGTGCGCCGCTCCATCCGCGAGACGGTCGAGCGCGCGCCCGCGCCGCAGCCCGTCGCGGTCGGCTGAGACGCCCGGGCGGGGGAATTGTTTTGGTGACAACCCGGGCCGCGCTATTGCATAATGGCGCTGCCCGCAACACTTTTCCTGGACAACGCGATGCCCCTGAAGTCTTGCTCACTCATGCTTAAACGGACGCGGCGGAAACTACTGGCGACGCTCACGGCGGTGCTCGCGCTCTCGGCGCTCGCCTTCGCCGCGGGGGCCGGCGCGCAGCGCGGCGGCGCGCGGCAGGCCAACCAGGGCGCGGGCGCGGGGCGCACCAAGCGCGTCTTCGTCGGCCGCGGCAGCGAGACGAACAAGGGTTCGCGCGTCACCATCACGGCCGACGACTCGCTCAAGGACTACAGGGCCTACCGCAGCGGCGACCGCTTCTACGTCGAGCTGCCGAAGTCGGCGGCCGGCTCGGGTCTGCGCGGCTCGGGCAAGGGCTACTCGGACATGCAGGTCGAGCAGCGCGGCGACTCGGTCGTCCTCTCCTACCGCGTCCAGCCCGGCGCGAAGTCGCGCGTCGAGCAGAGGTTCAACCGCCTCGAAGTCGTCTTCGACGTGCCCGAAGGCGGCGGCCAGCAGCAGCAGGCCGCGGCCGGCAACGCGAACGCCGCGCGCGCGCAGCAACAGCAGCCGCCCGCCCCGCAGGAGACGAGAACCCAGCCGCCCGCCGCGCAGCAGACGAACCAGACGGCCGCCCCCGCGCAGCCAAACCCGAACAACCCCGCGGACAGGAACACGGCGGAGAGAAACGCCGCCGAGGCCGCGCGGGCTCAGGCGCAGAACGCGGCGACGGCCGGCACGACCGCGCCGCCCGCGACGGCTTTGCCGCCCGCGCCCGCGGCCGCCGACCCGAATGCTCCCGCCGGGGCGGCGCCCGCGCCGACACAGGAGGCGACGGCCGCCGCGACGCCCGCCGCCGCCGAGCCGCAGCTCGCGCAGGCGCAGCCGCCCGCGCAGGTCGCGCCCATCACGACCCAGAACCCCGCGGCGAACAACCCGGGCGGCACCACGTTCGGCACGTTCCTAATACGAAACTGGGCGCTCACACTCATCCTCGCCGCGGTGGCTCTGACCGGCCTCGGCCTCATCATCTCGGCGCGCCGCAAGACGGCCGGCCCCGCGCCGGTCGAGAGTTTGGACGAGGCGCGCGCGGGCGTGCTCGAAGAGAAGCGAGCCGCGCGCGTGAAGGAGACCTCCGCCGCCGCGCTCCGTGAGGCGTCGGCCGCGGCGGCGACGGCCGCGAAGGTTGAAACCGCGAAGGTCGAAACTGCGAAGGTCGAAACCGCGAAGGCGACACCCAGGCCGGAAGCCGTCGAAGTGACTCCGACGCTCGAAGCAGCGGAGGCGTCGGGCGCTGACGCGACGACGCTCGCGTCGGCGGCCGCGCTCGCCGGCGGCGCGGCGGCCGCGAATTCTCGGAAGCAATCGAGGAAGGAAGCGCGGCAGGACGCGAAGAAGAAGAAGAAGAAGGGCGCGCGCGTCGAAGCCGCGCCGGCCGTCGCCGACGAGACGACCGCCGCGACTCCCGTCGTCGAAGGTTCGGCCGCACGGGAGACCGCCCTCGAAGAGTCCGCCACCCTGGAGACGCTCCAGGCCGCGCCGCTGACCGCGGAAGCGCTGGCGGAAGCGCCCGTCACCGAACAGCCGGAAGTCGAAGAGGTCGCGCCCGGAGAGGCACTCGCAGAGACGCCCGAGGTCGAAGAGGCCGCCGGGGTTGAAGCGACGGCCGGGGGCACGGACGAACAGGCGTCCGACGAAACCTCGCCCGCGGCGGTCGAGTCTCTCGAAGGCGTCGCGGAAGTCGCAGCCCCCGCGTGGTTCTCGGCCGGCGAGATGCCGGCCGAGGCTCCCGTCGCCGAGATGGATTTCGACACTAAGGAACTCGCGCCCGTCGGAGTCGAAGCGGAGTCCGTGTCGCCCCACGTCTCGGAGTTTGAAGCCCCTGAAGCGGAGGCCGTCGAGGTCGCGCAGGCCGAGCCCGCCACGTCGCAGGCCATCGAGCCGGCCCCGGTCGAGGCCGAAGAGCCCGCCGCCGACATCGAGCCGGCCCTCGCGCCCGACCCCGAGAGCGTGCAGGCCGCGACGCGGCTGCTGCTCGAAGGCGGGGCGTACGACCGCTCGGTCATCAGCACGCGCGACCCGTTCGCGCGCCAGATGATCGCCGCCGAACTCCTTTCGGCGCTCGCCGGCCGCAACGCGCCCAGGCGCGAGCGCGCGGGCGCGGCCTTCGTCGAGCAGGGTTATTTCGACGAGACGGCGCGCGACCTGCGCGGCGCCGACGCGCCGGCCGAGCGCGCCGCCGCCGCCCGCTCGCTCGCGCTGCTCGGCGACCGCGCCGCCACGCCGCACCTCGTCGCGGCGCTCGAAGACACTTCGATTGACGTGCGCCGCGCCGCCGTCGAGGCGCTCGGCGCGCTCCGCGACCCCTCGGCCGCCGCGCCGCTCGAAGCGCTGCTTGAGCGCGAGAGGACTGAGAGGAACCGCATCCCGCCGCGCGTCATCCGCGTCGCCGTCGAGGCGTGCCACGAGGGCGCGCACGAGCCCGCGGCCGAGACGGCCCGCGCCGAAGAGTCGCGCGCAATCGCCCCCGTCAAGGAGCCCGAAGCGGAGGCCGCGCCCGCGCCCGTCGCCGAGTTCGCGCAAGCCGCCGAACCCGCGCAAGCACCCGAGCCCGAGCCGTTCGCGGAAGTCGCGGCGGAGCCGGTGTCGGAGACCTCCGTCTCCATCGCGCCGTTCGTCGAAGAGCGCGAGGCCGAGGCCGCGACCGTCGAAGTCCCGCTGGCAGAGTCGGTCGCGCCCGAACAGGAGTCCCGACCCACATTCTTCGGGGGTTGGCAGACGGACGCCGAAGAGACGCTCGTCGCCGAGTCGGAGACGCGCACTCTCGAAGCGTCGGTGCCCGAGGTCGAACACTTCGCGTCCGAGCCGGGGCCGACGGCCGCGGCCGAAGCGCCGCCCGCCGAGACCGGCGTGCTCCCGTTCACGGCCGACGAGCCGGAAGAGTTCTCCTCCGCCGGCGCGCAGAGTTTCGAGTCGGTGGTCTCGGAGCCGCAGGCCGTCGTCGAGAGCGGCATCCAGCCTTTCGCCGAGACGGGCACGCCTGCCGAAGAGACGCCCGCCGCGCTCGCCCCGGCCGCGGACGAAGCCACGCGCGAGATAGAACCCGCGCCGGCCGCGTTCGTGGGTGAGCCCGCGCCGGCCGCGGACTCGCCCTCAGCCGGCGAGTGGGTTGACTTCGACATGCGGGAGTTCCGCGCAGAGCCCACGCCGGCCGAGCCGGAGCCCGCCTTCGCGCAGTCTTCCGCGCCCGAGGCGGTCTTCGAGACCTCCGCGGGCGAAGCGCTCTCCGCCCCGCCCGCGCCGGACGTTGACGAGAGCGCCGCCGCCGAGCCGTCGCCCTTCCTCGACGCCCGCGCCGACTCCGCGCGCGTCGCCGATACGTTCGCCCCGGTCGAGACCGCGCAGGAAGTCGCGCGGCCTTCCTCGCAGGACGAGAAGGGGCTCGCGCCCTTCGACGAGCATTCGACGGTGCCGGCCTCCATCCAGCAGAGGCTTGCCAGCGGCCAGCCCTCGGAGCGCGCCGCCGCCATCGTCGAGCTGTCGCACGTGGACACGGACGAGGCTTTCCACCAGATTTGCGCCGCCTTCGACGACGAGTCGGAGGCCGTGCGCGACGCCGCCGCGCGCGCACTCTACGAGCTGCGCGCCGACCGCGCCGAGTCGTTCACGCGCGCTCTGCGCGAGGCGACGCCCGAGCGCCGCCGGCAGATAGGCGCCGCCATCGCCTCGTCGGGACTCGCCTCGGAGTCCGTCTCGCAGCTCACCGGCGAGAGCCGCGAGAGGACGTACGAGGCGTTCTCGCTGCTCTTCCTGATGGCGAAGGCGGGCGAGGTGCAGCCGCTGGTGCGCGCCATCGAGTCGCACCCGAACAACGAGGTGCGCCTCGCGGTCGTCAAGCTGCTCGCGCTCTCCGGCCAGAAGGAGATACTCCCGGCCTTCCGCCGGCTCGCCGTGCGCGGCTCGCTCCCGACCGAGGTGCGCTCGGCCGTCATGGAGGCCATCTACCAGATCAGCAGCAGCCAGCCCACGCCCGCGTGAGGGAAAGTAGTAGACAGTAGACAGTAGACAGTAGACAGTAGCGCTCCGCGAGGCGCGCGCTGACGCTGACACCCGGTCGGCTCGACTAACGAAGGTTTTTCTACTGTCTACTGTCTACTGCCTACTGCTTACTGTCTACTTCATTATGTCTGGCAACTCACCTTCAAGGCTCCTGGGAATAGACGTTTCGCACTTCCAGGGGCACGTCGACTGGAACGCGGTGAAGGCCGCCGGCTGCGCTTTCGCCTTCGCCAAGGCGACCGAGGGCACGGGCGTCACCGACCCGTACTTCCACGCCAACTGGGCCGGGATGAAGGCCGCCGGACTCCTGCGCGGCGCCTACCACTTCTACCGCGCCGGGGAGCCGGCCGCCGGGCAGGCCGCCCACTTCCTCTCGACCGTCGGGTTTGAGGCGGGCGACCTCCCGCCCGTCCTCGACATCGAGCTTGACGACGGCGTGACCGGCCAGCCGCTCGTCGGCGGCGTCCAGACCTGGCTCGACGCGGTCGAGCCGGCCGCCGGCGCCACGCCCGTCGTCTACACCAACACGCCCTTCTGGGACGCGCACTTCGACGACCAGTTCTCTCAGTACCCGCTCTGGATCGCCCACTACGGCCCCGAGCCCTCGCCGCTCCCCGCCGGCTGGACGACCTGGACGTTCTGGCAGTTCTCGCAGAGCCTCCGCGTCGGCGGCGTCGGCGGCCCCGCAGACCACGACTACTTCAACGGCACGGCCGCCGCCCTCCGGGCGCTCGCCATAAAGCAGTGATGAGTGACAAGCGATAAGTGATAAGTTAGACTTTACTGTCTAACTCGTAACTTATCGCTCGTCGCTTATCACTGCTTTATGCCTTTCAAACTCCGCTCAGAATTCAAGCCGCAGGGCGACCAGCCCGCCGCCATCGAAGCGCTCGTCCGGGGACTCGACGAGGGCGCGAAAGACCAGGTGCTCTTAGGCATCACCGGCTCGGGGAAGACCTTCTCCGTCGCCTCCGTCATCGAGCGCACGCAGCGCCCGACGCTCGTCATCGCGCACAACAAGACGCTCGCCGCGCAGCTCTACCAGGAGTTCAAGACCTTCTTCCCAGAGAACTCGGTCGAGTACTTCGTCTCCTACTACGACTACTACCAGCCGGAGGCGTACGTCCCGGCCTCGGACACGTACATCGAGAAGGAGGCGACCATCAACGAGGAGATAGACCGCCTGCGCCTCTCGGCCACGCGGGCGCTCTTCGAGCGGCGCGACGTGGTCGTCGTCGCCTCCGTCTCCTGCATCTACGGCCTCGGCGACCCGGACGCCTACTACAACATGATCATGTTCGTCGAGCCGGGGATGAAGACGACGCGCGAGCAGTTGTTGCAGCGCCTGGTCGAACTCCAGTACGAGCGCTCGGACGTGGAGTTTGACCGCGGCTCTTTCCGCGTGCGCGGCGACACCGTCGAGGTCTACCCGTCCTACCAGGATCAGGCGTACCGGATTGAGCTGTGGGGCGACGAGGTGGACGCCGTCTCGACCATCGACCCGCTGCTCGGCGAGGTGTTGGAGAAGCACACGTCGCGGCTCCCCATCTACCCGAAGACGCACTACGTGATGCCGAAGTCGACGGTCAAGCGCGCCATCAAGACCATCCGCGACGAGCTGGAGTGGTGGGAGCCGCAGTTAGTCCGCGAGGGCAAGCTCGTCGAGGCGCAGCGCCTGCACCAGCGGACGATGTACGACCTCGAAATGATCAAGGAGATGGGCTTCTGCCGCGGCATCGAGAACTACTCGCGCCACCTGACGGGCAAGCCGCCCGGCGCGCCGCCGCCCACGCTCCTCGACTACCTGCCGGAGAACACCATCGTCGTCATCGACGAGTCGCACCAGACCGTCCCGCAGATACGCGGCATGTTCAACGGCGACCAGTCGCGCAAGCGCACGCTCGTCGAGTACGGCTTCCGGCTGCCCTCGGCGATGGACAACCGGCCGCTCAACTTCGAGGAGTTCGAGGCGCGCGTCAGGCAGACCATCTACGTCTCGGCCACGCCCGGCCCCTACGAGCTGACGAAGACGGGCGGCGAGGTCGTCGAGCAGATCATCCGCCCGACGGGGCTCACCGACCCGGTGGTCGAAATCCGGCCCGTCAAGGGCCAGATAGACGACCTCCTCGGCGAGTGCCGCGCCCGCGCCGAGCGCAACGAGCGCGTCCTCGTCACCACGCTCACGAAGAAGATGGCCGAAGACCTCACGGAGTACTTCGCCGAGGTCGGCGTCCGCGTCCGCTACCTGCACTCGGACATCGAGACGCTGGAGCGCATCCGGATACTGCGCGACCTGCGCCGCGGCGAGTTCGACGTGCTCGTCGGCATCAACCTCCTGCGCGAGGGGCTGGACCTGCCCGAAGTCTCGCTCGTCTCCATCCTCGACGCCGACAAGGAGGGCTTCCTGCGCTCGGAGTCTTCGCTCATCCAGACGATGGGGCGCGCCGCCCGTAACGCCAACGGCATGGCGATACTCTACGCCGACAAGGTGACCGACTCGATGCGCCGCGCCGTCGGCGAGACCGAGCGCCGCCGGCGCGTGCAGGAGGAGTACAACCGCGAGCACGGCATCACGCCGACGACCATCATCAAGTCCATCGAGTCGACGCTCGTCACCGCCTACGAGGCCGACTACTTCAAGGTGCCGCTCGAACTCGACGCCATCGAGGACTACACGGCCGCCAACATCGAGGCGACCATCGCGCGGCTCGAACACGAGATGCGCGCCGCCGCCAAGTCGCTCCAATTCGAGCGCGCCGCCGAGCTGCGCGACCGCATCAAGTACCTCCGCGACCGCGAGCTTCAGATGACCTGATTTCACCGTGCGCGATGCTGGTTAAGACCGAACAGGACGAGATTCAATCCTTCCTCGCGGACGCGAGCAACACCGCGGGCGGGCGCGCCGAGCGCGTCGTCTTCCCCGAGAGCGGGGAGGAGGCCGCGCGCTCTCTGGCCGAGGCCGCGCGCGAGGGCAGGCCCGTGACGGCGGCGGGCGCGGGCACGGGCGTCGTCGGCGGGCGCGTGCCCTTCGGCGGCGTCGTGCTCTCGACGGCGAGGCTCAACCGCGTGGGCGAGTTCGCGCGCGAGGCTCGGGGCGGCAGCGCGACGGCGGGCGCCGGCGTCGTCCTCTCGGACTTCCAGCGCGAGGCGCACGCCCGCGGCTACTTCTACCCGCCCGACCCGACCGAGGGGAGCTGCTACCTCGGCGGCACCGTGGCGACGAACGCCTCGGGCGCGCGCACCTTCAAGTACGGGCCGACGCGCGCGTACGTGCGCCGCCTCGAAGTCGCGCTCACGACCGGCGACCTGATAGACCTGAAGCGCGGCGAGCTGTTCGCGGGCGCGGACGGGAGCCTGCGCCTGCCGCTCGGCGGCGGGCGCGCGATAGAGGCGCGGCTGCCCTCGTACACGATGCCCGCGACGCGCAAGCACGCGGCCGGCTACTTCGTCGCGCCGGGCGTGGACTTGATAGACCTCTTCGTCGGCAGCGAGGGCACGCTCGGCGTCGTCACCGAGGTCGAGGTCTCGCTGCTGCCCCGGCCCGAAGGCGTGCTCGCGGGCGTCGTCTTCTTCCGCGGGGAGGGGGGCTTGCTCGCCTTCGTCGGCGAGGCGCGCGAGCGCTCGCTGCGGGCGCGCAGCGAGGGCGTCCCGGGCGGCGGAGCGCTCGACGCGCGCGCGCTCGAATTCTTCGACGCGGAGGCGCTGAACTTCCTGCGCGAGCGCTACCCGCTCGTGCCCCTCGGCGCGGCCGGCGCGGTCTTCTTCGAGCAGGAGACGACCGGGGCGAGCGAGGAGCGCCTGGCGGGCGAGTGGCTGGAACTCGTCGAGCGCCACGACGCGCTCGCGGACGACTCGTGGTTCGGCACCAACGAGCACGACCGCGCCGAGATGCGCGCCTTCCGCCACGCGCTGCCCGTGATGGTCAACGAGTGGCTCGCGCGGCGCGGCCAGCGCAAGGTCTCGACCGACATGGCCGTGCCCGACGCGGCCTTCCCCGAGATGCTTCGGTTCTACAAGGAGACGCTGCGCGCCGGCCGCCTGGCCTACGTCATCTTCGGCCACATCGGCGACAACCACGTCCACGTCAACATCCTCCCGCGCGACGACGCCGAGCAGGCGGCCGCGCGCGAAGTGTACGGCCGCTTCGTCGAGCGCGCAGTCTCGCTGGGCGGCACGGTCTCGGCCGAGCACGGCGTCGGCAAGATGAAGCGCGAGTACCTGCGGGCGCTCTACGGCGAGCGACACTTGCGCGAGATGGCGGAGCTGAAGCGCGCCTTCGACCCGGCCTGCGTCCTCGGCCGCGGCAACGTCTTCCCGGAGGAGTTCCTGCCCGCGCCGGGCGGGCGTTGAGTTCGTCAAAACCCCCACTTCTGTCGGCGGTCAAACTCATGGTAGAAACTTCGGCGGGCGCCCCCGTCCTGCTCTACGACGGCGTGTGCGGCTTCTGCAACAAGACGGTGCAGTTGATACTCGACCTCGACCGGCGCGGCACGATGCGCTTCGCCGCGCTCCAGAGCGGCTACGGGCTCGCGGTCGTCGGGCGCCACCCGGAGCTGCGCGGCGTGGACTCGGTCGTCTTCGTCGAGGCGGCGCCGGGCGGCGGCGAGCGCGTCTACGTCCGCTCGGACGCGGCGCTGAGGGTGGCGTCGTACCTCGGCGGCTTCTGGAAACTCTTCCTCGCGGCGAGGGTCGTGCCGCGCCGCCTGCGCGACTACTTCTACGACCTGTTCGCGCGCAACCGCTACCACGTCTTCGGCAAGTACGACGCCTGCATGCTGCCGCCGCCCGAAGTGCGCTCGCGGTTTTTTGAGTAGACAGTAGACAGTAGACAGTAGTGCCCCGCGCTGCGGTCGCTGACTCTGACGCCCTGACGATTCATTAACGAAGGCTTTTCTACTGTCTACCGTCTACTGTCTACTGTCTACTATTCTATGTTCCGCTTCACCACGGCAGGGGAGTCGCACGGGCGCGCGCTGGTCGCGATAGTCGAGGGGCTGCCCGCGGGTCT
This sequence comes from Pyrinomonadaceae bacterium, assembly GCA_036389815.1. Taxonomy (GTDB): domain Bacteria; phylum Acidobacteriota; class Blastocatellia; order Pyrinomonadales; family Pyrinomonadaceae; genus QHXN01. The sequence goes on along the minus strand of DASVWB010000118.1, from coordinate 7,320 downwards.
CGCCGTGGACGTGGAACTCGTCAACCGCGACCTTGAGCGTCGCCAGTGGGGCTACGGGCGCGGCGGCCGGATGAAGATCGAGCGCGACCGCGCCGAAGTCCTGAGCGGCGTCCGCCACGGCCGGACGCTCGGCTCGCCCGTCGCCTTGCAGATAGAGAACAGGGACTGGAAGAACTGGACGGGCGTGATGTCGGCCGAGCCCGTCGCGCCCGGCGAGGTGCCCGAGGAGAAGATGCGGCGCGTCAAGCGGCCGCGCCCCGGACACGCCGACCTGGCCGGCGGGCTCAAGTACGGCGCGCGCGACCTGCGCGACATACTCGAACGCGCCTCGGCGCGCGAGACGGCCGCGCGCGTCGCCTGCGGCGCGCTCGCGCGCCAACTGCTCGCGGCCTTCGGCGTCGAGATACGCAGCCACGTCGTGCAGCTCGGCGGCATCCCCGCCTCGCCGGTCGAGGCCGACTGGGAGCAGGTCTGCCGCATCCCCGAGGACGCGCCGCTGCGCTGCGCCGACGAGGAGGCGCAAAGGCGGATGGTCGCGCTCGTGGACGAGACGAGGCGGGAGGGCGACACGCTCGGCGGCGTCTTCGAGGTCGTCGCGCGCGGGGTGGTCGCCGGGCTCGGCTCGCACACCTCCTGGGAGGAGAAGTTGGACGGCAGGCTCGCGCGCGCCGTGATGTCCATCCCGGCGGTCAAGGCCGTCTCCATCGGCGCGGGCGTCGAGGCGGCGGCGCTGCCCGGCTCGCAGGTGCACGACGAGATAGGCTACGACGCCGCGGGGCGCGCCTTCACGCGGCCGACCAACCGCGCGGGCGGGCTCGAAGGCGGCATCACGAACGGCGAGGAGCTGCGCGTGCGCGGCTTCCTCAAGCCCATCTCGACCCTGCGCAGGGCGCTCCGCTCCGTGGACATCGACACGAAGCAGGAGCAGGCCGCCGCCTTCGAGCGCTCGGACGTGACGGCGGTGCCCGCGGCCGGCGTCATCGGCGAGGCGATGGTCGCGCTCACGTTGGCCTCCGCCCTGAGCGAGAAGTTCGGCGGCGACCACGTCGAAGAGATGCGCCGGAATTTCGACGGGTACGTGGAGCAGATTAAAGGGTACTGAAGAGTAGACAGTAGACAGTAGACAGTAGACAGTAGACGACTGTCTTCCTACCGTCTACTGTCTACTGTCTACTGTCTACCGTCTACCCATGTCCTTATCCGACATCGAGCAGATACTGACGCGGCTCTCCACGGAGCCCGAGCTGCGCGCGCGGTTCGTGGAGAACCCCTTCGCGCTCGGGCGCGAGTTGGGGCTGACGCCGGCGGCGGCGCGACAGCTCAGGCGCGAGGCCGCGGCGCGCTTCGACACGCTCGACGCCTCGCCGCGCGACCGCCGCTTCATGCAGGTCTACAAGCTGCTCCCGCTGACGCACCGCGTGCTGCGCGAGCGCTTCACGCGCTACTTCGACGGCTACGTTCTGGAGCACGGCGCGCCGGCCGTCGAGCGCCTGTTCGGCGACGTGCTCCGCTTCGCCGAGTACCTCGAAGAGAAGCTGGAGGGCGACTACCTCGGCTCGGGCTGGACGCTCGACCTCGTGCGCTTCGAGAAGGCGCGCGTCAAGGCGGCAGACCCCAACCGCCGGCTCGTCGTCGCCTACTTCCGCCACGACATCAGCCGGCTGGTGCGCGGCATCGCGCGCAAGGACAAGGAGGCGATGTTCGAGGTCGTCGTCCGCCGCACGGTCGCCGTCTGGTGGCGCCGCAGGCCGCGCGCCCCGGTGCGCTACGCCGTCTTCGCCTCGCCCCGGCTCTTCGGAAAATAAGGAAAGCGAGTCACGGCATGAACGGAACCGAAAAACTTCTGGTCACGCTCGAAGGCGGCGTCAAGCGCATCACCTTCAACAACCCCGCGCGGCGCAACGCCGTCGACTTCGGGATGTTCGAGGCGTTCGCGCGCGCGGTCGAGGATTCGGCGACGGACGAGAGCCGCGTCGTCGTCGTCACGGGCGCGGGCGAGGCTTTCTGCGCCGGGCTCGACCTGGGCTCCGTCTCGCCGGCGGAGCTGGCCGCGATGGACGTGGCGGCGAAGGTGCGCGAGCTGATAAACCCGCCCGTCCTGCGGATGCGCGAGACGGGCAAGCCCTTCGTCGCGCGCGTCAACGGCCCCGCGGCCGGCATCGGCTTCAGCTACGTGCTCGCGTCGGACGTGGTCGTCGCCTCCGAGGAGGCGACCTTCAGCCAGAGCTTCGTCCGCGTCGGCCTGATGCCCGACGGCGGGAGCACGCACCTTCTGCCCGCGCTCGTCGGGCGCGTGAAAGCCTTCGAGCTGATGGCGACCGGAGACGTGCTATCGGCGCGGGACGCGCAACGCCTCGGCCTCGTCGGCCGCGTCGTGGCGCGCACCGAACTCGACGCCGCGGTCGAAGATATCGTGAAGGGTCTGGCCTCCGCGCCGCAGCCCTCGCTCGCGCGCATCAAGGCCGCGCTCAACCTCGCGGAAGGCGGCGGCTCGCTCGCCGCCGCGCTCGACTTCGAGGCCGAGGGTCAGGCCGACTGCTTCCGCTCGCGCGACTTCGCAGAGGGCGTCGCCGCCTTCATGCAGAAGCGCCCGCCGCAGTTCGGGCGGCGCGGCGTGCGGGAGGGTTGAGACGTGGGCTGTAAGGGAGGGGAGCGGAGCCCGGCGCGTCAGCGCGGCCTTGCGGAAGTCGGGGCGGTTCGCGTCGGTGTCGCGGCCGAAGGGGTGTTGGCAGAGTTCGCGCCGCCGGCCGCGGGCGCGCGGCGTATCGAGAATCGCCGGGGCGATTCGCGGAACGTGCTGACGACGTTAAAATAGCGATTCCTGATGCTGCCGTTACTCTCGCCCCTGCCGTCGAGGCTCAGCCGCCTGCCGACCTCGCGCAGAAAATCGGCCTCGCCCGCGCGGAAGTTCTCCGGGTGCCGTCTGTAGTCCCCCAGCGTCCTGCCGAAGGCCCACTGCCAGCGTTCGTTGCTCTCGCCGCGGTGCCTCATGCTGACGAACATGGCGAGGGCCATCTCGCTGATAGTGTCGTCGTCGCCGACCCACGGGTAGAAGGGGCGGAGCACCGCGGGGTCCGGGACGTAGTGTGTGAAGTCCTCGTGCAACTGCTCTTCCTCGGCCTGACGGATGAGCGGGTGCCTGCCGGCGGCTTCAAAGAGTCGCCCCTCTTCCGGCGTGAGCACGACCGTGGGCGCGCGCGAACTGCGTAAACGATTCTGGATGTCGTCGAAGCGGCGGCGGCCGCCGAAGAGGGAATACAGAGACTCCTCCTGGCGGTAGTGGCTGAAGACGGCTCGATACCGCTCCATCAGCGAGACGATCCTGCCCTGCGTCCAACTCCCCAGCCCCACGTTGTCGCGACTCATGTCCCTCGTGTAATGCCCGGCGCGGTCGCTCGACTCGGACACGGCCAGGTGGTGCGTGGTCGAGCGCTCGACATCCGCCGGCCCGTTACGCGTTACCGGGGCGAGGTCTGTGCGGCGCATCCAGCCTTCCCGTTCCCCGTGTCGAACCCTGACCCAGTCGCCGCCCGGGTCCTCAAGGACGGTGACGAAGATGTCCATCTGGCCCTGGAAATTGAAGACCTCGGCGGGGGCGACCGTCGGCGTCTGAACCGCCAGCGAGGGGGCGGGCGGCGCGTAGCGGATGCTCGCATAGCGGCGGGTCGTGCGCGCGGGGTAGGGCGTGGGGCCGTGGCTCGGCGCGCGCGGCGGCGCGAGCAGGAGCGGTGACACCGCGGCGGGCAGCGACCAGAGGGGCAGCACGTCCCGCGTCGTCCGGACGAACCCCTCCACCATCGTCCGCCCGCGGGGCACGCTGATCCTCTGCCAACCGTTAACGACTTCGACGACTTCGAACAGTTGGCCGCGGCGCAGCGTGAAGAGGACGCGCGAGCCGTCGTCCGGCCCCTCGTGAACCTCGAGCGCGTGAACGGCGGGGCGGGCGGGGTAGAACTGAGGCGCGTCCGCGGCGGCCGCCTGCCGCACCTCGGCGCGGCCGCCGCGCGACACGGCCTCCGCGTTGCGTTCGGCCTCGGCCTCCGTCTCGTTTTCGGGTGCGCCCGCGCCCTCCGCCGCGGGCCCACTCCGGGCCGGGCTTCCGCCGGGTGACTGTTGCAGGACGTGCGTCAGCTCGTGTGCGATGAGCCGGTCGCCGGCCTCAGTCCCCGGCTCGTACTCGCCCTCGGCGAAGACCACGTCCCGCCCGAGCGTATAGGCCGACGCGCCCATCGCCCGCGCCGCATCCGCCGGGCGCTGTCCCACATGCACGCGCACCCGGCTGAAGTCGGCCCCGTAGTGTGACTCCATAGACTCGCGCGTCGGCGGGGGCAGGGGCTGGCCTGCCGAGCCGAGGCCGTCCGCCGCGTGCGTCGGCTGACCGCCATCTCGCGGGAACAGCGGGGGGGAAGCCCCGTGGTCATCGCTCAAGTAAGGGGGCAGGGTTGAGGTCGAGTGTACGGGCGGCGTGTGCGAACCGGCCGCGGGCTGCGCGCCTGTGGCCGCCTCGGCGTGCCCCTTCCCCGGTTTCGAGCTGTGTGTCGGGGCAGGCATCTCGTTCTCAACACAGGGCGGAAGTTCTTACTTCATCACGCCGCGTCGTCAGTCATCACACGTCCGTGCGGCGCGAGCGGAATCATATCGTAAAAAAGATTTTGCGGCACGCATTCTCCTCCGGGGACTCATCGGCGGGGGCCGGAATTGGCACTCCGTAGTCACGTAAGAGAACGTGCCGACGCGGCGACGCCGGGAGCAAGGGAAAGTCCCACGCTCCCGGCGTCGCCGTGTTGCAGACGAGAACCGTGTTAGTTCTTGATCTTCCCCTGCACGGAGAAGAGGGTCGTCTGGATGGTGTTCACGCCCGAGCCGCCGACGTTCGGGCCGTCGATGCGGAAGAAGTTCGTGCCGAAGGGGCTGCCGGTCACGACGTGGTCGACGTTGGGGTCGCCGATGTAGCCGGCGGGCGCCCCCGAGGGCCAGCGCAGGTAGGTGCTGAACTTGCCGTTCAGCGCCGAGCGGAAGTCGCTGGGGCCGATGCCGATGTCCTCGGTCGTGTCAATCGAGCCGTTGAACGTGGTGCCGCCGCCGCCGGAGCCCTTCGACTGCGCCGTCATGCAGCAGTCGGACGCGGCGAAGTCGCCGCCGTCGGCCGTCGCCGCGCCGCCATCGGTCGTCGCGCCGTCGAGCGTGGCCGCCTGGAAGACCACGGTGCCGTCGCCGTCGGCGACGAACGACTGGACGCCGTAGGGGTGCGTGACCGTGTAGGTCGCGCCGGCCGTGATGCCGTCGATGCGGATGCGGATGCGGGAGAAGGTGATCTGGTTACCGACCGTCGCGTCCTCGGTCGTGAAGGCGGCCTCCTTGGCGAGCACGAGGCGGCCGCGGCCGCCGCTCGGCAGGGCGATCTCGGCCTCGGCCGTCCAGTAGAAGGCTTCGCCGGGGAAGTTCATGTTCGTGTCGGTGACCGACGGCGGCAGCGACGGGTTCGGTATCACCGCGAGGCACATGCCGTTCGTGTCGAGGCACAGCGCGAGGCGGAGCCCCTGGTCGTCCTGGTACCAGAGCGGGAAGCCGATGCGCGGGTCAATGGGGCCGACCTGCCGGTTCGGGAGCGCGGCGTTGAGCCCGACGCCCGAGAGCAGGACGAGGTGCGGGCTGCCCGGCGCGTTGTCGGTCACGCTCACGCGGGCCGAGCGCACGCCGACGGCCAGGGGGTTGAACCTGACCGTCGCGGCGCAGGTCGCGCCCGGCGCGAGCACGGCGCCGACGCAGGTGCTGGAGACAATCGTGTAGTCGCCGGGGTTGACGCCCGCCAGGGTCACGTTCGAGATGGTCAGGTTGGTCGTGCCGCTGTTCGACAGCGTGACGACCTGCGTCGGGGAGAGCGTCCCCGTGTTGAGCCTGCCGAAGTCGAAGACGGGGTTCGGGCTGTTGACGGTCAGGACGGGGCCCGTCTGCGCGAGCGCGGAGGCGCCGAGAACCAGCGTCGCGAAAGCGGAGGCCGCCAGTCGCAGAGCGCCGCGACCGCGGCGTCCGGCCTTGTTGTCAGTCATGGTATTCATTTAACTTCGTTCCTTTCAAGGGTGGTAGTGTTTTGGGAGTATCCGGTTTTTGAGCACACGCCTGCGGCGGGGCCCTTCGGCCGGCCTTCCGGGCTTCAACCTCAAGAGCGTCGGGTAGGCGGACGGGTGACGTGCGGGCGCGAGGCCCGTCGGCTCTGTCTGCTACCGCCGGCTCTTGTCTGACTAGACGGTTGACGCCCGAGCGGTCAGGACTGAAGGGAGACCGTCTGAAGAGATCGGGCGTTGAAACGATTGGGTGAGATGTTCACCGAATCGTAAACAATCCGGTGACGCAGGACGAGCCATGAGAGTGCGAACGAATGAACGTCCTCACGCGACTCCGGAATGCGCGCCGGGCTGGTGCAATCCTTATGCCCGCAGGCGGGCCGCGCGTTCCGAGCCCGCGGAATCGCGCGAACGGAATCGCTTACCGATTCACGCGCCGACTTACTGTTGTCGCGCCGAAGGCGCGCCGTGTGTTTCACACTGAGCCATGAGGGGGCGTCGAGAGTTTTACTCTGAAACAGAGTTGCGGCGCGCGGACGAGTTTGAAGGCCGATTAGGCCGGAATGGTCTGACCAACCGGAGGGCGCGGGTTGGCAACGTTTTGAGTCCTCATAGTAAACTGAAGGCGAGCGTTCGGCGGGTCGTGCGCGCGCCGGGAATCAAAGAGTAAGGCTGAGCGACTGACGATGGCACTTCTGGAGATAGTGAAGTACGGCGACCCGGTGCTGGAGCGGCCGGGCGACCACGTGACGGAGTTCGACGAGGGACTGCGGCGGCTCGTCTCGGACATGTTCGAGACGATGTACGCGGCGCGGGGCGTGGGGCTGGCCGCGCCGCAGGTCGGCGTGTCGAAGCGCCTGTTCGTCATGGACTGCTCCGGCGGGCAAGACCCGGAGGCGCGCGTCGCGCTCGTCAACCCGGTCGTGCTGAGCGTCGAGGGCGACCAGACGGGCGACGAGGGGTGCCTGTCTTTCCCCGGCGTCTTCTTCCCCGTCAAACGCTCTTTGCGCGCGGTGCTGCGCGCGCAGGATTTGAGCGGCGAGGAGTTCGAGTTCGACGGCCTGGAGCTTGAGGCGCGCTGCACGCTCCACGAGACGGATCACTGCGACGGCGTCGTCTTCATCGACCGCACCACGCCGCTCAAGCGTGAGCTGGTCAGGCGCAAGATCAGGCGTCTCCAGAAGCAGGGGCGCTGGGTCTAAGCCCCGGCCGGGGTGAACAGTCCGAGAGCCGGCCCGCGCGGAACCACGGTTCC
>DASVWB010000117.1:0-2010 GCA_036389815.1 Pyrinomonadaceae bacterium | reverse complement strand
TCTCAAATTCTTAAAGACGGGCCTCCGCGTCCGGTTATTCGACGGGCTCGCGCGTCGGCCGAGTCCGGTCAGCAGTCCTTCTTGATGATGCTGCGCAGGCGGCGCTCGGGCGGGGTGCGCTTCGGCATCAGACCCTTGTGGCGCGCCGTGAGCATGTGCGAGAGCGACTGGTGTTTGAGGCCGAGGCGGCGGGCGGCGCGCGAGACGCTGCCCGACTCCAGCTCCAGCGCCTGCTGGATGAGCCGCGCCTCTAGCTCGTGCACCGCGCCGTAGAAGCTGAACTCCTTGTCGTGGGGCTGCATCCCCGACAGCCGCGCCACCGCGAGCCGGCCGCACGCGCGCAGCCGCGCGATGTCTTCGGCGTCCTGCGTCTCCCTCAGCATGTCGTCGGCGCGGCGGAAGGCGTCGGCCACCTCCGAGTCCGACAGCCGCCGCGTCGCGCCGTGCTCCTCGACGAGCGTGACGACGGCCAGCCCCGCCTGCGTGTTCGCGCCCGCGTCCTGCGCCACGCGCGCCGCGCGCCTCAGCACCGCGACCGAGTCGTCGAACGCGCCGAGCCGCGCCCACACGAGCCCTTGCAGCGTGAGCGCCTCGGCGAGCAGCGCCGCCTCGCCGCCCTGCTCCATCGCGCGGACGACGCCGGCGATGACGCGCTCGGCCTCACTGTACCTGCCCTCGGCGGCGAGCACGCGCGCGCGCGTCTCCTCGAACTGCGCGAGCGTGCCGAGGTCTTTGAGGCGGACGAGGATGGAGCACGCGCGGTCGAGGTGCTCGTGCGCGTCGCCGTAGCGGCCGAGCTTGTAGAGCAGGAAGGCGAGGTTGTTGAGGTTGGTCGCGCAGTGGCGCTCGTGCCCGGCCTGCTCGTAGTGGAAGATGGCGGCGGTGTATTCGAGGATGGCGCGGTCGGCGTACTCGGGCCTGCGCTCGGCCGTGGCGAGGCGGCGCAGGACGAGCCCCTTCTGCCCGTGCCAACGCCCTTTCAGCGCGTCGCCCACCAGCTCGAAGACCGGCTCGGCCTCCCGCAGGATGTCGAACGCCTCGTGGTACCTGTTCTCGCTGATCTCGACGAGCGTCCGGCGGATGAGGATTTTCGCCTTCAGCTCGGTGTCCGCCTCCTTCAGCGGCCTCAGCGCCTCGCGCATCACGACGCGCGCCTCGTCGTGCTGGCCGAGCCGCCAGTAGCAGATGCCCAGCTCGTACTGCGCCTCCGAGACCTTCGCCGTCATCCCGCGCTCGCGGAAAGTGCGCAGCGCCTCCGACAGCAGGTCTTTGGCGCGCTCCTGCGCGCCGGGCACGTTCCTGACCGTGCCGAGCCAGCCCGACAGCGTGCCGCATTGGAGCAGGACTTCGGCCTCGACGGCCGGCGGCATCTTGGCGTGCTCGGGCCTGCGGCCGACGCCCGGCCACAGCTCGCCCATCGCCTCGCAGGCCGCCTCGTACTGCCCCTTCTGGATCAAGTCGGCGGCCTCGCGGCAGAGCCCGAGGGCTCCGGCCGGCGTGGACGGCGGGCGGGGGTCTAGTTCCTTCAGGCGCACATCTGCTAAAGTCATGTGAGGTCAGCCTTTCTTCGCCGCTGCAACCCTCTTGCATCGGCCGTCAACGCCGCCCTGCCCTTGTCGTTTCGGGCGGCAACTGTGGTTAAACCTCATAAGCGAAAGGTGTAAGGAGATGCTTAAACTCGTCCGAATTTCCGCGTTGGTGCTGCTCTTAGCCTGCTCTGCCCGAGCGGGTGAAGTCCAAAACGGCTCGCCTCAACCGCCGCCCCCGTCGTCCCCGTCGTCCACGTCCAACACGGCTCAGGACGAATCGGCGCCGACCGGGGCGGAAGAAGATGTGCCCAGCGACACGGCGGACCCTCTCACCGAGGCCGCGTGGTCAGTTTTCAACAGCGTGCTGGCGCTGCTCTAAGCGAGAGCGCAGTCCAAACGAGCTAGGCTGCCTGATGGCGGTACAGGATTAGTGTGCCCTGCGAGAGCCGAGAAAGAGGAGGCGGCGGCCACGACCGGAGAT
>DASVWB010000116.1:0-32730 GCA_036389815.1 Pyrinomonadaceae bacterium | reverse complement strand
AGAAATGACTAATGCGGGCGCGTTTGCCTAAATTCCCGAGCGCGGGGCGGGGCGGCGGCGGCAGGCGACGTTGCTGCGGCGCGCGTGTGCGAGGATGCGCCGTCGCCGGCCGCCGCGGCGGGTCTCCGGCGGCGCAAGCCCTCCCACTCGGAGGCGGGGACGCGGCGGAACGCCTCGACGACGCGAGGGTCGAACTGCCGGCCCGCGCACCTCTCCAGTTCCGCGAGCGCGGCCGCGTAAGCGCGCCCCACGCGGTAGACGCGGTCGGAGGTGATGGCGTCGAAGGCGTCGGCGACGGCGAAGATGCGCGCGTTCAAATCTATCTCCTCGCCGCGCAGGCCCAGCGGGTAGCCCGTGCCGTCCCACTTCTCGTGGTGCTGCGCGACGACGCGCGCCGCCCCCTCAAGAAATTCTATGCCGCGCAGAATCTGTTGGCCGTGGAGTGGGTGGAGCTTCATCTCCTCCCACTCCTCCTCGTCGAGGCGGGCGGGCTTGCGCAGGATGGCGTCGGGCACGCCTATCTTGCCGATGTCGTGGAGGAGCGAGCCGAACTCCAGCGAGCGCATCTCGTCGGCGCCCAACCCCATCTCCCGCCCGAGCCTCAGGGAGAAGCTGACGACGCGCTCCGAGTGGCCGTGCGTCTCGGAGTCGCGCGTCTCCAGCGCCGTGGCGAGCGCCTTGAGCGTCATGCGGTAGGCGCTATCGAGCGAGCGCACGGCGCCGTCCAGCTCGCGCGTGCGCTGCTCGACCGTCCGCTCCAGGTACGTCTCGTAGTTGCGCTTGGCGGCGAGCAGGCGCTGGTGTTCGAGCGCGCGGGCGACGGCGAGCCGGACGTGTTCGAGGTCGAAGGGCTTGACGATGTAGTCGAAGGCGCCGGCGCGCATGGCCTCGACGGCGCTCTCGATGTCGTGCGAGCCGCTGACGGTGATGACGAGCGCGTCGGGGGCGAGTTCGCGGACGCGCGGGATCAGCTCCAGCCCGCTCATCCCCTCCATCGCGATGTCGCTCAGGACGAGCTGGAAGCCGCCGCCGTCGAGCAGCCGCAGCGCCTCCTCGGCCGAGCCGACAGACTCGCAATCGTGTTCGAGGCAGAGGTACTCTTCGAGCACGCTCCGCACGGCCGCGTCGTCGTCCGCGATGAGCAGTCGCGCGGGGCCCGCCCCGGCGGCAGGGGCGGCGCAGCGCATCCTCATCGACATTGCTTTCACTGGCAGAGACATTTATTCACCCCTCGGGGTTCAGGCGCGGAAGCCTTCGCCCGGGCACACCTCGCCCGCCGCACGGCGACACACGGCCGCCTCGCCTGAACTGAAGTTTGATCTTTCGGGGGTTTGCTACTTCAGGGCACCGCCCCCTCGGCAACGTCCGTGCCAGCGGGGCGGGGGGTTAGAGGTTAGAGGTTAGAGGCTAGAGGTTAGTTAAAGCCCTCGACGGCGCAGGGCGCCCCTTTCGTCGAGGCTCGACTCTTAACTAACCTCTAACCTATAGCCCCCGGCCCCCGGCCCCGGCCTCCCCCTCGGGGCTCGCCGTGTAAATTGCAGCGGCGGGATTCCCGTCTGTGCTGCACTATGCACCGTCGGGCGGCGTACATTGGCCGCCGCGCGGCGCGTGTGCGGGGCGTCCCGGCATGGTCGCCCCGCGCACGCGCGCGCCGGCGGGGCACGCGCAACCCTTTCGGCAACTCCACACTTTCCCTTTGTTTCCAGCGGAATATGCGCGGCGGCCGGCTCCCGCGGCGTGCGCCGACGATTGCGCCTCCGCGCGCGAGCCCGCACACGCAAGTCTGCGCCGGCGTCGTGCGCGGGGGCGGGGGAAGTTGGAACGGGGCTTGCTCGGGTCAGTACGCTCTAACAGTAGTCGGCGGGCTCGGCCGGCATCCCCTTCAAGCAATTCTTGCGGCGCCCCGCAAACGGGGTTCAAGGAGGTTTCGGGTGAAGTCTCGGAAGCATTGCCGTCTGAGCGGGTGGCTTTACGTGGCCTGTGTGGCGGGTCTGCTTTCGGTCTGCGCGGCGGCGCCGGAAGGCGGCACGCGTGCGGCGCGCGCGCGGGGCGTGTCGGCGAAACTCTCGCCCGAACTGGCGGCCCTCGCCGAAAGCTCGCCGGGCGGGGCGGTCAACGTCATCGTGCAGGAGAACGACCCGGCCGCGCGCGGGCTGAGCCTCGGCGCGGTGCTGAACCTCTTAGACGGACGCCTGACCCGCATGTTCGGGAGGCTGGGCGCGGTCGCGGCGCGCGTGCCTGCGAGGTCGCTCGGCGCGCTGGCCTCGCGCGAGGAGGTGCGCTACGTCTCCCCCGACAGGGCTTTGAACTCCGCGGGGCACGTCGAGACGACGACGGGGGTCGACGCCGTCCGCACGCAGACGGCCTACTCGCTGCTCGGGCTCGTCAGGACGACGACCACGCTCGACGGCGCCGGGGTAGGCATCGCCGTCATAGACTCAGGCGTGGACGCGCGGCACGAAGTCTTCCGCGACTCGGCCGGCCTGAGCCGCGTCGTGGTGAGCCTCGACTTCACGGGCGAGGGCCGCACGGACGACCCCTACGGGCACGGCACCCACGTCGCCTCCATCGCCGCCGGGTCGGGGCGGCCCTCGTCCGGGGCTTACGGCGGCGTGGCGCCCGCGGCGAAGATCGTCAACCTGCGCGTGCTCGGCGCGGACGGGCGCGGGACGACCTCCGGGCTTCTGGCCGCGCTCGACTGGGTCTTGCAGAACCGCACGCTCTACAAGATTCGCGTCGTCAACATGAGCCTGGGCACGACGGCCGTTGACAGTTACCGCTACGACCCTGCGTGCGCGGCCGTGCGCAGGCTGGTGGACGCGGGCGTCGTGGTCGTCGCCGCCGCCGGCAACGCCGGCAAGGACTCGCTCGGCAACAAGGTCTACGGGCAGATTCACTCGCCGGGCGCGGAGCCTTCGGCGCTGACGGTCGGCGCGGCGAACACCTTCGGCACCGACTGGCGCTCCGACGACGGCGTGACGACCTACAGCTCGCGCGGGCCCACGCGCGGCTCCTACACGGACGCCGCCGGCGTCCGCCGCCACGACAACCTCCTGAAGCCCGACCTGACGGCCCCGGGCAACCGCATCGTCGGCGCGGCGTCGGCCGGCGGGAGGCTGCTCGCGGAGCACCCCGAGCTGAACGTAGACGCGAGCCAGCCGTCTTCGCGGCGCATGATGTACCTTTCGGGCAGCTCGATGGCGACGCCCGTGGTGGCGGGCGCGGCGTCGCTCCTGCTACAGGCCAACCCGGCGCTGACGCCCAACCTCGTCAAGGCGCTCCTGATGCTGACGGCGCAGACGGCCGCCGGCCAGAACGCGCTGGAGCAGGGCGCGGGCGAGCTGAACGTCGAGGGCGCCGTCCGCCTGGCGAGGCTCGTACGCACAGACCTTTCCGGCTCGACGCCGGCGGGCGCGCAACTCCTGACCGCCGCGGCGCCCGCGCCGCAGAGCACGGTCGCGGGTCAGACCTTCTGGTGGTCGCAGGGGCTCGTGCTGAACCGCACGACGGCGACCGGCTCCGACCTCTACCTGCTCTACCAGGGCGTGTACCGGCAGGGCCTTCTGCTCGGCGACGGCGTCGGCGAGGGCGCGGGCGGGCCGGCGGCCGAGTCCTCGCTGCTGACGGCGGGCGTCTCGCTCGGCCGCTCGGTCTTGACGAGCGACGGCTCGACGCTGGCGGGCGGGACGCCGATGATGGACGTTTCCTCCCTGCTCGAAGACACGCTGCCGGACGGTATAATGATCGGCGACGGCGTGATGATCGGCGACGGCGTGATGATCGGCGACACGCGGCTTCAGGCCGAGTCGGCCGCGGTGAAGGGGGACGAGACGCCGTGCATGAAGTGAGCCCCCGAGGGTTGACGGGGGAGGCCGGTTGGCCGGATACTCAGGTGCCCCGTTTCGACCTCCGGTTACAACACTCTTCCCCCGGCTGCTCGAAGCACCCTCGCTTGGCGGACACCCGCGCCCGTGCGGAGGCGCATTCCCTGACATCCAACCGGCGCGCGCTGGCTCACGGCCTCGCACCGGTGACGCTCTTTAAAGATACCGGTCTCGTCCGGCGCAGGAGTTCGGGGCGCCGGCTGGAGGGATCAAGGTGAAACAGGTCAGAAGTCACAAGCGGGCGGCGGCGTCCCTTTCTCTGCTCGCGCTGCTCGCCCTCGCCTACCACACCGGCCTCGCGCCCGGCGGAGTCTCCCGCGCCGGGCTGAAGGTCAGACGATACGACGCGGCCGCCGCCCGCAACGAGCGGCCCACGTCCGAGCCGTCCGGGCGCCTCTCGCCCGACCTGCTCGAAGTCGCGCGCGACCCCGCCGCGCGCGGCCGCACGGTGCGCGTCATCCTCCAGGACGACGGCGCGGCGCTGCCCGCCGCCCTCCGCCGCGAGGCGAAGACCCGCGGCAGCTTCGACGCCCTGGGCGCGCGCGTCGTCGAGCTGCCGGCGCGCCTCGTCGAACAGCTCGCCGCGCGCGAGGGCGTCCGCTTCATCTCGCTCGACCGCGAGACGCGCGCCTTCGGCCACGTCACGCGCACGACCGGCACCGACGACGTGCGCGCGACGACGGGGACTACCGTCTCGGGTCTCGACGGCACAGGGATAGGCATCGCCGTCATCGACTCCGGCATCGACGCCAACCACACCGCCTTCCTCGACAACAACAACGGCCTGCGCGTCGTCAAGAGCGTGGACTTCACTGGCGAGGGCCGCACCGACGACCCCTACGGGCACGGCACCCACGTCGCCTCGATAGTCGCCGGCAACGCGCGCATCTCGCGCGGCGAGTACGTCGGCGTCGCCCCGAACGCCAACCTCATCAACCTGAGGGCGCTCGGCTCGCAGGGGACGGGGCGCGTCTCGAACATCCTGGCCGCGCTCGACTGGGTCTTGCAGAACCGCGCCGCCTACAACGTCCGCGTCGTCAACCTCTCGCTGGGCACGGCGGCGGTCGAGTCCTACCGCAACGACCCCGTCTGCCAGGCCGTGCGCAGGCTGGTGGACGCGGGCCTCGTCGTCGTCGCCGCCGCCGGCAACAACGGGAAGGACGCCTCGGGGCAGAAGCTCTACGGCTCGATCCACTCGCCCGGCGACGAGCCCTCGGCCATCACCGTCGGCGCTGCGAACACCTTCGGCACCGACTGGCGCTCCGACGACGGCGTGACGACCTACAGCTCGCGCGGGCCGACGCGCGGCTCCTACACGAACGCCGCGGGCGTCCGCCGGCACGATAACTTCGTCAAGCCCGACCTCGTCGCGCCCGGCAACAAGATCATCGACGCGGCGGCCGAGGACAACTACCTCATCACGCACAACCCGCAGCTCGACGCCGGCGTGAGCGGCTCGGACAAGCGCCGGATGATGTACCTGAACGGCACGTCCATGGCGGCCCCGGTCGTCGCGGGCGCGGCGGCCTTGATGCTCCAGGCGAACCCGAGGCTCACGCCGAACCTCGTCAAGGCGCTTTTGATGTACTCGGCGCAGCCGCTCTCGGGCTTCAACATGCTGGAGCAGGGAGCGGGCGAGGTGAACGTCGAGGGCGCGGTGCGGCTGGCGAAGCTCGTCCGCACCGACCTCTCGAACGCGACGCTGCTCGGCGCGCCGATGCTCACGGCCCCCGCGCCGCTGCCGCAGACGACCATCGCGGGCGAGACCTTCGCGTGGTCGCAGGGGCTCGTCCTCAAGTACGGGTTCCTGACCGGCCCGCAGCTCGTCACCTCGTACCAGAAGATTTACGGCCTCGGCGTGATGATCACCGACGGCGTGATGATCACGGACGGCGTGATGATTACCGACGGCGTGATGATCACCGACAGGACGCTGCTCACGTCGGGCGTGATGATTACCGACAAGATTCTGGTCAGTAACGGCGGCACGCTCGGCAGCGGCTCCCTCTTCCTCGGCTCCGGGGTGATGATCACGGACGGCGTGATGATTACCGACGGGGTGATGATTACCGACGGCACGACCCTCGGCGCCGAGGCGGCCGTGCAGGCGCTCTCGGCGGCGAAGAACGGCGACGAAACCCCCTCGGCGCCGCCCGTGCCCGACACCGAGAACTGACGGAACTGAAGAATTAGAAGCCTCCTCGTCTCAACAGCCCGACACCCAGAGTCCCGTTTAAGGAGCGACGTGATGCCTCAGTTCAGCGAATCGAGAAGGGCGGCGGCCGCGCACGGCTTGGCCCCGCGCACCGAGCCGGTCTTCCGCGTCCACCCCCTGACCGAGAGCGACAGCGAGCAGGAGGTGCTCGACTTCCTGGCCGAGCGCCCGGTGCCGACCGTGGCCATGCGCGGCCTGATCCGCGACAACGGCTTCGAGAGCCCGTTCAACCGCGGCACCTTCTACGCGTGCCGCGACCGCCGCGGGGCGCTCGAAGGCGTCGCGCTCGTCGGCTACCACACCTTGATCGAGGCGCGCACCGAGGGCGCGCTCGCGGCCGTCGCCGAGCTGGCCCGCGGCCAGCGGGTCGGCCACATGATCTGGGGCGAGCAGGAGATGGTGCGCGGCTTCTGGAACCACTACGCGCCGGGCGGGCAGGCGCCGCGCCTCTTCTGCCGCGAGCTGCTCTTCGAGCAGCGCTGGCCGGTGCGCGCGTGCGAGCCGGTGGGGGGGCTGCGCCCCGCCACGCTCGACGACCTGATGCTCATCATGCCCGTCCACGCCGCGATGGCCTACGAGGAGAGCGGCGTCAACCCCCTCGACGTTGACCTCAACGGCTTCCGCCTGCGTTGCGCGCGCCGCATCGAGAACGGCCGCGTGTGGGTGGTGGTCGAGCGCGGCGAGCTGGTCTTCAAGGCCGACGTGGCGTCGGACACGCCCGAGTGCGTCTACGTCGAGGGCGTCTACGTCGAGCCGGCGAGCCGGCAGCAGGGCGTCGGGCTGCGCTGCCTCTCGCAGCTCGGCCGCATGCTCCTCGGGCGCAGCGAGTCGCTCTGCGCCCTCGTCAACGAGCAGAACCTCATCGCGCAGTCGCTCTTCCTCAAGGCCGGTTACCGCCTGCGGGGCTACTACGACACGATCTACCTGGAGCGCGGCGAGAAGCAGGGCAACTGATTCGCCGGTTCGTCGGCTCACCGGTTCATTGGTTCAATGAATCAATGAACCGATGGATTCAATGAATCGATCCCGAGGAGGGTTGGTGGGCAAGCAGCGTCTCGTCCGTCCTTACATGTGGGCCGTCGTCACGACGGGCGCGTGCGTGCTCGCCTACTCGGCGGCGCTGCTGCCGCTCGACCGGCTCGACCTGCGGCTCCTGCCGCTCGTGGCCGTCACGCTGCTGGTCAGCTCGCGCTTCTGCATCCCCATCCCGCGCACGACGGGGCAGATCTCCTTCTCCGACACCTTCATCTTCCTGACGATGATGCTCTACGGCGGCGAGGTGGCCGTGCTGCTGACGGCCACGGAGAACTTCGTCGGCTCGCGCTTCGGCAAGCGCCCCTTCAAGCTCTTCACCAGCGCCTTCAACGCGGCGATGCTCGCCACCGCGACCTTCGTCACCGTCCACGTCATGCGCTCGGTCTTCGGCGTCCCCGTCACCGAGCTGGCGCGGGGCGACTTCTCCGCCAAGTTCGTCGTCGCGCTCTGCGTGATGGGCTTCGTGCAGTACGTCGGCAACTCGGTCGTCGCGGCGCTGCACACCTCGCTCAAGGACGGCGAGCCGCTGTGGGTGACGTGGCGCAACAAGTACCTCTGGACTTCGATCACCTACTTCGGCGGCGCGTCGGCCGCCGGCCTGACCATCAAGCTGGCCTCGACCGCCGGCTTCTACGCGCTCGTCGCCGCCGCGCCCATCATCGTCGTCGTCTGGCTGACCTACCGCACCTACCTCGACAACATCGAGGCGATGTCGGCCGCCGCCAAGGCCGAGGCCGCCGCCGAGGCGCGCGCCGAGTCGGCCGCCGAGCAGGCCGAGCAGGCGCGCCGCCACGTCGAGGAGCTTTCGCACTACATCTCGGAGCAGGAGCGCATCCGCGAGCAGTACGCGCAGATCGAGAAGCTCTCGGCGCTCGGCGAGCTCGCCTCGGGCGTGGCGCACGACTTCAACAACACGCTCGCCGGCATCCTCGGCCGCGCGCAGCTCCTCCTGAACACCAAAGACCCGGTGAGGCTCGAAGCCGGCCTCCAGCTCATCATCAAGACGGCGAAGGACGGCGCGAAGACCATCAAGCGCATACAGGACTTCGCCCGCCAGCGCCGCGACCACGACTTCCAGCCCGTCTCGGTGGATCAGCTCCTTCTGGACGTGCGCGAGATCACGCGCCCGCGCTGGAAGAGCCGCGCCGAGTCGGAGGGCGTCCACATCAGCCTGGAGCTGCAACTCGGCTCGGACGAGGCGCGCGTGATGGGCGACGAGTCGGAGCTGCGCGAGGTCCTGGTCAACCTCGTCTTCAACGCCGTGGACGCGATGCCGCAGGGCGGTACGCTCACGCTCGCGACGCGCGAGACGGGCGGCACGGTCGAGCTTTCGGTGTCGGACACGGGGACGGGGATGGCCGAGGATGTGCGCTCGCGCGTCTTCGACCCCTTCTTCACGACGAAGGGGAAGGCCGGCATGGGGCTGGGGCTCGCCGTCTCGTACGGCATCATCCGCCGCCACGAGGGGAGCATCGAGGTCGAGTCGGAGGTCGGGCGGGGCACGGCCTTCCGCATCAGGCTCCCGCCGGCGCGCAACGCGTCGAAGCAGGAGCCGGCGGCCGAGGCGCCGGCCATCGCGCTCGTGCCGCAGCGGCCGGGCGCGACGAGCGTCCTCGTCGTGGACGACGAGGAGAACGTGCGCCAGCTCCTGAGCGACATACTGGAGAGCGAGGGCTACCGGGTCACGCTCGCCACGGGCGGGCGCGAGGCGCTGGAGGCGTTCGGCGCGGGCGGCCGCTTCGACGCGGTCTTCACCGACATCGGCATGCAGGGCATGAGCGGCTGGGAGCTGGCGCACGCCGTGCGCGAGCTGGACAAGCGTGTGCCCGTCGCGGTCATCACGGGCTGGGGCGAGGCCGTCGGCTCGAACGAGCGGCAGGCCGCGCAGGTGGACTGGGTGATCACGAAGCCCTTCGACGCGGCGCAGATTCTCGCCATCGCGCGCGAGGTCGCGCGCCGCGCCGAGGCCGCGCGCGCAGGGATAGTCGCCGCCTGAGGCGGCGTGCGGGCGGGAAAGCGAAGGGCCGCGCGTTTTGCGCGGCCCTTTTTTTATGCCGGGCTCGGGTCGGGGCGGCGAGACTCAACCGCGGAGACGCGGAGACGCTGTTAAGAACAATCTCAAATTTCAAATCTCAAATTTCAAATAAGAACAATTTCAACTTTCAACTTTCAACCTTGAGATTCTTAAAGCTGCGTCTCCGCGTCGCCGTGGCTCAAATCTTTCTGCCCGGCGCGGGACTGCGCCTGGCCGTTGCCGTTGGCGTCGAGGCCGTGGCGCTTGATCATGCGCTGGAGGGTGGTGCGGTCTATGCCGAGCAGGCGGGCGGCGGCCTGCTTGTTGCCGCCCGTGTGCGCGAGCACGCGCGCGATGTGCCGCCCCTCAAGCTCCGAGAGCGAGATGAGGGCGTCGTCTTCCGCGGGCGCCGCCTGCGACGGGGCGTCGCCCCGCCCGACGGGGCCGGGCTCGGCGGCCGCCTCCGCGTGCTGGTGCGCGGCGTGCTCGTGCGCGGCCGCGGCCTCGCGCACGCGCTCGGGCAGGTCTTCCGGCCGGACGAGGCGGTCGCAGAGCGCGACGGCGCGGATGATGGCGTTCTCCAGCTCGCGGATGTTGCCCGGCCAGTCGTAGGAGACGAGCGCGCGCACGGCGTCGCGCGAGAAGCTGACGGGCCGGCCGCCCGGGCACGAGCGCTCCGCGAAGTAACGCGCCAGCGGCATCACGTCCTCGCGCCGCTCGCGCAGCGGCGGCAGGTGCAGCGTCACCGCGTTCAGGCGGTAGAAGAGGTCCTGCCGGAAGCGGCCCTCCTTGACCTCGCGCTCCACGTCGCGGTTCGTGGCGGCGATGACGCGCGCGTCCACGCGGATGGTGTGGTTCGACCCGACGCGGCGTATCTCGCCCTCCTGGAGCGCGCGCAGCAGCTTCACCTGGAAGGCGGGCGTCGTCTCCGTTATCTCGTCGAGGAGGATGGTGCCGCCGTCGGCCTCTTGCAGCAACCCGCGCCGGTCGCGCTCCGCGCCGGTGAAGGCGCCGCGGACGTGTCCGAACAGCTCCGACTCGATCAGTTCCGAAGGCACCGCGCCGCAGTTGACGGCGACGAAGTTGCCCTCGGCGCGCGGGCTGCGCTGGTGTATGGCGCGCGCGACCACCTCCTTGCCCGTGCCCGACTCGCCCGTGATGAGCACGGGCAGGATCGTGGCCGCGACGCGCCCGACCATCTTCATCACGCCGACGAAGCCGGAGCTTACGCCGACCAAATCTATGTCCGAGGTGTAGACGGGCGCGGGCGGCAGCTCGCCGGTCGTGCCGGGCCGCTCGCGCTTCTCGACGGCGCGGCGCACGTCCTGCGCGATGCGCAAAACGTCCCCGACCTCGAACGGCTTCATCAGGTAGTCGTAGGCGCCGGAGCTGACGGCGTCGAGCGCGCCCGCGGCCGAGCCGTGGCCGGTCATGAGGACGATCTGCGCCTCGGGCTGCTCCTCGACGAAGCGGCGGAGCACGGCGTAGCCGTCGGGCTGGCCGCTGTCGGAGAGCTTCACGTCGCAGAAGACGAGCTGCCACGTGCCGTCGGCCAGAAGCTCGAAGGCGCGCTCGGCCGAGTCGGCCTCGCGCACGTCCCAGCCTTCGCCGCGCAGCACCTCGGCGACGTTGTCGCGCACCAGTTCGTTGTCGTCTATGACGAGGGCTTTCATCTCGGTGACGTGGGAAGAGTCCACGCTCGCCCCGCGCGGGCCGCGCCGTCACACTGCCGCCGTAATGCGAGGTGTGGGAGCGGCTTCGGATAGAATGCAGGGGCGCGGGCATTATAGAGCCGACCCGGCCACCCCTGGCAAGTCCGCACCCCGCGCGCCGCACGCCGCGCGTGCGGGGGAGGACTTCGGCCGGTTGCGCGCCGGCCCGCGGCCGGGCTAAGTTCGAGGGTCGGCGGGAGGTCTCTATGCGGAAGTCGTCGCCACACAAATCCTGCGCGGGGTCGGGGCCGTGAGGCGCGCCGCGGCGTTCGCGCCCGCGACCGTGTCGAACGTGGCCGTCGGCTTCGACATCCTCGGCTTCGCCTTCGGCGCTGTCGGAGACGAGGTGACCGTCGAGGCGACGGCGCGCCCTTCCGTCCGCGTCGTCGAGGTCGCGGACGCTACGGGGCAGCTCGCGGCCGGCGCCCTCCCGCTCGACCCGGCGCAGAACACGGCGACCGCCGGCCTCATCAGGCTTCGCGAAGACCTGCGGCTGGAGTTCGGCTTCGACGTGTGGGTGCGGAAAGGCATCGCGCTCGGGTCGGGGATGGGCGGCTCTGCGGCGTCGGCCGTGGCGGGGCTGGTGGCGGCCAACTCGCTGCTGCCGGCGCCGCTTGCCGAAGGCGACCTGCTCCCCTACGCGCTGGAGGCCGAGCGCGTGGCGAGCGGCGCGGCGCACCCGGACAACGTCGCGCCTTGCCTGTTCGGCGGCATGATACTCGTCGTCTCACACGACCCCGTGCGCTGCGTGTGCCTGCCCGTCCCGGCGCGCGTGCTCGCCGTGGTGGCGCACCCGCGCGTGCGCCTCGACACGCGGGACGCGCGCGCCGTCCTGCGCCGCGAAGTCGCGCTCGAAGACCACGTGAGGCAGTCGGCGCACCTGGGCGGCTTCGTCGCCGGGTGCTTCGCGAACGACTTGAAACTCGTGGGCAGGTCGCTCGAAGACTTCATCATCGAGCCGCAGCGCGCCGCGCTCATCCCCGGCTTCGCGCGCGTGAAGGCGGCGGCGCTCGGGGCCGGCGCGGTCGGCGCTTCCATCTCGGGCTCCGGCCCGAGCGTCTTCGCGTGGGCCGACTCCGACGCGGCGGCCGGGCGCGTGCGCGCGGCGATGGTCGAGGCGTTCGAGTCGGCCGGCGTCGCGGAGGTGGACTCCTGGGTCGCGCCCGTCAGCGACGAGGGCGCACGAGTCCTAAGGTTAAGTGATAATAGCGGTCAGTACCGCCCGCGGTAGCGTGTGGGCCGCGGGGAGACGGCGCCGCCGAGTCGCACCGGCCCACACGCTACCGCGGGTGGTACTGACCTGTTTGGCCGCGCGATCACTTACGAGAAGGTTCTTCAGATGAGGTACGTCAGCACGCGCGCGGGCTCGCCGCCGCTCGGGTTGTCGGGGGCGATACAGGCGGGGCTCGCGCCCGACGGCGGCCTCTACGTGCCCGAGCGTTTTCCGACTTTCGGGGTCGAAGAGTTCGACGGCCTCGAATCCCTGCCGGAGATAGCCGTGAAGTTCCTCGCGCCCTTCTTCGAGGGCGACGGGCTGGCGGCGCACCTTCGAGACGTCTGCCGCGAGGCTTTCAACTTCCCCGTGCCGCTCGTCGAGACGGACGAGACGACCGCCGTCCTCGAACTCTTCCACGGCCCGACCGCGGCCTTCAAGGACGTGGGCGCGCGCTTCCTCGCCGCGTGCGTCTCGCGCCTGCCCGGCCGGCGGACGGTGCTCGTGGCGACCTCGGGCGACACGGGCGGCGCGGTGGCGGCCGCCTTCCGCGGGAGCCCGAACGCGGAGGTCGTCGTCCTCTTCCCGAAGGGGATGGTCTCGCCGCGGCAGGAGAGGCAGTTGACGTGCGGGGGCGAGGGCGTGCGCGCCTTCGCCGTGCGCGGCGACTTCGACGACTGCCAGCGCGTCGTCAAAGAAGCCTTCGCAGACCCCGCGCTCGGCCGCGCGCGCGGGCTGCTCTCGGCCAACAGCATCAACCTCGGCCGGCTCCTCCCGCAGGCCGCCTACCACGCGGCGGCGAGCCTCTGGTACATGCGGCGGCGCGGGGCGCGCGCCGGCGTGGTCGTGCCGACGGGGAACCTCGGCAACGGCGTCGCGGCGCTCTGGGCGCGCGCGTCGGGTCTGCCCGTGCGCGAGGTCGTGCTGGCGACGAACGCGAACCGCTCCGTGCCCGACTACTTCGAGACGGGCGCGTGGTCGCCGCGCCCCACCGTGCGCACGCTCGCCAGCGCGATGGACGTGGGAGCCCCGAGCAACATGGAGCGCCTGCTCAGCCTGCACCCGGACGCGGGCGAACTCCGGAGCTTCGCGCGCGCCCTCGCCGTCTCCGACGAAGAGATCGCCCGCACCATCAGGGACGAGGCCGCGCGCGGCGGTCGCGTCTACGACCCGCACACGGCCGCCGCCGTCCGCGCCCGCTCGCTCCTCGCCTCGCCGCACTGGGTGGTCGTGGCGACGGCGCACCCGGCGAAGTTCGAGGCGGTGGTCGAGCCGCTGGTCGGGAGGGAGGTCGAGACGCCGCCCGCGCTGTCCGGGCTGGCGGACGCGGGGGCGGCGTGCGAGGAGATAGAGCCGTCGCTCGCGGCACTCTCCGCCGCGGCGTTCGGCTAAGTCTTAACCTCCGCCCCCTCGGCACTGCCCCCGGCGGCGCGCGCGGCGAGCCGGAGGCGCTTCTCGTAAGCCTCGCGGACGAGCGCCACGTCTTCGAGGAAGTGCGGCAGCTCCCCGAGCGTGAGCGCCTGCGGGCCGTCCACGAGCGCGCGCGCGGGGTCGGGGTGGAAGTCCACGAGTATCATGTTCGCCCCGGCGATGACGCCCTGCGCCGTGGCGTGGAGGATGTCGAGCAGGCGGTCGGGCGCGGCGGCGCGCGTGCCGACCGAGTGCGACGGGTCGATGCAGACCGGCATGCGCGTCAGCCGCTTGACGACGGGGACGTGCGCGAAGTCCACGAAGTTGCGGTGCGGGTCGCCGATGGCGGTCTTCATCCCGCGCAGGCCGAAGACGACCCTGCGGTTGCCGCCGCTCGCGAGGTACTCGGCGGCGTTCAGCGACTCGTCGAGCGTGATGCCGAAGCCGCGCTTGAGCAGGACGGGGAACTCCCGCTGGCGGCCGACGAACTTCAGCAGCTCGAAGTTCTGCGTGTTGCGCGTCCCGATCTGGAGCATGACGCCGGCCGGGCTCCCGGTCAGTTCGAGCGCGGCGCGTATCTCGTCAAGGTGTGACTCGTGCGTCACCTCCATGGCGATGACGCGGACGTCGTACCTGCCCGCCAGCTCGAAGACGTAAGGGAGGCAGTCGCGGCCGTGACCCTGGAACGAGTAGGGCGAGGTGCGCGGCTTGTACGCGCCCATGCGCGTGCAGACCTGCCCCGCGTCCCGCAGCGCCCGCATCATCCGCTCGACGTTCTCGCGGGTGTCCACGGCGCAGAGGCCGGCGAAGACGTGGAGCGTGTCCTGGCCGAAGCGCACGCCCTTGTAGTCGAAGTGGGTCGGGCGCCCGTCGTCCTGATGGCGGCCGAGGACGCGGTACTCCTCCGAGACGCGGACGACGTGGCTGACGCCGGGCAGCGCGCGCATGTCGGCGGCGGAGAGGCAGGCCGTCTTGCCTATCAGGTAGACCTCGGTGAGCGTCTGCTCGGCGCCCTTCTCGTGGTGGACGCGCAGCTCGATGCCGGGCAGGCGCGCGAGGTGTTCCAGCAGGAGGCGGAAGGTCTCGCCGCCCTCGGCGACGTTCGGTTCGAGTATGAGGATCATGTCTTTTGCACCAACGAATCAACCGGCCAATCACTCGTGCCCCTCGCCCGCCCAGGACGGGTAGAAGCCGAGCACGCGCACGTCCGCGGCGCGCCCGCGCAGCTCTTCGAGCGCGGCCGTCGCGTCGGCGTCGAGCGGCGAGGCGCGCAGGTCGAGGAAGAAGCGGTACTCCCAGGGGCGGCCGCGCAAGGGCCGCCCCTCTATCTTGAGCAGGTCGAGGCGCCTGCGCGCGAAGGGTTCGAGCGCGCGGTGCAGCGCGCCGGGGCGGTGCGGGAGCCCGAGGACGAGCGAGAGCTTGTCGGCCCCCTCGGGGCGCGCCGGCTCGGGCGAGAGCAGCACGAAGCGCGTGTAGTTCTCGGCGTGGTCTTCGAGCCCTTCGAGCAGGACGCGGCCGCCGTAGATTTCCGCCGCGCGTCGGCCCGCGACGGCCGCGCGCGTCGGGTCGCCGCGCCGGACGACGGCCGCGACGCTCCCGGCCGTGTCCTCTGCGGCGACGCGGCGTATGCCGGGGCGCGCGGCGAAGAAGCGCTCGCACTGCGCGAGCGCCACCGGGTGCGACTCGACCGCGCGGACGGCTTCGAGGGTCGAGCCGGGGCAGCCGATGAGGAGATGCCGGACGCGGATGACGACCTCGGCGGCGAGGTGGAGCGGGCTGTCGAGCAGCAGGTCGTAGACCCTTTGGACGGAGCCGGCCAGCGTGTTCTCGACGGGCGCGAGCGCGAGGTCGGCCGCGCCGTCGCCGACGGCCGCGAAGAGCGACTCGAAGGTCGGGCGCGGGACGGGCCTGACGCCTTCGCCGAGCAGGCGGACGGCGGCCTCCTCGCCGAAGGCCCCGGGCTCGCCCTGGAAGGCGACGCGCGGCGCACGCCCCTCGGCGGCGGCGTTCACCGCCCCGCCTCCCCCGGCCGCGCCGGCGCGGGCGACTGGAGCCGCCGCGACTCGCGTATGACGGCGCGGAAGAGCCGCTCGACCGCGTCGCCGTCGAGCGGGCCGCGGTTGTCGCGGCGGGCACGCTCCAACACCTCGCGCTCGCGCGAGCGGTCGCAGACCGAGAGCCCCGCGACGCGCTTCGACTCGCCCACGCGGACGGCCAGCTCCGCGCGCTTGTTGAGCAGCCGCAGCAGCTCCCCGTCAATCTTGTCTATCTCGACCCGCCAGTCTTCGATGGTCATCTGCCCGGCTCCCGGGATCGCGGATCGAGGGAAGACGGGAGGCACGCCGCCCCGCTTCATTCTTCAAATCCGAAATCCGAAATCAAAAAGAGCCGGCCGCGACTTCCTCCCCGGGGTTGTCGTGGCCGGCCTGTTTGAAGCTTCTTCGTGCGGCGTCTTCAGCCCTCTGCCGTCTCACGCGCGCGCGCAATCCGCCCGGCCCGCCCCCCCCCGAAGGGGAAGCGGCGGGTAAAGGCGAAGTAATAAAAGCGCGATCCGTGAGTCACTTCGAGAGCCTTCCGTCGCGGCCGCCGTGTCGTGGGCGGCCGAGCGGATAGTAAGTAAGCCGCCGGAGGGCTGTCAAGAAATTACGCGCGCGGGGCGTCCGAAAAATTTTTACGGGCGCGCGGGCGCGGCTTACGTGCCGCGCTCCGGCGGTGACAACGGCCACGCGCGTCCGGCGTCAGTCGAGCGGCGTGGCGCGCGCGGCCGGGGCCGCCGCCGCCTTTGAAGTTCGCCGCCGCCGGGTACACAATCGTGCGCGACACGGGGGGCCGGGGCGCGCGCGTGGAACTCGGGCGCATCACGGACGTGCGGCGGAAGGAGTTTGAGAAAATGTCTGGTCGAAACTTTTCGTTGACGTTGGCGCTCGCGCTGTCCGCCGGGCTCGCGCTGTCGGCTTCGTGCGCGCGGACGGCGGCGCCGCCGCCGCAGCAGCAGCGGCGAGAGAAGGCCGCGGCCGACGGCGCGTCCTTCGAGCGCGAGCTGGAGCAGTGGAAGGCGAAGCGGCTGGCGAGCCTGAAGAGCGAGGACGGGTGGCTGGCGCTCATCGGCCTCTTCTGGCTGAAGGAGGGCGAGAACCGTTTCGGCAGCGCCCCGTCGAACGAGATAGTCTTGCCCGAAGGCAAAGCCCCCGCGCAGGCCGGGACGCTGCGGCTCGCCGCGGGCAAGGTGACGCTCGAAGCGGGGCCGGGCTCGGGGATAACGAGCAAGGGGCGGCCCGTCTCCGCGCTCGAACTCAAGTCCGACGAGGACGGCGAGCCGACCGTGCTCGAACTCGGCTCGCTGAGCTTTCACGTCGTGAAGCGCGGCGAGCGCCTGGGCCTGCGCGTCAAAGACCGCGAGAACCCGGCGCGCGCCGAGTTCAAGGGGACGGAGTATTACCCGCCCGACGCGAAGTGGGTCGTCTCGGCGCGCTTCGAGCCGTACGAGCCGCCGAAGCGCGTGCCCATCCTGAACGTCCTCGGGATGGAGACCGAAGAGACCTCGCCGGGCGCGCTCGCCTTCGAGGTCGGCGGGCGCGAGTACAAACTCGAAGCGCTCAAGGAGAAGGGCGAGGAGCAGCTCTTCGTCATCTTCGCCGACCAGACGAGCGGCCGCGAGACCTACGGCGCGGGGCGCTACCTCTACGCCGACCCGCCCGACCCCGAAGGCCGCGTCCGCCTCGACTTCAACCGCGCCTACAGCCCGCCCTGCGCCTTCACGCGCTACGCCACCTGCCCGCTCCCGCCCGCGCAGAACCGCCTGCCGCTGCGCGTCGAGGCCGGCGAGAAGTTCGCGGGACACTGAAGCAGAAGAAGGGAAGAGGCGGCGCGCGGCGGCCCGAAAAAAATCGGTCTTTCGGCCCGCCGCGCGCCGCGCGCCCTCGAAGCCCCGCCCCGCCCGCGCCTCGCCGCGGAAACGTTTCCGCCCGGCCGCGCATTCCCTTATGTAAGCCGCCGCCGGGGTGAGAGTGTCGCGGCCGTGCCCGCCGCGCCCGGGCCGGAGGGTTTTGAGACCCGGCCGGCGATTCCTGTTGACAGCGCATCGAGGAAGGTCTAGCCTGTCGTGCCTCGGGACTTCAGCGCCGTCCGGCAAGCTCTTTCCTTTCGCCGCCCGCGGTCAGGGGTTTACCCGAGTCGGGGTTGTCTCACTTCCGGCGGGCCCACCATTAAAGTTCAACCCGTTCGCCGACACGCCCGCCGAGGGCTTCCGGAGGCGGCGCCCCCGCGGGGCGGGTTTCCTGCCACGACCGACACGGAGAGTATTTAAGATGTCCAACACGAATGACACGACCGACCCGGGCGGGTGGACGCTGATGTTCTTCTTCGCGGGCGACAACGCCCTCGCGCCCATCATGGTGTCCGAGCTTAAAGCCCTCAAGGACGCCGGCTACCAGTTGGACACGACCGTCCTCGCGCACTTCGACCCCAACGAGCCGGGGGCGCCGACGCGCGTCTACAACGTCAACCGCGCGCGGAAGGAGCGCGCCGCCGGATCCCGCATCGGGGACGGCAAGGACCCCTTCGTCCGCAACCTGAACGAGGACAGGGTCGAGCCCGGGGCGCTGGACGAGGGCGCGGGGGTCGCGACCGCGAGGTTCAAGAAGGGGCTCGCGGGCTCCGACAAGACCGACGTCAGGGAGGCGCTGACCGACTTCCTGGGCTACTGCCTGGAGAGCCACCGGGCGGCGCACTACATGCTCTTCCTCATCGGGCACGGCATGATCGTCGGCAACGACGCCTTCCTGCCGGACGACCACGTCGAGGGGCGCGACGACGCGCCGGGCGCCCCCCCGGTCGCGGCCCTCTCGCTCAAGCAGCTCGAAGCCATACTGCGGCCGTTCGGGGCGCGGGCGCGGGACGGGGGCGGCGAGTTCGAGCTGCTCTCGATGCACAGTTGCTCGATGAGTTCCGCCGAGGTCGTCTACCAGCTCAAGGGGACGGCCCGGTACATGATGGCCACGCAGGGCATCTCCTTCGTCGGGAGCTGGCCGTACCGCCAACTGCTGAAGAAGACCTTCAACGCCGTCGAGGAGGCGAGGAAGGCCGGCGACGAGGTGAACGTCGGCGAGCTGGTGAACCGGCTCTACGACCTGTCCCTGCACAACTCCACCGACTTCCTCTCCGCCGGCTACTCGGCCGACCTCTGCCTGTGCAGGCTTGAGGCCGAGAAGGTCGAAGCGCTGAAGGAGCCTTTGCAGACGTTGGCCGAGAAACTCAAGCTGGGGCTCGAAGACGAGCGCGGGAAGGAGCACATCCTCCTGGCCCACTGGAAGGCGCAGAGCTTCTGGCACGAGACCTACACCGACCTCTTCGACTTCTGCAAGTGCCTCGACGAGTCGTGCGCGGCCGAGCTGAAGGCGAAGGGCGAGGGCGAAAGCGTGGAGCCGCAGCGGGCGATGCGGGACGCATGCGCCGGGATGATGAAGGCCGTGAGCCACCTCGTCAAGCGCACCGAGGCGGTGGGGTCGAAGTACCAGTACTCCCACGGGCTCTCGATCTACTTCCCCTGGTCGAGGCCGGTCGGGGACGTTGACCGCGACATCCTGAAGAGGTACGAGCAGGAGTACGCCATCACGACCGAGATGGGCGAGCACACCTGGCTCAGCTTCCTCAACTCGTACTTCGACAAGACCATGCGCAGGTCGCGCTCCGAGGAGGACGGCGTAGCGAGCCCGCCCGCGACGGAGACGCTGAAGGCCACGACCGAAGACTTCGCGGGCTCCCTCGGCCCGGGGCCCGGCTCCAAGCCCACGCCCGAGATGGGCTCGAAGCCGTCGCCGGAAGTCGGTGCGTTCTGCGGCTGCCCGTCAATCAAAAACTACCCCGAGCAGGTGGTCGAGTTGCCGGGCAGGAGGAGGAGGCGCTGCAAACAGGCCGACTTCACCCCCGGGGCCTGGGAGGCGCTCAAATAGTGACGGGCGCGTGCCGCCGGTGACGCCGATGAAGAAGCTACATCCCCTGCTGCTGCTGTTGATGCTGGGCTGCGCCCTGTGGCTCTCGCACGCGGCGCGCGCGGCGGACGAGGCCGCGGCGACGACGGAAGAGAGGCAGCGCGCCCTCGCGTCCCTGCTCGAAGCCGCGCGCCGCGCGCGCGACTCGGGCGAGGCGGCGGAGGCGGCGCGCCTCCTGAACCGCGCCGGCCGGCTCCAGTTGAAACTGAACCTCCCGCAGGACGCGCTGGCCACCTACGGGGATGCGTCCGCGCTCCTCGAAAAGAGCCCCGACCCGGAGCCGGCCGTGGACAGCCTCAACGGGCTGGCCGCGGCCTACAACCACCTGAGCAAGTGCGGCAAGGCGCGCCCCTTCCTCGACCGGGCCGTCGCGCTCAGCGAGCGGGGCGGGTACGCCGCCGGCAAGGCCGCCGCCCTGCTCACGCTGAGCGACTGCCAGAACTACAAGAACCCCGCCCTGGCACTGAAGACCGCGCGGGAGTCGCTGGCGCTGTTCGAGTCGGCGGGCGACAGGCGTGGCGTGGCGGACGCCTCCAACGCCGTCGGCGATTACGAGCTGGCGCAGAACAACCTGACCGAGGCGGCGGACGCCTACCGGGCGGCGCTCGGCATCTGGCGCGAACTGGGCGCCGCCGACGGGCAGGCCGAGGCGCTCATCAGTCTGGGTTTCGTCGAGTACCGCAGGGGCGAGTGGCAGGAGGTCTTCACCTACCTCACGCAGGCGCAGGGGATGCTCGACGAGAAGGCCGAGCCGTACAAGATGGGGAGGATTAACGCCGCCCTCGCGGAAGCCTTCATCGAGACGGGGATGCCCGAGGTCGGCCTCGACAAGTACACGCTCGCGCTAGACTACTACCGCCTGACCCGGAACCCCCGCGCCGAGATCGCGGTGGCCTGGGGCATCGGGAAGACGCAGTACATACTGGGGCGCCACGCCGAGGCGGCGGAGAGCCTCCGGCGGGCGCTGGCGGACGCGGAGTCCGTCGGGGAGAGTAAGGTCGCGGCCATGTGCCACGACTTCCTCGGGCGCACCTACGCGGCGGCGGGCGACGGCGAAGCGGCCATGCGCCACTTCGGCGTCGCGCTCGACCTGTACGCGAAGCTCTCCTGCCGGAGGGAGGCGGCGCGCGTCCGCGCCCTGATGGGGCTCGTCTACGAGCAGCGGGGTGAGGCCGTGAGGGCGAGGCGGCAGTACGGCGAGGCGCTGGCCGTCTTCCGAGCCCTCTCCGACCGCGTCAACGAGTCGGCGACGCTCTACGCGATGGGGCGGCTGGAGCTGGGGCGCGGCGACCTCGCCGCGGCCGAAGACCTCCTGCGCCGTTCCATCGAGGCGACGGAGAACGTGCGGCGCGTCTCGACGAGCCGCGACCTGATGGCGGCCTTCTCCGCGACCGTCCACGAGCGCTACCAGGCTTACGCCGAGTGCCTGATGCGCAGGCACGCGGCCGACCCCGCGCGGGGCTTCGACGCGCGCGCCTTCGAGGCCAGCGAGGCGTCGCGCGCCCGCTCGCTCGCCGAGCTGCTGCGCGCGACCGAGACGAGCCTCGTGCCGGGGCTCGACCCGCCGCTCGCCGAGCGCGAGCGCGCTCTGCGCCAGTCGCTCCGCGTCAAAGAGGACGAGCGCGTGACGATGCTCGGCGGGGCTTACGACAGGGGGGCGCTCGACGCGCTCGACGCCGAGACGGCGCGGCTCTCGTCGGAGTACGGGCGCGTCGTCGAGGAGATACGCGCGCGCCACCCGGCCTTCGGGCAGCTCGCGCGCGGCGACGCCTGGGACCTGCCGCGCCTGCGCGAGCGCGTCGTCGCGGACGACGAGACCGTGCTGCTGGAGTACAGCCTCGGGCCGGAGCGCGGCTACGTCTGGGCGCTGACGCGCGGCGGGCTCGAAGGGTACGAGCTGCCGGGGCGCGAGGCCGTGGAGCGCGCGGCGGGCGAGGTCTACGCGCGGCTCGCGGCCGCGCCGAGACCCGGCGCGCCCGCGGACGGGGGGCTGGAGGCGGCCGCGCGCGAGCTGAGCCGGATGGTACTCGCGCCCGCGGCGCACTCTCTCGAAGGGCGGACGCGCGTCGTCGTCGTCGCCGACGGCGCGCTCGAATACGTCCCGTTCCAACTCCTGCCCGACCCCGCGGACGCGGGCGAGCCGCTGGTCGCCGGCCGCGAAGTCGTCAACGCGCCGTCGGCCTCCATCCTCGGGCAGTTGGGGGAGGAGGCCGCGCGGCGGCGCGCGCCGGCGAGGACGCTCGCCGCCTTCGGCGACCCGGTCTTCGCCTCGAACTACGCCGCGCGCAAAGGCGGCGGCGCCGCCGAGACGGCCGCGCTCGCCCGCGCCGAGGCCGAAGGCTGGCGCAACTCACTGCGCGACGTGCGGGTCGAGGGCGACTCGTTCGACCCTTCGAGCGTCCGCTCGCTCTTCTACTCGGGGCTGGAGCTTTCCTACCTGAGCGAGGCGGTCGCGGGCGCGGACGTGGCCTCGGGCTTCGACGCCACGCGCGAGCGGCTGCAAAGCACAGACCTCTCCGGCTACGCGATACTTCACTTCGCCACGCACGGCCTGCTCGACCCCGCCCGCCCGGAGAGGTCGGGGCTGCTGCTCTCGACCGTCGACCGCGAGGGGCGCGCGCGCGAGGGGCTGTTGAGCCTGCGCGACATCTACTCCTTGCGCGCGCCGGTCGGGCTGGTGGTCTTGAGCGCGTGCCGCACGGCGCTCGGCAAGGAGGTGCGCGGCGAGGGGCTGATCGGCCTGACGCGCGGCTTCATGTACGCGGGCGCGTCGGGCGTGGTGTCGAGTCTCTGGAGGGTCGAGGACGAGGCGACGGCCGAGCTGATGAGGCGCTTCTTCAAGAACATGCTCGGGCGCGGCATGACGCCCGCGGCCGCGCTGCGCGACGCGCAGAACAGCATCCGGCAGGAGCCGCAGTGGCGCTCGCCGCACTACTGGGCCGCCTTCACCTTGCAGGGAGATTACCGGCAGGTGGTCGCGCCGACGGCGGCGGCGCCCCCGCCCACCCGCTACGCGAAGGCGCTCGCGGCGGCGACGCTCGCCACGCTCGCCACGCTCGCGGCGCTGCTCTTCGCCGCCTCGCGCCTGCGGAAGCGCCGCGCACCGCGCCCCGTCTCTTAGTTCATTCCACGTCGAAGAAGTAGCTGCCGGGGACGCGGCGCTCGCCGCCCTGCGGGGCGGACTCGAAGAGCCTGACCGCGTACCGCCCCCGCGCGAGTGCCGCGGCCGGGACGACGACCGTGACCGTGCGCGCGTCGTGCGCGGCCACCGCGGCCCGCTCCGGCCGCCCGCCCTCGCTCAGAAGCTCCGCGCGGTAGCCGCCGGAGGCGCCCGCGCCCTCGGGCAGACTCAGCGTGAGCCGGAGCGCCTCGGCGTCGGGCGGGAGTCTGACCGGGACGCCTTGCGCGCCGGCGGCGCGGTCTCCGGCCGAGGCGCTGAGCGCGAGCGCGTAGAAGCTGCGCGGCCGCGCGGGGCGCGCGAGCCAGAGCGCGAAGACGACGACCGCGACCGCGGCGAGCGCCAGCCCCGCGCGCGGCGCGAAGGAGAGGCCGGCCCAGAAGGCGCGCAGCCGCGCGCCGAAGCCGCCCGTCGCCTCGGGCGCGCGCGCGGCCGACGGGGCGCCCGACTTCGTCGCGTGCGCGGCGTCGGCGTAGCGGCCGAGCGCGCGCGCGAACCTCAACTGCGTGCGCCGCTCCTCGGTCGAGAGGAAGTGTCGCTCGAAGTCGGCTCGCTCGCGCGCGGAGAGTCGCTCCCCGACGTAGTCGTCTATCAGCTCCTCCTCGGCCAGCGTCAGCTCGTCCATGAAAGCCTCTTCGGTCAGCAGGCGCTCCTCGACCCGCCGCTGGGCGTCCTGGGGCAGACCGCCTAGCAGGTAATCTCTGATCTCTCGTTGGGATTCGGCTTGCGGCGTCATCAAAACGGGTCGCCCCGTCCCCCTCCTATACTGTATGCCGGACGCGGCGCGTACGTTTCAGGCCGGCTGCGTCCCGGCGAGGCACGCGCGCACGCACTCCAGCAGCGACGCGCGCAGGCGGTGGACGCGGATGCGCAGCGCGTTGGGCGCGATGCCGAGGCGCGCGGCCAGCTCCCTCCGGCGGTCGATCTTCTCGCGCCGCTCGCTGCGGTAGTACTCCAGCACCAGCTCCCTGCCTTCCGGCGGGAGCCGCTCGACGCAGCGTTCGAGGCACTCGTACTCGCGCTCGGCCTCTTCGTCCGCGGCGTCGGGCGCGGGCGGCGGGGCGGGGGCGCGCGGCGGTCGCCTGCGCAGCGACTCAAGGAAGACCTTGTGCGCCACGCCGTAGAAGTAGAGGCAGGGGTCGCCGACGTAGCCGCGCGAGACCTCGGGCGCCCTGACGGTGACGCGGTCTATGGTCTCGTCGGCGAGGTCTTCGGCGTCGGGGCGGCCGCGGCAGGTGAAGAGCTTGATGAGCCGCAGGCGTATCTGCTCGTACTTCCGCGCGGCGAGGTCGCGGTCAGGGTCGAGCCACGACAGCAGCGAGTCGAAGGCCGCCTGTGTGACAGGGCTGTTGTGCTTCATCGAAAAGGTGCAGCCGCGGGTGGGATCGCGCGCCGGACTCCGCGGGCCTCAGACTCCCCGGCGTCGCGAACTCAGCCGAAAGGTAAACACTACGCCCACCGTTGTCAAATGAACCCGTCCCGCCCCGAACTATCAGTCCCGCGCGGAAAAGTGTTGAAAGTCGCGGCGCGCGGCCTCATCATACGCGAGGTCGGGGACTAGCTTCGCGGATTCTGAAATCGGTTTCACGCCGCGTCAAAGTTGACTTCATAAGGAGTGTAAGCGATGGCCACACGCGCCCTCTGTCTCGCCTTCTGTCTCGCCCTCTCGCTGTCCGCCGCCGCGCCCGCGCGCGCGCAGACGCGGGCGGCAGACCGCCTCACGACGGAGTGGGTCTTCGACGAAGGCCGCCGCGTGGCGGGCCTCCCGTCGCACGCGTGGCTGTCGGACGGCAGGCTCTTGCTGCTCGACGTGAGGCGGCCGGCGGCCGAGCGCACCTTCGAGGTACTGGACCCGGCGACCGGCGCGCGGCGGCCCGCGCTCGACATGGCCGCCGCGGTCGCGGGCCTGAAGGCGCTGCTGCCGGACTCGGGCGTCGGGGCGTCGCTCGACTGGCCGGAGGCGTTCGACCCGGCGGGGCGGCGCGCGCTCTACGTCTTCAAGGGCGACCTCTTCCTGCTCGACCTCGGCACGGCGCGTTTCGCGCGGCTGACGAAGACGGGGGCCGAAGAGCAGTCGCCCGGCTTCTCGCCCGACGGGCGGCGGCTCGCCTTCGTCCGCGACCACGACCTCTACGTGACGGACCTCGACACGCAGGCCGAGACGCGCGTGACGCGCGACGGCTCGGAGACGACGCTGAACGGCAGCCTGTCGTGGGTCTACTGGGAGGAGATTTTCGGGCGGCGCGACATCGGCTACTGGTGGTCGCCCGACTCGCGCGCGCTCGCATACATACAGACCGACGAGTCGGCCGTCGGCGTGAGTGCCTTCATGGACTTCCGCCCCGACAGCGCGCCGCGCGTCATCAGGCAGCGCTACCCGAAGGCCGGGATGCCCAACCCGCGCGTCCGCGTCGGCGTCGCGGAGGTCGGCCGCGGCGAGACCGTCTGGGTGAACCTCGGTGACCGACCCTTCGAGTACGTCCTGCGCGTGAAGTGGCTGCCCGACGCGCGGCGCGTGAGCGTGCAGACCTTGACGCGCGACCAGCACGAGTCGGGGCTCTACTTCGCCTCGCGCGCGACGGGCGCGGCCGAGCGCGTCCTGACCGAGACCGACCCGGCCTGGGTCAACATCCACGACGACCTGCACTTCCTCGCCGACGGCCGCCACTTCCTCTGGGCGTCGGAGCGCGACGGCTACTACCACCTCTACCGCTACACGCTGGACGGCCGTCTGGTCAATCAGGTCACGCGCGGGCCGTGGGCGCTGGCCTCTTCGGGCGCGGGCGCCTTCTGGGTCAAGCAAGCCGTGACGGGGATAGACGAGAAGGAAGGGTGGGTCTACTTCACAGCGCTCGAGCGCTCGCCCGTTGAGCGCCACCTCTACCGCATCAGGTTCGACGGCACGGGGATGACGCGCCTCTCGGCCGAGCCGGGCGTGCACCGCATCTCGATGTCGCCGGACACGCGCCTCTACCTCGACAACTTCTCCGACATACGGACGCTGCCGTCGCTCACGCTCCGCCGCGCGGACGGCTCGCGCCTGTCGGTGCTCGCGCCGCCGCGGCCGGAGCTGATAGCGCGCTTCGACGTGCAGTACCCCGAGCTTCTGACCATCCCCGCGGCCGACGGCTTCCAGATGCCCGCGCGGCTGCTGAAGCCCAAAGACTTCCGTCAGGACCGCCGCTACCCCGTCATCATGTACGTCTACGGCGGGCCGTCCGCCCCGCAGGTCTCGAACGCGTGGCCGGGCAGCACCCTGTTCACAGACCAGCTCTACCTCGCCGAAGGCTTCGTCCTGTTGACGGTGGACAACCGCGCGGCGACAGGGATAAGCAAGCGGCTGGAGAACACCGTCGCGAAGGGTGCCTTCGAGCCGGAGACGGCCGACCTGCTCGACGCCGTGCGCTGGCTCAAGCGCCAGCCGTGGGTCGACCCCGAGCGCGTCGGCGTCTGGGGGTGGAGCGGCGGCGGCACGATGACGCTCAGCCTGATGACGCGCTCGAAGGAGTTCAAGGCCGGCATCTCGGGCGCGCCCGTCACGGACTGGCGCTACTACGACACGAAGTGGGCCGAGGCGCTCGCCGGGCTCCCGGCCGAGAACCCGGAAGGGTACGAACGCGCCTCGCTCGTCAAACTCGCCGGCAACCTGCACGGCCGCCTCCTGCTCGTCCACGGCACCTACGACGACAACGTCCACCCGCAGAACACGCAGGCGTTCGCCGAGGCGCTCGTCCAGTCCGGTAAGCTCTTCGAGCAGATGATCTACCCGATGCGCAAGCACGGCATCAGCGACCGCGCCGGCGCGATGCACCTCCAGCGGACGATGCTCGACTTCTGGAAGAGAAGCCTCTGACGGCCGGCGCGGCGCCGCCCTGATAGGACTAATCCGGCGCGCGTGGTATACTCGCCCGCGTCAACCGGCCGCAGTTCTTTAGACAACATACTCTCGACATCAGGGTTTT
Organism: Pyrinomonadaceae bacterium; assembly: GCA_036389815.1. Lineage (GTDB taxonomy): Bacteria > Acidobacteriota > Blastocatellia > Pyrinomonadales > Pyrinomonadaceae > QHXN01. Next base: position 6,117 of record DASVWB010000116.1, on the reverse strand, counting down.
GCGCGCCGCGCCCTTCTCCTTGTGCCGTCTGTTGTGTCCGACGTGACCACAAGGAGTCCCCTGGTGACCGCTCACGCAGCGCCCTTCAGCCCAAACGAAACCCGTTCGACAAGTGCCACGCGCCGCGCCGTCACGGCGGCGCGTCTTGCGGCGCGGCGTGCCGCCCCGGCGCCCGCGGCGCACGCGCACGCCTGAGGCGGCGACGCCCGAAGGCCGCAGTCTGCACGCATGAGAGACCTGCACGTTTATGTCGAGTCGGCCGGCCGCGGCTACCGCGGCGACCGCGGGGCGTTCTACAGCCGGCGCGCCGACGGCCCGTACTACCGCTGGCTCTACGCCGAAGGCGCGGGGAGCTGGCGCTACTCGCGCGTCAGCCTGGACAGGCCGACGCTGCGCGTGCTCTGCCTCGCGCCGTGGGACGCCGTCCCGGCCGCGCTGCGCAGCCGCCTCAACGAGCACTACCTCGAATAGCCGCGCCGCGGCGGCCGGCGCGTGAAAGGTGATGACGAAGTGAGCGGACAGAGACCCGTCAGCCGGGACGCGAAACACTACCTCGTGAAGCGCCCGAACGAAATCCTTCCGAAGAGGCGTAGCTGGAACGAGGTGCAGGCCGAGCTGCGCGACAAGGGCACCTCCGCGGACGAGGCGATGCTGTTCCGCGGCATCGTCACCGAAGACGGCACGGAGTACCGCGACATGTACGCCGACAGCAGGACGAGCGTGACCGAGCACGCCGCGTAGGCACGGGGGCAAGAGACTTGGGAGACGAAACGCGAGTGCTGGAAGAGGCGAAGTCCGAGGCGCTGGCGGCCTTCGCGGCCATCGCCGCCGTCATAGACCTCTCGGGCGAGACCACGTCGGCCGAGCAGGCGCGCGCGTCCGACGAGTTGCGGGCCTCGGCCGTGCGGCACCTCTCGGCCGCCCTCGAAATCATGCGCCACGCGAAAGGCGGCGGGGCTTGAGCGGCTACGAGGATTTCATCGAACGCCTGGAGGCCGCGCTCGCCGACGACGAGGGGCGCGAAGACTTCCTCGAATACCTGCAAGGGCTCACGAGCGAGGGGCGCGCGGAGATACTGGCCGAGGCCGACCGGCTGGAGGCCGATGGGCCGTGCGGCTGAGAAAGGCTAACCATGGGCGGTGAAGCGGCGGAGCAGGGCGCGGGCATCAAAGCCGGCGACCGCGTGCGCGCCGTCGAGGGCGCGTACAAGGGCGAGGTCGGGACGGCGCTGCGCGTCGTGACGAGCAGGGACGAGGGGCGCACGTCGCGCAGCGTCCTCGTGACCTTCCCCGCGGGCGGCGCCGACTACCTCGACGCGGACGCGCTGGAGAAGGCGGAGGAGGGCGGCGCGGCCGTCGACTAGATAAGCCCTGCGCGGCTACCCCGCGGAGACGGCGGCGACGTGAGAAGCCCCGGGCCCGAGTTTTCCACTCGGCCCGGGGCTTCTCGTTGAGCGGCGGTTTCAGGAGTCCTTGTCGAGCAGCCTCGTCGTGTTCTCGGTGACGCTGGGCGGCTGGTATATCTCGGCGGTGTTGGCGCGCTGCTGGTTGAAGAGCGGCGCCGGGACGAACTGCGGCGCGCCGAGGGCCGGCCTGTCTCCGGCCGCGCCGAGTTCCCTGAGGTCTCTGCGGCCGGCGCCTTTGCCGACGGGCAGGACGTTGTCGCCGAACAGCCAGGAGTAGACCAGCCAGAGCAGCCCCGCCAACCCTCCTGTGAGGACGAGCAGCAGCGGGCCGGGCGCGTCCCCCTCGAAGGCGAGCAGTGCGGCGGCGGGCAGCAGGACGCAGCAGACGAACATCACCTTCGCGCCGCGCCGCATGCCGCGCCGCCGCGCGGTCATCACCGGCGCGCGCGGGACGGGTGCCCCGGCCGGGGCCTGCCCGTTGGTGGCCACGTAGGCCGCGAGCCCATCGAGCGGGAGCCCGCACCTCGGGCAGAAGCGAACTTCGTCTGAAGACTGCTGACCGCACTTGGGACAAAACATCTGGTTCACCTGTGGCTCGGGCGGCGTTTCGGGCCGCCGCCGGCGTTACGCCCCCGCGCGGCGACAAGTTCTGAGTCGGGCGTCCGCTTCGGCGCCGGCCCGTATAATAGCAGCCGCGACGCCGACCCTGAACTTGTCGGGGGGCACGGTATGCCATCTCCCGCCCGGAGCCCGCCCGTGTGGGGGCGCGCCGGTGAAGTCGGCGCGCTACCGGCACACAAAACACTCAGGGGCTGCCACCCGGTAGCCCTCTAAGGGGCTCCTGACGCCCCGGCCGCCCTTATTCAAGACGTACGTGTAAACGGGCCGATTGATTCGAGGCGCGGGCCGGGAAGCGTGATGCCACACCGGGCGTGATAGGATCGGAAGGGCGGCCTGACAGCGGCATGCACCCGACCGCCGACACGCCGGCTCGCGTCTTCATCCATCTCTTGGGGCGGCGGGTGGTGCCGGTCATTGGGCTGCTCCGCGGGCGTAAGTTTGCATGGATTGGAACCGCACCTTGTCAGCGATTATCGCCTGCCTTTATGTCGGGGCGGCCTTATCCGCGCTGTTGATTAATCCTTCGAGGGACGCCGCCCTCATCCTGCTCGTGGCCTGCCTCCTCGTGGCCGGCGCGCTCGGGATGATTTGGCATGGCGAGAATTGGGGCGGCGCTTCGGCCGGCGTCAGCCACCTGGGGGTTGATAGGGGTACGCCGGGCTGTTTCGTCGTCTTGTGCGGCTGGCTCCTCTTACTCATCCCGGTATTTGCCGGCGTCGCTTTCTGGCTGTCCCGTTAAAGGTTCGCGTGGGCGAACGCGCGGTTGATGCAGGGCGTCAGAACCGCCTGAACGCTCCGGCCTGATGGCGCGGGATGCTCGGGCCGGAGCCCGTAGGCGGTCTAACGACGGGATCAAACCGGACTCGCAAACAGCGGGCTTCTCATCCGCAACCTCGCGGGATAGCCGTTCATCCGGGCGTTAGATGTTGCCATTTATGGCGGGACGAGCGTATCTATTGACATGACCAAAACGGCCACCCTGGAAGATGCAGTTTCTATTGCCGCACTGGCTCATCGCGGCCAGAAGGATAAAGCCGGCGCGCATTACCTGCTACACCCCCTGAGGTTGATGCTGCGGATGAACTCCGAGGCCGCCATGATGGCAGCCGTGCTGCATGACGTGGTAGAGGATACCGCCTGGACAATCGAGCAGTTGCGCGAGCAGGGCTTCCCCGGCGAAGTGCTGGAGGCGGTCGAATGCCTGACGCGCAGGGGCGGGGAGAGCTACGAAGAATTTATAGGGCGCGTTCAGAAGAATCAGGTGGCGCGAGAAGTGAAGGTTGCCGACCTGGAGGATAATATGAACATCCAGCGAATAGGTCAGATAAGCGCGAAAGATTTAGAGCGGCTGGAGAGATACCATAGGGCATGGTGCGCGCTGACGAAGGCGGGCAACGTCTGACAACGGCATGCGCCCGACCCCCGACACGCCGGCTCTCATGTACATCAATAGCGCGGGGCGGCGGGTGATGCGCGGCATTCGGCGCCCGCGTCGTCGGTAGGATAAATGGTATGAGTCAAAACCCCAACCCGACGATCCGTCGCGCCAACCCCGAGGACGCAGGCTTGCTGGCCGAGTTGGGCGCCCGCACCTTCTCCGAAACGTTCGCCGCCGATAACAGCCCGGAAGACATGGCCGCCTACCTCGCCGCGTCCTTCAACCCCGCGCAGCAGACGGCCGAGCTGGCCGACCCCGCCTCCACCTTCTTCATCGCGGAAATCGGCGGGCGCGCGGCGGGTTACGCACAGCTCCATGCGGGCGGGCCGGCGGAGGGCGTCGAAGGCGCTAAGCCCGTCGAACTGGTGCGGCTGTACGTGTCGCGGGAATGGCTCGGCCGCGGCGTCGGGGAGGCGTTGATGCGCGCGTGCGTGGACGGGGCGCGGCGGGCGGGGCACGGGACTATCTGGCTCGGCGTGTGGGAGCGGAACGGGCGTGCGCAGGCGTTCTACCGCAAGTGGGACTTCCGCGCGGTCGGCGAGCACGTGTTTCATTTGGGCTCGGACCCGCAAAGAGACATCCTGATGGAGCTGGCGTTATAGCGGGTGAGGTCGTTTTCTCTCTGGCAGTCTTTCTTCGGGGGCGTCCGATACGGGAAGCTTAAATACCAAAACCGCCTCCGCCAGTCATGAGGTATTCGGATAACCTCATAAAAAGGCGGAAGCGGTTAGTGTGTTCTAACTGACTATCTTATGGAGCCGAGGGGGATCGAACCCCTGACCTCATGAATGCCATTCATGCGCTCTCCCAGCTGAGCTACGGCCCCGTTTTGCGGCGGTTTGCCTGGGAAAATCACCGGCCGGGTGGCGGGTCGCGCGCCCGCGGTGAAGCCGTAAATTAGCACACGGGAGAGCCGTTCCGCAAACGCGGTCTCCGCACGGCGGGCGTGCCCAAGGGCGCGCGGCGCGCCGCGGCTCAGACCCCCTTGAAGTCGGGCTTGCGCTTCTCTAAGAAGGCGCGGACGCCCTCGTCCTTGTCGGCGGAGGAGAAGGTGAGCGCGAAGAGGTCTATCTCGCGCCGGAGCCCCTCGTCGAGGTTGGCGCGGGCGGCCGTCTTGACCGCCTCCTTCGCCATGCGGAGCGCGACCGGGCTCTTCTCGGCGATGCGGTTGGCCATCTCCATCGTCTTCGCTTCGAGGTCGGCCGCCGGGACGACGAGGTTGACGAGGCCGAGGTTGTAGGCGTGCTGCGCGTCTATCATGTCGCCGGTGAGGATCAACTCCATCGCCTTGCCCTCGCCGACGAGCCGCGTCAGGCGCTGTGTGCCGCCGCCGCCGGGGATGATGCCGAGGTTGATCTCGGGCTGGCCGAAGCGCGCCGTCTCGCTGGCGATGCGGATGTCGCACGACAGCGCGAGCTCGCACCCGCCGCCGAGGCAGAAGCCGTTGACCATGGCGATGACCGGCTTGGGGAAGGTGTCGACGGCGGTGAAGAGCGAGCGCGCCGTCATCACGTCGCGCTGCGAGACGGCGGTGCGCCCCTCGAACTCCGCGATGTCGGCGCCCGCGACGAACGCCTTCTCGCCCGCGCCGGTGATGACGACGACGCGCACGCTCTCGTCCTCGCGCAGCTCGTCGAGCGCGGCCGCGCCCTCGGCGCGCGTCTGGATGTTGAGCGCGTTCAGCTTGGCGGGGCGGTTGATGGTGATGACGGCGACGCGCCCGCGCCGCTCCAGCAAAAGGGTCTCGTATGATGACATGCGGGTGATGCTCCTGGATGGAAATGCGGTGATGGGTGGCGAGTGACGGGTGATAAGAGAAAGGCTCTTACTTATCACCCGTCACTCGCCGCCCACCACCGCTCTTACTATTTCTCGCCCTCGGGCGAGGGCATCTGCTGCTCGTCGGCGACCCAGGAGACGAAGAGGCGGAGCCAGTTGTCGGTCGGCTCCAGAATCTGCACGCCGACGCGCGCCGTGCCGTAGATGGCGGGCGCGGTGCGCACGACGCGCGCCGTGGCCTCGATGGGCGAGCCGTCGGGGCGGTGCGCGCGCAGGTAGAGCTGGTCGCCGCGCGAGACGCGCTGGTTGAGGTGGAAGAGCGCGCCCAGCGTCGAGATGTCGTCGGTCTCCGTCGGCTCGCTCCAGGCGGCGCCGTCCTCGGCGCGCCCCGAGACGACGATGGGGAGCCGCAGCGCCATGCGCAGCGCAAACCGTCTCTCTTCGTTCGGTGGCCTTGACATAGTAGACAGTAGACAGTAGTCAGTAGACAGTAGGTTTAGCCTCGAAGGCCGGGCGCTCTTTGAAGTCAGTGGGCCGCGGAGAGTAGAGATGTTTTTCTACTGCCTACTGACTGCTGTCTACTTCCCAACGGTAGAAGCCCTCGCCGCTCTTCTTCCCGAGCTTGCCGTCGGCGACCATGCGCCGGAGCAGGTCGGGCGGGCGGAAGCGCTCGGAGCCGAGCCTCGCGTGCAGGTACTCGGCGATGTGGAGGCGCACGTCGAGGCCGACGAGGTCGGTCAGGCGGAGCGGCCCCATGGGGTGATTGTAACCGAGTTCCATCGCCGTATCTATATCTTTCGGCGAGGCCACGCCCTCCTCGACCATCCGCATCGCCTCCAGCCCCAGCGCCACGCCGAGCCGCGACGACGCGAAG
>DASVWB010000115.1:0-5808 GCA_036389815.1 Pyrinomonadaceae bacterium | reverse complement strand
GCGGGCGAGCGCGACGGCGTCGGGCGCGCGGCGGGCCTGCGCCTCGAAGAGGTGGTGGAGGCAGGCGGCGGGGCGCGGGGGCCAGTCGGCCGGCCAGTCTAAGGGCGCGGGCGCGGTGAGCCGACGCAGCTCCTCGGGAGGCGAGAGCGGGAGGCGCGAGAGCGGGAGCGAGGGGTCGGCGCAGGCGGCCGAGAGCAGTTGGCGGAAGTGCGAGAGCAGGCGCGCGGCCGTCCCCGGCTCGAAGAGGTCTGTGCTGTAGCGGAGGGCGCCGGCGAGGCCGTTGTCGCTCTCGCGCAGTTCGAGCGTCAGGTCGAACTTCTCGGTGCCGCTGTCTATCTCTTGCAGCCGGGTGTCGAGCCGTCCGAGGCCGAGTTCCGCCGCCTCGTTGTTCTGCATGACGAACATGACCTGGAAGAGCGGCGTGGTGTTGAGGCTGCGCCCCGGCCTCAGCTCTTCGACCAGACGCTCGAACGGCACGTCCTGATGCATGAAGGCTTCGAGCGCCGTCTCGCGCGTGCGCGCGAGCAGTTGGCTGAAGGAAGGGTCGCCCGAGAGGTCGCCGCGCATGACCAGCGTGTTGACGAAGAAGCCGACGAGCCCCTCCACCTCCGGGCGCGTGCGCCCCGCGACGGGCGTGCCGACGCAGAAGTCCGTCTGGCCGCTGTAGCGCGAGAGCAGCACCTCGAAGGCCGCGAGCAGCGTCATGAAGAGCGTCACGCCTTCGCCCCTCGACAGGCGGCGCAGTTCCCGGCTCAGGTCGGCCGGGAGCGCGAAGCGCTCGGTCGCCCCGCGGTAGCTCTGCACGGGCGGGCGCGGCCGGTCGGTCGGCAGGTCGAGCGCCTCCGGCGCGCCGGCCAGCTTCTCCCTCCAGTAAGAGAGCTGGCGCTCAAGCGTCGCGCCTTCGAGCCGGCGCCGCTGCCACGCGGCGTAGTCCGCGTATTGCACCTCGGGCTCCGGCAGCGGCGACGGTGCGCCTTCGGAGTACGCCTCGTAGAGCGCGGATACTTCCCTGACGAGCACGCCGACCGACCACCCGTCCGAGACGATGTGGTGCATCGTCAGAAGAAGGACGTGCTCCTCGGGGCCGCGGCGCAGGAGCGTCACGCGCAGCAGCGGCGCACGCCCCAGGTCGAAGCCGCGGCGCGCGTGCGCGGCCCCGAGCCTGTCGGCCTCCGCCCCGGACGCGACTTTCAAGCTCACCAGCGGGAGCGTCAGGGGCGCGGCCGTGGCGACGACCTGCACGGGGCCGTCCTCGACGAAGACGAACGAGGAACGCAGGGCTTCGTGCCGCCGGACGACCTCGCCGAGCGCCTGCTCGAAGGCGTGCACGTTCAGAGCGCCTTCGAGACGCAGCGCGGCGGAGATGTGGTAGGCAGGGTTGTGCGGCTCAAGCTGGTCGAGGAACCACAGGCGCTGCTGCGCGAAGGAGAGCGGCGTGCGCGCCGTGCGCGCGGCGCGCTCGACGCGCGGCGGCGGCGCGGCGTGCCCTTCGCGCAGCGCCGCCTCGACCGCTTCGGCCAGCCCGGCCGCCGTCGGGCTCTCGAAAAGCTTGCGCAGCGGCACGTCAACCGAGAAGGCTTCGCCGAGGCGCGAGGTGACCTGCGTCGCCAGCAGCGAGTGTCCGCCGAGGTCGAAGAAGTTGTCGTCGACGCCGACGCGCTCCACCTTGAGCACGCCCGCCAGCACGCCCGCCACGATCTCTTCGACGGCCGTGCGCGGCTGCACGAACTCGCCCGCCGCTTCGTCCCCCTCCGGCTCGGGCAGCGCGCGCCGGTCGACCTTCCCGCTCGGCGTCAGCGGCAGGCGGTCGAGGAGGACGAAGGCCGAAGGCACCATGTACTCCGGCAGGCGCTCGCGCAGGGCGCGGCGCAACTCCTCGGCCGCGGGCGTCTGCCCTTCGGCTGGGACGACGTAGGCCACGATGCGCGCCCCGCGCCCCGCGTCGTCTCGCGCCGACACGACGGCCTCGCGCACCGCTTCGTGACCACGCAGCGCAGCCTCTATCTCGCCGAGTTCTATCCTGTAGCCGCGCACCTTCACCTGCTGGTCGGCGCGGCCGAGGAACTCAAGGCGGCCGTCGGGGAGGTAACGCGCGAGGTCGCCGCTCCGGTAGAGGCGCGCAGACGGACGCGCCGCGAACGGGTCTGGGATGAAGCGGTCGGCCGTCAGCGCCGGCCTGTTCAGGTAGCCGCGCGCCAGAGGCTCGCCGCCGATGTAGACCTCGCCCACGACGCCCGGCGGCACGGGCCGTCCGCCGCCGTCGAGCAGGCGGACGCGCGCGTTAGCGACCGGCCGCCCGATGGTCGGCCTCTCCAGCCCGCGGCGGATGCGGCAGACGGTCGTGTCGACCGTGCACTCGGTCGGCCCGTAGACGTTGTAGAAGGCGACGGAGTCCGACTCCGACAGCCCGCGCCAGGTCTCTTCGTCTATCGCCTCGCCGCCGACGAGCACGACGCGCGTCGCGGCGCGCGCGCCCCGCCCCATGCCGGCCGCGCGCAGCAGCGAGAGCTGCGAAGGGGTGCAGTCGAGCACCTCGACGCGGTGCCGCTCAAGGTGTGCGAGCAGCGCCGCGCCGTCGCCGCGCACCTCCTCGGGCACGACGTAGAGCGCGCGCCCCATGCAGAGTTGGACGAACTGCTTGACCGAAGCGTCGAAGGCGAACGACGCGTTGACGCCGACGAGCCGGCAGTCCTCGTGCGCCGAGTAGACGGCCCCCTCCAGCGCCGCGCAGAGGTTGAGCACCGAGCGGTGCTCGACGACCACGCCCTTCGGCCTGCCCGTCGAGCCCGACGTGTAGATGACGTAAGCCGGGTGCTGCGGCCGCGTGCGCGCCGGGCGCACGGCCGGCGCGTCCGGCTCTTCGTCATCCAGCAGGACGACGTGCGCGACGCCGGCGGGCAGCGCCGCGGCCGACTCGCTACGCGTCACAACCACGCTCGCGCCGCTGTCTTCGAGCATCAGGCGCAAACGCTCGGCCGGGTACGCAGGGTCGAGCGGGACGTAGGCGCCGCCGGCCTTGAGCACGCCCAGGAGAGCCACGACCAACTCCACGCCGCGGCCGAGGTGCACGCCGACCCTCTGCTCGGGGCCGACGCCGAGGCGGCGCAGGCGTCGCGCGAGCGAGTCGGCCCGCCTTTCGAGCGCGGCGTAAGTGACGTGTGAGTCGCGGCCGACGAGCGCGACGGCGTCGGGCGCGCGGCGCGCCTGCGCCTCGAAGAGTTGTTGAAGCGACTGCGCGGAATGCTCGGGCCGCTCCGGCGTCGCGGGCGCTTCGAGGAGTCGCAGCTCCTCGTGCGTCGAGAGCGGGAGTCTTGAGAGCGGCTCTGCTGGCTCGGCGCAGGCCGCGGCGAGGAGCCTCTGGAAGTGCGTGAGCAGGCGCGCGGCCGTCTCCCGCTCGAAGAGGTCTGTGCTGTAGCGGAGCGTGCCGGCGAGGCCGTCGCCGCTCTCGCGCAGTTCGAGCGTCAGGTCGAACTTGGCCGACGCGCTCGCGGGCTCAAGGGCTTCGACCGCCAGCCCCCCGATCTTCAACTCGTGCGCCCACGCGTTCTGCATGACGAACATGACCTGGAAGAGCGGCGTGGTGTTGAGGCTGCGCCCCGGCTGCAACTCTTCGACCAGACGCTCGAACGGCACGTCCTGGTGCGCGTAGGCTCCGAGCGTCGTCTCCCGCACGCGCCGCACGAGTTCGCGGAAGCTCTCGCCGCCTTCGACCTTCGCCCGCATGACTAGCGTGTTGACGAAGAAGCCGACGAGGGGCTCAAGCTCGACCCACCTGCGGTTGGCGACGGGCGACCCGACGCTGATGTCGTCCTGCCCGGTGTAGCGGTGGAGCAAGGCCTGGAACGCCGCGAGCAGCGTCATGAACAGCGTCGCGCCCTCCTGCCGGCTCAACCTCTTGAGCGCCCCCGTCAGTTCGGCGTCTATCCGGACGGCCAGCGACTCGCCGCGGTAGCTCGGCACGGACGGCCTGCGCCGGTCGTACGGCAGTGCGAGCGCCGGCGGGGCGCCCGCGAGGTTCTCGCGCCAGTAGGCGAGTTGACGCTCAAGGTTTTCACCCTCCAGCCACTCGCGCTGCCACGCCGCGTAGTCCGCGTACTGGATGGGCAGCTCCGCGAGCGGCGAAGGCGCGCCGGAGGAGTATGCGGCGTAGAGCGCCGAGACTTCCGAGACGAGGACCCCCATCGACCACCCGTCCGAGACGATGTGGTGCAACGTCAGGAGCAGCACGTGCTCCGAGTCGGCCAACTGTATCAGCGTCACGCGCAGCAGCGGCGCGCGCTCAAGGTCGAAGGGTCGGCGCGCTTCGGCGCGGCCGACCCGACCCGACTCTGCCTCCTTACGGCCCTCGGGCATCGCACGCAGGTCTGCGTACTCCCAGGCCGGCCTCGCCGACGCTTCGACGATCTGCTCGGGCGTGCCCGGCGCGGCCGCGAACCGCGTGCGCAGCGCCTCGTGACGCCTGACCACCTCGCCGAGCGACTGCTCCAGCGCCGCGCGGTTGAGCGCGCCCGAGAGCCTGACGGCCCCCGGCACGTTGTAGGCGGCGCCGCCCGGCTCCAACTGTTCGAGGAACCACAGGCGCTGCTGCGCAGACGAGAGCGCGAGCCGGCCCTCGCGCTGCGCGCGCCCGATGCGCGAGACCCGCGCGCCCTCGCCCCGCGCCGACTCGACGTGCGCGGCCAGCGCCGCGACGGTCGGCGCCGCGAAGAAGTCGCGCAACGGCACCTCGACGCCGAAGACCTGCCGCAAGCGCGAGACGACGCGCGTGGCGAGCAGCGAGTGGCCGCCCAGCTCGAAGAAATTCTCCGCAGCCCCTCGCACCTCCGCGCCCAGCACCTCCGCCCACACCCCCGCCACCATCTCCTCGACGGGCGTCCGCCACACGCCCGCGCCGCCTCCCGTCGCCGACGCCGCCGCCACCACATCGCCCCACCCCGGCTCCTTGAGCGCCTTCCTATCCACCTTCCCGTTCGGCGTCAGCGGCAGCCCCTCCAGGAAGATGAACGCCGCCGGCACCATGTACTCCGGCAGCCTCCCCCGCAGGTGCTCCCGTAACCCCGCGGCGGCAGGGACGGAACAACCCTCGCGCGGCGTGACGTAAGCGGCGAGCCTCCTGTGCTCGCCCTCGCCCCACGCCTTGACGGCCGCTTGCCCCACCCCCTCGTGACCACGCAGAGCAGCCTCTATCTCCCCCAACTCTATGCGGAAGCCGCGCACCTTCACCTGCTGGTCGCCCCGCCCCAGGTACTCCAACTCCCCGCCCGCCCTCACCCGGCACACGTCCCCCGTCCGGTACGCCCTCGCACCCGGCGTGCCGGCGCCCGCCTCGGGCACGAACCTCTCCGCCGTCAGGGAGGGGCGCCCGAGGTATCCGCGCGCCAGCCCGGCGCCGGAGAGCAGCAGTTCGCCGCGCGCGCCCCACGCCGCCGGCTCGCCCGCGCCGTCCACCACGTAGGCGCTCGTGCCCCCGACAGGGAGACCTATCGCCGGCGGGAGGCCGTCACCCTCCCCGACCAGTGCCCAGGTCGAGTAGGTCGTGTCCTCGGTGGGGCCGTAGAGGTTGTAGACCGCCCCGGCGCCCGCCCCGTAGGCGCGCCTGACGAGTTCCGCCGGCAGCGGCTCGCCCGCCAGCGCGACGACCTCCACGCCCTCGGGCACCGCCCCCAGGCCGAGCAGCGCCGACAAGGCGGAGGGGACGGTGTTGACGAGCGTCACCCGCCCGGCCGCCCACGGGGCCGAGGCCAGCTCTAAGGCGTCGGCGGCCAGCAGCACCGCGCCGCCGAGCGAGAGGGTGACGAAGAGTTCGAA
>DASVWB010000114.1:0-2322 GCA_036389815.1 Pyrinomonadaceae bacterium | reverse complement strand
GAACCGCGAGACTGTCCCCAGCCCGGTGAGCGAGCGCCGCGAGAGCGCGCCCCCGCCCCCTTCGCGCCCCCCGCAGCACCGGCCGGGCGGCGGGCCGCCCCCGCGCGAGCCGCGCGAGTCTTCGTCGTCGTCCGGCGCCGCCGCCGCGGCCGCCGCCCTCGGCCGCAAGAAGATTCCGCCCGCCGAGACCAACGCCGAAATCTTCTACTACAAGAAGCAGATGGACGCCCACACGCCGATGGTCATCCTCTTGAACGACGGCGAGGAGGTCGAGGGCACCATCGAGTGGTACGACCGCTCGGCGCTCAAGATCAACCGCAGGGGCAAGCCCAACATCATGCTCCTCAAGCACAACATCAAGTACATGTTCAAGGCCGAAGACCGCGACGGCGGCGGCAGCGACACCGGCGACTAAGGGGGCGCGCGCCGGCTGCGCGCCCCGCAACCTCACACGCGGTTCCGGCTCCGAGAGATGACCGACGCTTCACCAAAGCCAGACGCGGCGCGCCGCGCGGGCGAGAGGCGGCCGCGCATCGGCGTCACGATGGGCGACCCGGCGGGGATAGGCCCCGAGGTCGTCCTCAAGGCCGTCGCCGAGCCGGAGGTGCTCGGGCTCTGCGCGCCCGTCATCGTCGGCGACGCCCAACTCCTCGCGCACACCGCGCGCACGCTCGACCTGACGTGCGGCTACGACATCGTGCGCCGCGGCGAGCCGCTGCCCGAGGAGACGCCCGCGCCGCTCATCTACCACCTCGACAACATCCACGGCCACGTCGCGCCCGGCGTCGAGTCGGGCGCGGCCGGCCGCGCCGCGGCCGAGTACATCGAGGCGGCGGTCGAGCTGTGCGGCGCCGGCGCGCTCGACGCCATCTCGACCGCGCCCATCAACAAGCGCTCGCTCTTCCTCGGCGGCTACAGCTTCCCCGGCCACACCGAGTTCCTCGCGCACCTGACGGCGAGCCCCGAGTGCGCGATGGCCTTCGTCGCGTCGAACCTGCGCATCGTCCTCATCTCGACGCACGTGCCGCTGTCCGAGGCCATCCGGCTCGTCGAGAAGGAGCGCATCGTGAGGGTGACGCGCCTCGCCGTGCGCGAGCTGCGCCGCTGGGGCATCGAGCGGCCGCGCGTCGCCGTGGCGGCCCTCAACCCGCACGGGGCCGAGGGCGGCCTCTTCGGCGTCGAGGAGTCGGCCGAGATTCAGCCCGCGGTGGCGGCGTGCCGGGAGGAGGGGCTGGAGGTCTCGGGGCCGTACTCGGCCGACACGGTCTTCCTGCGCGCCTCGCGCGGCGAGTTCGACGCGGTCATTTCGTGCTACCATGACCAGGCGATGATCCCCGTGAAGTGCCTCTCCTTCGGGGAGGCGGTCAACGTCACGCTGGGCCTCCCCTTCATACGCACCTCGGTCGACCACGGCACCGCCTTCGACATCGCGGGGCGCGGCGTCGCAGAGCATTCGAGCATGGTCGCCGCCATCACCCTGGCCGCGCGGCTCGCGCGCGCCGACGAGAGCGGCAGGGCCGTTGAAGTTTAAGGACGAAGGCGGGAGGACGGGCGATGAGGGGAAGGCCGGCGAGAATCAATCGGATGTCTGACGGCCCGGCCTTCGTCCCCCCGCCTTCGTCCTTCATCCTTTAAAGAATCGGAGGTCCTTAGTGTCCGCGCAGACAGAAGGCCCGCGCCGCATCCTCGTGGCCGACGACGACCCGGCCATCCTGCGGCTGGTGACGGCGATAGTCGAGAAGGAGGGGTACGAGGTCGTGCCGGCGCGCGACGGGCGCGAGGCGTACAAGCTCCTCCAGACGGGCGGCGACTTCTCGGCCTGCGTCTTCGACGTGGTGATGCCGCACATACAGGGGCCGGAACTCGTCCGCTACATGAAGACCGAGAAGAAGCTGATGAAGATTCCGGTGATGATGATGACGGCCGAGCAGAACCCGAAGCTCTCGTCCGACAGCTTCGCCGCGGGCGCCGTCGTCTTCCTCCCGAAGCCCTTCACCACCTCGCAGCTCCAGGTCATGCTCCGCATGCTCATCAGCAAGTCCCGCGGCGAGCAAAGCTGAAGCCCCGCGGCCACGTCCAGAGGGGACGAGGAGGAATTTTCATGGCACACCCGAACCCTTCGCCGCGCCGCCGCGCCGTCTCTCTCTCGCTCCTCGCCGCGCTCCTGCTCGCGGCGGCGTCGGCCGCCCCGGCGCAGTCGGGGCGGAAGGCGCAGAAGCCTCTGGGGCTGCCGACCGAGGCGGCGAAGCCGGCCGACCCGGCCGCGGCGAAGCCCGAGTCGAAGAAGCCCGACCCGCTCGTCAGCTTCGTCGTCATGAACTT
>DASVWB010000113.1:0-7829 GCA_036389815.1 Pyrinomonadaceae bacterium | reverse complement strand
CGCCGACGACGACGAAGCTGTGGCCGCGTTCGCGGCAGCCGTCGGCCAGCGCGCGCAGCACCGCGTTCGGCCCCGAGATGGAGGTGACGACGAGCGCCGGCGCTTCGCTCATCCGAGCCCGTCCTGTTCGAGCTCGCCCGCGGCCGCGCGCGGCCCCGTGAAGCGCGCGCGGAAGAGCCGCCAGAGGTTGCGCAGCGCGTCCTTGAGCACCTCGTTGTTGACGCTGTCGCTCGCGGCGCGGTAGTGGATGGGCACCTCGGCGGCGCGCATGTCGCGGCAGTGCGCCTTGATCTCGGTCTGGAAGAAGTGGCCGCGCGAGTGGACGCCGCGCGCGAGCACCTCCTGGAGCGCGGCGCGCGAGAAGAGTTCGAAGCCGCTCGTCATGTCGGAGAGCTTCGTCCCCAGCAGCAGGTTGGTGAGCGCGGTGCCGCCGCGGCTGATGAGCCTGCGCTTGAGCGGGCTCTCGGTGATGCGCCCGCCGCCGCGGAAGCGCGTGCCGAAGACGCAGTCGAAGCCCTCGGACATCTTCTCGAAGAAGGCCGGGATGTCCGCTGGCTGGTGGCTGTAGCCGGCGTCAATCTCCAGCACCCAGTCGCAGCCCGCGTCGAGCGCCTCGCGGTAGCCGCGCAGGTACGCGTCCACGACGCAGCGGTTCTCCGGGGCCCAGACGACGCGCAGCCGCGGCTCGGACTGCTCAAGCCCGCGCAGCAGGTCGAGCGTCCCGTCGCGGCTGACGCGGTCGAGGACGGCGAAGAAGGTCACGGAGCGGAAGCCGGACGGCTCGCAGGCCGCGAGGACTTCGCGGACGAACGGCTCGGCCGAGTCGCGCTCGTTGGCCATCGGGCAGACGACGCCCAGACGGACGCGGCCCTTGGCAGTGTCGAGGGAGACCGCCGGCGAGGCGGCAACGCTGGTCAACAAAATCCGTCCCGAACCTTCCCTGTTGGAATTCCGACTGCTAACCGAAAGCCTGAACTCTAACACGCGCACGGCCGCAGCGCGAAGCGGGGAGTGATTGATTCATCGGTTCGTCGGTTCGTCGGTTCATTTGCCGATTAACTCAACGAATCAGTGAGCCGGCGAATCAATCTTTAAATTCTCCGCTTCCACTTCCCTCAGCCCGTCCCAGGACGCCTTCGCGAGGAAGAGCCAGAGGGCGAAGGCGGCGAAGAACTTGACGGCGTTGGCGAGCGCCAGCGGCCCGCCGATTGTAAACATCTCGTCGCGCGGGAAGTCCCAGGCGAGGCAGAAGAGCGCCGCGAGCACCCCGACCGCCGCCGCGCCCCGGAAGCGCCCGGCGAGCAGCGCATCGACCGCGAGGAGCGCCGCCGGCAGCACGTAGGCCAGGTGGTGCTCCCAGGAGAGCGGCGCGACGAGAAACATCATCAGCAGGAAGAGCGCCACGTCCCCGTCGAGCGTCCGCCCGCCCGTCCCCTTCCGCGCCGAGACGAGCGCGAGCCCGAGCGTGGCCGCCGCCACCGCGCCCGCGAGCAGGTAGGTGAGCGGCTTCGTCAGGTACCGCGTCGGGAGCCCCAGCACCTCGGGGCAGCGGTCGCGCACGAAGAGCAGGAAGCCGTTGATGCTGTGGTTCCACGGCTCGACCGGCAGGAAGAGGCCGAAGGGGCGCAGCCCGTACCCGCCGGTCGGCATGACGTTGCGCGCCCAGTCGCCCCAAAGCTCGCGCGGCAGCACCGCCCACGCGGCGAGCCCGTAGAGCAGGAGGAGCGCGACCGTCGCGGCCGCGGCCGCGTACCTCTTCCGCAGCACGAGCAGGGGCAGCAGCAGGACGGGGTAGGTCTTGAGCAGGATCGCGAGCGACAGCGGCGCCGCGACGCTCAGGGCGTGGCCGCCCCGCTTGAGCGCGAGCCACGCGCCACAGACCAGCGCCAGGACTATTAAGTTGATCTGCCCCCAGGCGAAGTTATCAGCGACCGGGTAGTAGTTCAGTACGAAAACGGTCATCAGCGCGGCCGCGAGCCCCCGCGGCGGCGGGTCGAACGGCCTGATGCGGAAGAAGAGCAGGTAGAGCGTGAGGAGCAGGCAGGCGTGGCTCAAGGCGAGCAGTATCACCTTGGCCGCGCCGTAGGTGACGCGCGAGAAGGGGTAGAAGGCGAGCAGGCTCGGCGGCGGGTAGAGGTAGGGGAAGATGCGCCTCTGCTCGCGCCGCGCGACCTCTTCGAAGGCGCCTTCGACGTAGGGCGAGCGCCCTTCGTCGAAGACCGCCTTCGCCCCCCAGTAGAGCGTCGGGAAGTCGCCCGGGCTCTGGAAGGCGCGCTGGTAGCCCTGCTGGTAGAGGTACGGGACGTAGAGGAAGACGAACAGGCAGACGATGGCCCGCTTGATGGTTTTGTCGCCCACTCTCGTAATCTCTGAGATTAACTCTCAGACATCGGCGCGCTCAGAATCTTGAGGAAGTCGCCGTCGGGGTAGACGATGTTGGAAATCCTCCAGCCGTCCTTCGTCCTGACCAGCCGGAAGTCTATCTTCACCTTCTGGGCGTAGTTCGTGAAGGTCACGGGGACGGTCGCCTCGTCGCCGCGCACGTCGGGCGCGCCGACGCGGAAATTCTTTATCTGCGTGTCCTGCGCGTTGTAGAGCGGGTCGAAGTCGATGTGCCCGACCTCGCCCTCGGGCGTTTCGGTCAAATCCTTCCAGATGAGGTCGGCCAGCTTCCGGTCGAAGAACTTCTCGTGCCACTTGCGCCCGCGCTTCTCGAAGAGCGGCCCGCGGCCGTCGTTGTGAACCCTGTAAAGCTCGCGCACCACCCCGTCGGGCGTGCCCGCCGCGGCGCCCGGGAGCGGCTCGGCCTGCGCGCGCGCGCCGGCGGCGGGCGCGGCGAGGGCCGCCGCGATAACGGCGAGTGAAAGAACTAACGCTTTAATCAAACTGTTTCTCCTTTTGCTCGTGTCTCAGATGCGGTCTAAAACGGACTCGAAAAATTCCGCGTCCTTCGGGTGGGTCAGCAGGCCGGCGACTCTCGCCGGCTCGACCCACAGCGCGACGGGGTTGTGCGGGTCGAGCGGCCTCAGCTCGGTCTGCCGCGTCCTGAAGAGGAACATGTGGATGGTCTTCAGCTCCGCGGTCTCCTCGCGGCCTTCCGGGCCGAGCCGGTGCCGGCTGTAGCTGCCGAGTTCCCTCACCAGCTCAAGCTCGGAAACGCCCGACTCCTCGTGAATCTCGCGCCGCGCCGCGGCGAGGTAGTCCTCGCCCTCCTCGACGTGCCCCTTCGGCAGCGACCAGCTCGTGCCGCGCTGGCTGACGACGAGGACGCGGCCGCCCGCGTCCAGCACCACGCCGCCCGCGCTCTCCGTTCGAATCATGCCCGAAGTTTACAGCCTCGCCGCGCGCCGAGTATAGGAGAGGCCGCGCCCTGCCGTCACGCCGCCCGCCGCGCAACGACGGCGATGTGGCCGCGCGAGGAAGGGTCGTCCTCCTCGCACAGCTCGACGCGGAAGCCCTCGGCGCGCAGCAGGCGCAGCGTCTCGGCCGGCTCGTGCGCGCTGTAGAAGAAGGCGTGCCCGTACATCTCGGACGTGAAGCCCTCGGCGCCCGTGCCGCCGGCCGAGAGCAGGAGCCGGCCGCGGGGTTCGAGCAGCCCCGCGAGTTTGCGGAAGAGTTCGCGGTGGCGCGCGCGCGGGACGTGGAAGACCGAGTCCCACGCGACGGCGGCGGCGAAGCCGCCCGCGAGGCTCACCTCGCGCATGTCCCCGAGCACGAACTCGGCGCCGGGGACGACGCGCCGCGCGATGTCGAGCATCGCGGCCGACTCGTCAACGCACACCACGCCGAAGCCCTTCTCTAACAGGTAGCGCGCGACGGGCTCGCCCGTGCCGCACCCGAGGTCGAGGACTCGCGCGCCGCGCGGCAGCCCTTCGGCGAGGAGGTCGAGATACTTCCTCGCGGCGAAAGGCCGCGGCGCGGCGTGCCACCGCGCGGCGATGCGGTCGTAAGGCGTCTCCATCTTCGCGCGCGCCGGCCTCAGTTGGCAGCCGGGTCGTAGAGGTACGAGTCGCGCGCGCGCACGGCGAGCCCCGCGCGCGCGGCGCGCACCTTTATCTTGCGCCGCTCCGGCTTCGACTGCCCCGCCTTCCGCGGGGTCGGGTAGTATTCGAGCAGGTACTGGTGGCGCAGCTCGTCGCCTATCTCGCCGAAGTATTTCCTGAGCGTCTCGCCGGAGGCCGCGGGGTAGGAGCGCCCGCCCGAGAGGCTCGCCAGATCGTCCATGTAGCCGTCGACGTCGCGGTTGGTGAAGTAGTGCTGCCCCCTCTCGGCCAGCGAGTCGCCCGGCCACCCGGCGAAGAGCGGCCCGTTGTGCGTGAGCAGCCGCACGGAGTAGAAGGGCACGCCCACCTCCGACACGTCGTGCAGGGAGCGCGTGGCCCAGCCGGGCTTGCTGAGCAGCGAGTCCCTGCCGTCCGTGAGCAGGACGACGGCGCGGCGCCCCTTGCCGTGCGAGAGCACGCGGTGGATGGCGAACTCGACGGCGTCGCCGAGCCGCGTCCCGCCGTCGCAGGGCGTCGCCTTGTTGTCGGGCAGGCCGCGTATGCGCTCGCGCACGAGGTCGTGGTCGCGCGTGCTCTCGGTGAGCAGCGCGTAGATGTTACTGCCGAACGCGACGGGGAGGACGGCGTCCTCGGGGCGGAGCTGGTCGACGAAGGCGAGCGCCGCGTCGATGGTGTCGGCCGGCTTCCGGATGGAGCAGCTCACGTCTATCAGCAGGAGGATGGAGACGGGCGCCTCCACGCCCGCGAAGTGCGTGATGCGCTGCTCGGCCCCCCCGTCGAAGACGCGGAAGTCGTCCCGCGCGAGGCCGCCGACGTAGCGCCCTTCCCTGTCCCTGACCGAGACCGGGACCTTGACGAGCGAGGTGTCGACGCGCACCACCTCGTTCTCGCCGACCTCCTGCGCGCCGCCGCCCGGAGTCGCCGCCGCCTTCCCCTGCCGCCCGTCCGCGCCCGCGGCCGTGGCCAAACAGATGACCGCCGATAAGAAAAGATGTGGGAGCCGTCTCATGAGCTTCGACCTCCTAAGTGTGAGTGTGTCGAGTCCCCGCACGACGATGGAAGGATGAAGGCGGCGCCGTCACGCGTCCGGCCGATTCCCGGCGGCGCCTCTTTCATCCCCCGTCCTTCACCACCACTTCCCACGGTTCGACCGCGCCCTCGACGATGCGGAAGAGCGGGTGCGCGTCGGGCTCCGCGACCGCCTCGGCCTCGGCGCGGCGCGCCGGGTCGCGCGCGCGCAGTTTGTTCTTGAGGTGCGCCCACTCGTAGAGGAGTTGGCCGCGCGTGCAGGTTATCGGGCCGGCGAAGTCGGTGGCCGCGAGCTTCCCGCCGTCGAACCTGTAGCCGCGCCGCGAAGCCTCCTCGTGTACGGCGCGCAGGTAGGCCGAGACGGCGCCGGCCGGGTCTGACGTGGACTTGAAGCGCGCGAGCTGCGGGTGGTTCCTGTAGCCCTTCGTGTTGCCGCGCAGGACCTTCTGCGCGAGCAGCCCTTCGCGCCAGAGCGCGAGCAGCCCCTTCGTGTCCAGGTGCCGCGGGTGAATCGTCCACAGGCGCATCGGGCGCCAATCTAACACCCGGCGGCCGGGCGGCGCGAACCCGCGGGCGCCGTCTCAAGCGGGCAGCACGACGCCGAAATACTCGCCGAGCGCCGCCGCGTACTCCGCCTCCGACGCAAGCTCGCGCTCGCGCCTTTCGCCCCCGGCCGTCGTGATGAGCCGCGTGCCGCTCAGCGTCACGCGCCCCTCGGGCGTGAGCAGGGAGCAGACGCGGCCGCGCGTGAAGTGCGACTCGGGCGAGGTCTGGTGGAAGTGGCACATGCCCGCGTAGTCTTCGTAGGCGCGCGGCTCCAGGCCGAAGCGGTACTGCGCGACCCATCCGCCGCCGTCGTCCCTCCGCAGGAGCGTCAGGCGGTCGCCGTCTTCTTTGATCAGGAAGGAGCGCGAGCCCTGCCGCTGCTCGCCGCGCTCGTCCACGCCGAGCGGCTCGACGAACGAGTCGCCGAAGCCCACGTCGGCCAGCCGGCGCTCCCCGAGCGTGACGAGCAGCGCCATGTGGTCGAACTCCGGCCCGAACCCGCCCGCCGCTTTGGCGACGCCCGCCGAGAGCATCCGCACCTCGAACCCGAGGGCGCGCAGCAGCGCGGCGAACAGCCCGTTCAGCTCGTAGCAGAAGCCGCCGCGGCGGCGCACGACCACCTTGTCGAAGAGCGCCGCGTCTTCGAGGACGACCCTTTCGCCGCGGTGGATGCTCAGGTTCTCGAAGGGCACGGCGAGCAGGTGCGCGACGTGCAGGCGGCGCAGCGTCTCGGCCGTCGGCGCGAGCGGGCCGTCGTAGCCGATGCGTTCGAGGTAGGCCCCGACGTTAAGGCGGATGTCCGTCGCCGCGCTCATAGGCCGCTCAACACCTCCGCCTCCAGCGCGCGCGCGTCTATGTCCCGGTCGAATATCTCCGCGAAGCTCAGCCCCCTGACCTCTTTCAGGTGCCCGACCAGCATGTAGTATTTGAAGTACCTGTAGCGCGAGTCGTCCGCGGGGCTCTCCTTCCAGCGCCGCGCGCCCTCCTCCGGGCCGAGCAGGCTCCCGCCGGCGACGTACTCCGCGTACCCCTCCAGCTTCCACGAAGGCGCCCGGACGTTCCTCCAGTAACCGAGCCTCCTGCGCGTGAGGAAGTGCGCGACCTCGTGCGCGAGCACGCCGCTCAGGCTGCGCTCGGCGTCGGCCGTCGAGTCGCGGAAGACGAGGTCGCGCGACACGTCCGCCCTGTTGACGAAGACGTTCTCGGGCGGCAGGAGCGGGAAGCCCTTCGCGAACGACCTGCGCTCGACGTACAGGCTCAGGAACGAGTAGAGGCCCTGGCTGCCGGTGAGGAAAATCCTCGGCCTCGGCCCCGCCGCCTCGACCTCCGAGGCGGCGAGCTTCGCGTCCACCCTGTCGAGCAGGGCGTAGACGCCGCCGTCGAGCGGCTCCCGCGAATAGACCCTGAAGTTCCTGTAAGAGACCTCGTGCGCGAAGAGCACCTGCGGGAAGTTCAGCAGCAGGACGTAGGCCACGACCGCGGACGAGAGCCCGTAACGGAGAACCCTGTACGCCCTGCTCCGGTTCCTGACGGCCCTGTACTGCCGGTACGCGTCGAGCGCGGAAGACAACGTTTTCTTCATCAGTCTCTCCTCGGCAAGCCTTATACGAGCCGGCGGCGGCCGGGGTTTAAGGTTCGGCGGGCGCGGGGTCAGGCGGGGCGGCGGGCGAGGCTGGCGGCGACGGCGGCGAGTTCGGCCAGCTCGACCGGCTTCGGGACGTGCATCTGGAAGCCGGAGCGGAGCGCTTGCAGCCTGTCCTCCGTGCGCGCGTAGGCCGTCAGCGCGACGGCCGGGATGCGCCCGCCGCGCTCGGCCGGCAGCGCCCGAACCTTGCGGAGCAGTTCGTAGCCGTCCTCGTCCGGCATGCCGACGTCGCTGATGAGCAGGTCGAAGCGGCCGCCTTCGAGCGCGGCGAGCGCTTCGGCCGCGGAGGCGGCGGCCGTGACCTCCGCCCCGCACTGCGAGAGCCCCGCGAGCAGCATGTCGAGCGTGTCCCGCTCGTCGTCCACGACGAGCACCCTCAGCCCGTCGAGCCGTTCCGGGCTGCCGTATGCGGGCCGCGACGCGCCGGCAGCGGGGCCCGCCGCCCTGTCGCCGCCGGCCCTCATGGGCGCGACGGGCAGTGTGACGGTGAAGGTCGCGCCATGCCCCTCGCCCTCGCTCTCGGCCCTCACCGCCCCGCCGTGCAGCTCGACCAAATGCCTGACTATCGAGAGCCCCAGGCCGAGCCCCCCGTGCCGCCGCGTCGT
>DASVWB010000112.1:0-32029 GCA_036389815.1 Pyrinomonadaceae bacterium | reverse complement strand
CGGCGCGCGACGCGTGTGCGAGGCGCGCGAGCCGCCGCCCGACCTCCTCGGTTCTGACCGAGCACTCAAGCTGCCCGTCTATCCACGCGCCCTCGCGCCGTGCGAGGTCGTATGCGCGGCGGGCGCGCGCGGCCTCCCGCGCGGCCGACCGGGGCGGCTCGACCGACAGGGGGCGCGCGCCCGTCGTCCCGAACTCCTCGTCGAGCTGCGGCTGCCCGGCCGCCGCGCGCAGGCGCGCGAGGTGGTAGTCGCCGCGCAGGAGCGCGAGCGCGTAGCGGCGTCGGCCGCCCTCCGAGCGCCGCATCCCGCGCATGCGCGCGAGCAGGTCGGCCGCGGGCGCGTGCCGGCCCGCGAGCAGGTAGGCGCGCGCCTGCTCGCAGGTGATGTCGAAGCGCGCGTCGCCCCAGTCGGCCGACGCCAGCCAGCGCGCGCCCTCGTAGGCCCACTCGACGGCCTCCTCCGCACGCCCCTCGGCGCGCGCCAGCCGCGAGCGCATCACGTACTCGTAAGCGCCGCGCACGGAGTTGTGCTTCGTCTCTCTGGCGTACTCCTCGACCCAGCGGCCGAGATACCTGCGCGCCTCGGCGAGGTCGCCCAGCGCGAGGCTGATGCGGAAGAGCCCGTACATGTGCGACGAGGGGAACAGCTTCGGGCAGCCCTCGCGCACGCCGGCCGCGCCCTCCTGCGCCGCGGCGAGCGCCTGCGCGTAAAGGCCGCGGTCGGCGAGCAGTTCCGCGCGGTAGTAGAGCAGGCGGCTGCGCCACGTCGTGTCGCCCGCCGCGCGGAAGTAGTCGTCCGCCTGGCGGTACGCGCGCTCGATTGAGTCGAGGCGGACGGGCAGGCGCAAGCCGATCTCTATCTGGTCGGTCATGCTGCCGTAGACGCAGCACGAGCGGAAGTCGTCCCCGGCCGCCTTCGGGATGGCGGAGAGGACGGCCAGCGCCTCGCGCAGACGTTCGAGCGTGGTCAGCTCGTCGGCGAACGAGCGCATCATGACGCCCTTGTACCAGGCCGAGTCGCCCTCAAGCGTTTGAGACAACTCGGCCGCCTGCCGGTAGTAGTCCGAGGCGAGGCCGTGCAGCCCCACGGCGTACGCCGCCTCGCCCGCGTTCCAGAGCCGGTACACCTCCAACAGGTTCGTGTACGACACTTCCCTTCCCCCTTCCGTTTCGCGCGCCGCGCCCGGCCTGCTTCAGCCGACGAGGTCAAGCTCCTCGTCCTCCGGGCGGTGGCGCAGGAGCGCGTCCGCGTCCGCGAGCGAGAGCCCGCACAGGCGCACGAGGTGGTCGTGGATGGCCTCGGCGCTCGACTGCGTGAGCAGGTTGTGCGAGTAGAGCAGGGCGCTGTGGTAGACGCCGAGCATCACCTCGCGCACCAGCCCGTTGCGCCTGTCCTCGGCCGCGAGCCGCAGGACGAGCGGGTTGTCTGCGTTTAGCGAGAGCGTCTGCGGCCGGCGGCGCCGCCCCTGCTCCAGAGCCTCGCGCGCGAGGTCGTCGAAGGCGTCCGTGAGCGAGAGCGCCGTCAGACGGCTCTCCAGCTTGCGCTCGGCCTCGGTCTCGGGCGGCTCGATGATGACGGCCGGCAGGTCGCGCGGCTCGAAGCGCCGCACCTGCACGCGCACGTTCGCCGCCGCCGCGCGCGCGAGGTGCCCCTCCATGTCCAGCTCCAACTGCCGGAACCGCTCCTGCTCGCCCTCCGCGAGCCGCGCGAACAGCCCCGGGTCGTCGGTCGCGTCCAGCCGCTCAAGCCTCACCCGCCCCGCGTTCCGCGCGGCGTACTTCTTGAGCAGCTCCTCCTCGAACGAGTAGCCGGCGTTGACGACCGCGAGCCCCCGCGCCGCCGCCAGCCGGTAGAACTGCGTGGCCGCGCCGCGGTAGGCGAAGTAGTAAAGGGGCGTCTCGCCGCCGGGCCCGGCGAGCGCCGCGGCCTCGGCCAGGTAGCGCCGGAGCGACATCATCCCGCGGTTGGTCTCGAAGAGGATGAGTTCGCCCACGCGCTCGAAGAAGTCGTCGTGGTAGAAGGCCATCCCCTTGAGGTGGTAGTGGTGCCAGAGGTTGATGCGCTCGAACTTCTCCGGCTCGAACTCCGCAAGGTACGCGAGCCGCTCGACGATCAGGTCGCCGAGGCGCTGCCGCAGGTACGCGAACGACGGGTGCGTGCGCTGTATCTGGTCGCGCGCGGCCGTCGGGCACAGGTCGGGCGTGTCGATGACGCCGCGCACGAACTTCGCCCACGGCGGGAGCAGCGTGTCGTCTCCGGCGCGGATGAGCATCCGGCGCACGTAGATGTCCACGACGCCCGCCGTGTTGATGTCCGGCAGGTGGCGGTCGGAGATGAAGAGCGCGCCCCGCGCCCCGTACTCGCCGTCGATCTCGACGGGCATCACGTCGAGCATGAGGTCGGGGTAGCGGCGGTTGAGGAAGTCCGAGTAGGCCGCCGCCTTCGCCTCGTCCGAAGGCCACGACGCGCGGTGCCACGGCGCCTCGACGGCGTTGACGGGCCCGCGCCCGTTGACCGAGACGGGGAACCGTACGAACTCGCAGTACTTGACGACCGCCTCGCGCAGCCGCGACTCGTCGAGCAGGAAGGCGTAGTCGGGCGCGACCGAGACGACTATCTCCGTGCCCGCGTCGGGCTTGTCTTCGGGGTACAGCTCGCAGTCGGTCGAGCCCTCGTTGTGCCAGGCGAAGCCCTGCGGCTCGCCCGCCTTGCGCGTGCGCACGACCACGCGCTCGGCCACGACGAAGGCCGAGAGCATGCCGATGCCGAACTGGCCGATGAGTTCGAGCGCGGCGCCGCCCTCCCCCGCAAGCTCCCTGCGCGTCGCGCCCGTGCCCGACGAGCCGATGACGGAGAGGAACTCGCGTATGTCGCGGGCGTCCATCCCGAGCCCGTTGTCGCGGAAGACGAGCGTGCGCGACGCCGCGTCCGCGGCGATCTCGATGCGGCCGGCGAGGTCGGGCTCCGACCGGCGACGGCGGACGATGCTGTCGCTGGCGTTCTGCACCAGCTCGCGGACGAAGACGTCCGGCTCGCTGTAGAGGTGCTCGGCCAACAGCTTGATGAGACCCTCGAAGTTGGTCTCCATCTTGAATCTCTCGGGCGCTACGGTGCTCATCGCTTCTGAACCTTTCTGGTCGAGTTATGCCGGCGCGCAGTCGGGTGCGTCCGGCGCGCGACCGCTGTCGCAGGCGCACACCCGCACACTGCTGTCGGGGCGGGCGGCCCCGCGGCCGTCCGCTTCACTGTGTTGTTGGGAAAGATGCTTGGCGCGGTCGCGCCCGGCGGGTTTGGCCGGGGGCCGCGCACCCGGCCCCCGGCGTTCGGCGGGTTCGGGTTAACGCTTCTTCCTGCTCGTCCTGAGCAGGTCGGCTGAGTACTGCAAAATCTTGCGGCTCATGCTGTCGCTCCCGCGCTCGCGCAGCGACCCCGTCAGACGGTACAGCTCCTCCGACTCGGCCGCCGCGTCCGCGTCCGCGGGCATCGACGCGCAGAGCCTGAGGCTCGACGTGTACGCGTCGTCGATGACGCGCGCGGCAGCGGCGTAGTCGCCGCGATCCATCGAGGAGACCGCCTCGCGCCGCGCCCTCGCGTTCATCAGCAGCAGCACGGCCTTCGACACCTCGGGGTCGGCGGGCAGCCGCTCGACCTCCGCCGCCTCGGCGAACTCGACCTCGAAAGCCTCCTTCAGGACTTCCGCGCCGCGCGCCTCCCGCGGCGTGTAGCCGAGCTTCAGGTCGAGTATCCGCATCCGCTCGCCCGCGCGCCGCTCGGGCAGGCGCAGCCGGAGCACGACATCCAAGGGCGACCCGGCCTGCAAGTCCGGCAGCCTGTAGCGCCCGGTCTCCGTCAGCTCGAAGTCGTTCAGGAGGTCTGTGACGCGCACGCCGTCCGAAGGGACGAGCCCGAGCGAAACGTCGTGACCGAACTGCGCGAGCAGCCCTTCGAGTTCGACGGCGAAGATGCGCCGCATGTCCTCCGGCTCCGCGACGTGCCAGGCGTTGCCGCCCGCGGCGCGCGCCAACGGTATCAGGAGGTCTTCGTTGAAGTCCGCGCCGATGCCGACGGTCGAGGTGCTGACGCCGCGCTCGAACAAGCCCTTCGCCTGCGAGACTATCTCGTCCGTGTTCGTCAGGCCGACGTTGGCGAGCCCGTCCGTGATGAGCAGCACGCGGTTGACCGAGCCCGCGTCCAGGTGCTCGCTCACCTGCATCCCGCCGCGCACCCACGCCTCGTGCAGCGCCGTCGAGTTGCGCGCGCTCACGCGGTTGATGAGGCGCTTCAAGCCCTCCTTGTCCTCGACGGGCTGGCTCGGGACGAGCACTTCGACCACGTCGTCGAAGATGACGACGCTCAGGCGGTCGGCCGGGAGCAGTTGGTCTACGCAGTAGGCGGCCGCGTCCTGCGCGCGCAACATCTTCGCCCCGCCCATCGACCCCGAGCGGTCGAGCACGAGCGACAGGTTGAGGCGGCGGCGCGATGAGCCGTCCGCCTCCGGCTCGGGCGGCGTGACGCGCACCAGCACGTCCACGGTCTGCTCGCGGCCGGCGGCGAGCTTCGCCCGCTCGGTAAAGATTTCGACCCTCGGCTTCGCACCACGCATGGCTTCACTTCCCCCCGCGCCGCGGCACGTGCCCGGCGCGCGCCCTCAAGAGGTCCAGAAAAGATTGTGTCAGTCGCCTGAGCGCCCCTTCCGTCTGCGGCGCGCGGTAGCCGTCGCTGACGTGCACTTCGAGCCCGGGCTCCAGCTCGACCCTCGCCCACGTCTCGCGCGGCGGCGCGGCCGGCGGCCCCGTCAGGGCGGACGCCTGTGGCGGCGCAGCGGCGGGCGGCGGGGCCGACGGCTGCGGGCCCTTACGCAGGAGGGATTCGAGGTAGCCGAGCGCCTCGTTCTTCGAGGCCGCGCCGCCCTCCGCCTCGGCGCCGAGCAGCTTCTCAAGCTGGCGCTCGGTCCTGCCCGTCACCAGCTCCCTGATCTTGCGGATCGGGATGTGCTCGGCCTGTAGCTTCTTGACGACGAGGAGTTGCAGCAGGTGGCGGTAGCCGAAGAGCGAGGCCGTGCCCTGCTTCTCATCGGCCGGCGGGATGAGCCCCTCCGTGATGTAGTACCGCACCGTGCGCTCGTCGGGGAGTTCCGTCACGGTGCCCCGCGCCTGCTGCGCCCCCCCGCTCTCGGAGAGAATCCGCGCCGCCTCCTGGGCCAACCCGGCCGCGCCGACGTGCTTGCGCTGGCGCGCCGCTTCGAGCCACTTCCTCATGGCGGCGCATTATAGACAGGACAGGATTTGGTGTCAACAGTAAATACTGTCAACATGCGGGGAGGGGTTGCCGCGGCGTTCTTTGATGTTCTTCGGAGCCCGCGGGCGGCCGTCTCAGCGCCCCGCGTAGGAGACGCGCCAGACCGCGTTCGAGCCGTCGTCGGAGACGAAGAGCGCGCCGTCGCGCGCGACCGCGACGCCGACGGGGCGGCCCCACACCTCGCCCGCGGGCGTGACGAAGCCGGTCATGAAGTCCTCGTACTCGCCCGTCGGCGCGCCGTCGCGCAGGGGCACGCGCACCACCTTGTAGCCCGTCAGCTTCGCGCGGTTCCAGGAGCCGTGCTGCGCGGCGAAGGCGTCGCCCGCGTACTCGCGCGGGAACTGCGCGCCCGTGTAGAAGGCCATCTCCAGCGAGGCCGAGTGCGACTGCAAGAGCACGTCGGGCACGGCGACTTTGCCGCGAAGCTCGGGGTGCGCGCCCGGGTGCCGGGGGTCTTGATTGCCGCCGATGTAGAACCACGGCCAGCCGTAGAAGCCGCCGTCGCGGACGCGCGTCACGTAGTCGGGCACGAGGTCGTCGCCGAGCCCGTCGCGCTCGTTGACGGAGGCCCACAGCTCGCCCGTCCGCGGGTGGACGGCGATGCCGACGGCGTTGCGTATGCCGGTCGCGAAGAGCCGCTCGCCCCCGCCCTCGGGGTCGTACTGGAGTATGGAGGCGCGCCGCTCCTCGTTCGCCGAAGGCTCCTCCCAGACGTTCGTGAGCGAGCCGACCGAGACGAACATCCGGCGGCCGTCCGCGGAGAAGGCGATGTCGCGCGTCCAGTGGCCGCCGCCGCGGAGCTGGCCGCCGCCGGGCAGGTTCGGCACGACCGTCTCGGCGGCGCCGCGCGCCTTCAGGTCGCCGCCGCGGTAGGGGAAGCGCACGACCGAGTCCGTGTTGGCGACGTAGACGTAGCGCGGCTCGGGGCCCGGCGGGTAGAAGGCGATGCCGAAGGGGCGGCGCAGTCCCTCCGCGAAGACCTCGACCGCCTCGGCCCTGCCCGCGCCGGACGACGCGCGCAGCACGCGCACGCGCCCCGGCCGGCTCTCGGCCACGAAGAGGTCGCCGTTCGGCGCGGTGCGGATGAGGCGCGGGTTGACGAGGCCGGCGGCGAACTCTTCGACCTTGAAGCCCGGCGGCACCTTCGGCCACGCGCCCTCGGGGCGCGCGACGACGCGCGAGCCGGCGTCCACCGAGCGCGTCGCGTAGGGCCGCGGCAGGTCTGCGGCCGTGATGCGGCGGCGCACGCCGGGCGCGTCCGTCGTCCAGTCGCCGAAGGCGCCCTGACCCGTCAGCACCTTACCCGTCTGCCGCGCCGTCTCGGTCCCGGCGCGTCGCTGGAGCGAGAACGCCTCGCGCCCCGCGAGCGCGAAGACCGCCGCCGCGACCGCGACCGCGGAGGCCGCGGCCAACACGATGCTTCTCGTCTTCATCCGCTTCAATCAACCCCTCCCTGACGCGCCTCGTTATAAGTGGTCGCCTGTATATTGCCCGCGCGCACGCCGGGGCGGCAAGCTGCCGCCACCACGACGCTGCGCGGGGCTGGAATAAAGCGCGATTTAGCGCTTTAATATGATTCCCGACAGTCCCCAGAATTCTTGCCCTCCGCCTCATAGCTCTGTCCGAGCGCGCACGCGCGTCTTCCCCCGGGCGCGCGCAACGCACAAGCCCTGGGGGAAGTCATGAGAAGTTTTAAAGTCCGACCCGCCGCTGGCAGCCGGGCCGCCCTCAACCGCCCCGAAGTGCCGACCGTCAGATCGCTCCTGTCGGCCCTCCGCTCGCACGACCCGTACACGTACCGCCACTCGCTGCGCACGGTGCGCCTGAGTCTGCTGCTCGGGCGCGCGTGCGGGGGCGCCGAGGCGCGGCTGCGCGTCCTCAGCCTGGGCGCGCTGGTTCACGACCTCGGCAAGATATTCGTCCCCGGGGGCGTGCTGCACAAAGAGGGCAGGCTGACGAGGGGCGAGTGGGAGGCCATCCGGCGGCACCCGCTCGACGGGGCGCGCATGCTGCTCGGCGTCGCCGCCTCGGAAGACGTGCGCCGCGTGGCGGCCGAACACCACGAGCGCTGGGACGGCCGCGGCTACCCGGCGGGACTGGCCGGTGACCGGATAGACCTCAACGCGCGCGTGGTGGCCGTGGCCGACGCCTTCGACGCCATGACGAGCGAGCGCCCCTACCGCCCGCCCGTCGGGTACGAGGAGGCGGCCGCCGAGTTGGAGCGCTGCGCCGGCACGCAGTTCGACCCCGCGGTCGTCCGCGCGTTCCTCGGCGTCCCGCGCGCGCTGGTCGAGGCCGCCGTCGCGCCCGCGCGTGAGGAGGAGGAGGCCGATTAGCCGTTTTCAAGCTTGACTGCGGGCGCGCGCCCGACGACAATCCGGTCTCCGGACTGAAACCCCGAGGGGGCGTCCCGCGCGGACTCCCGCACCTTCCAACCTTCCACAGACAGGAGCTTGAAGTACATGAGAAAAGCTGTGCTGCTTTCCCTTCTGGCGGCCCTCGCCCTGCTCGCGGCCGCGCCGCGCGGAATCTTCACACGCGCCACCTCGGCGGCGTCTGCCCCGGCGCGCGCCGCGGGCCCGGGGCGGAGCTGCGGGACGGCCTCGCCCGACCCGGCGCGCCTGGCCGACGCGGAGTCCACCTTCCAGAAGTTCCAGCAGTCGCGCGGGAAGAAGACGGCCGGCTCCGTCACCGTCCCCGTCTACTTCCACGTCATCAACAAGGGCGCCGGGATTGACAACGGCGACGTGCCCGACCAGCAGCTCCGCGCGCAGGTCAAGGTCCTGAACGACGCCTACTCCGGCGCGACGGGCGGGGCCGCGACGCCCTTCCGCTTCGAGCTGGCCGGCATCGACCGCACGACGAACGCCGACTGGTTCTTCATGGGCATCCAGTCCATACAGGAGCGGCAGGCCAAGGCGGCGCTCCGGCGCGGCGGCGCCGACGCGCTGAACGTCTACACGACCTTCGGCGGCGGCTTCCTCGGATGGGCCACCTTCCCCGACAGCTACAACGCGCAGCCCGCGCAGGACGGCGTCGTCATCGATTACACCAGCCTGCCCGGCGGCTCGCAGTACCCCTTCAACGAGGGCGACACCGTGACGCACGAGGCCGGCCACTGGCTCGGGCTCTACCACACGTTCCAGAACGGCTGCACGCCGAACAACGACTACGTGGACGACACGGCGGCCGAGGCCGGCCCCGCCTTCGGCTGCCCCGTCGGCCGCGACTCCTGCACGCGCTCGGCCTACGCGGGCGACGACCCCGTCTTCAACTTCATGGACTACACCGACGACCCCTGCATGTTCCAGTTCACCCCGGGGCAGTCGGCACGCATGGAGGGCAAGTACGCGCAGTACCGGAAGTCCTAGCGGCGGGTTCGAGGCCGCAAAAAAACTTTCGCGCCGCCACTCGAACCCGAGTGGCGGCGCGAAAGTTTTTTTGTCCGCCGCGACTAGCGGAGCGGCGTGACGGAGACGGTCTTCGTCAGCGGGTTGACCGTGAACTTCAGCAGCCTGACGGTCGTCGGCGTGCCGCCCGCCGAGGCCGTCCCCGCGCCGGCCGAGGTGCCGCCCGTCGGGGCCGTGCCCGCGGACGTGCCGCCCGCGGGGGTGCTCGTCGTCGAGGCCGTGCCGCCCGCGGCGCCCGCGACGTAGGCGATCGTGCGCGCCGTGAAGGTGAAGAGCACCGTCTTCGGGTTGCTGAACCTGATGCCCCGCGCGGCGGTCTCCTCGTTCGGCTGGAAGTCCGCGCCGACGAGTTCCGAGTAGTCGAAGACGGCGTCCTGGAAGATGCCGTCCCCGCCGTTGTCGGCGTTGGCGACGCGCACCGTGCCGCCCGAGGACTCGACCGAGACGATCTCCAGCCGCGCCCTCGGGTAGAAGACCGTCGTGGACTTGTTCAGGAGCGAGGTCGTCACGTCGGTCACGCCCGAGCCGAAGACGATTGATTTGTTGACGGGCTCGACGAGGCCGGTGACGTCGGTCTCGGTGCGGCGCGCGACCGTCACCGCCTCGGCGTTGCTCGGGTCGGTCACGTACTTGCCGATGCGGCCGGGCGTGACGGAGCGGACGCGGAAGCTGTGCGTGCCGTCCGCGAGGCCGGCGAAGGCGGCGCTCGTCTCCGCGCCGGGGACGGTGCGGACGACCGCGTAGTTGGTGCCGTCGGTAGACTCCTCGACCTCGTAAGCCTCGACCGGGCCCTGCGGCTGCCAGTTGAGCATCACGTTGCCGTCGAAGTCGAGGCGCTGCGCGCCGAGCACGAAGTCGGCGGCGAAGGGCCGCACCGCGGGCGGCGCGCCGCCCTTGAGCTTCGTGCTCTCGATCTGGAAGTCGGTCGGGCCGTTCGCCCAGCCGTAGACGCGGTAGACGTACGTGCCGGGGACGGTCGTGTCGGCCGAGACGTGCTCGGGGCCGCTGCCGTTGGCCGAGTCGTCTATCTGGTTGCCGTTCGGGTCGAAGAGGATGAAGTCCATGTCGGGCAGGCCGACGCCCGCCTCGGGCACGTCCGTGTAGTCCCACGTCAGCGTCGCGTCGAGCTTCTTCGTCGCGGCGTCCACCTGGACGGGCACGTCAACGTAGCTCACCCCGTCGGCGGCGTAGAGGTCGTTGTCGCGCTGGGCGCCCGCGTCGCCGGCGAGCACCGTGCCGTTGAGCGTCTCGGTCTCGCTGCTGGAAATCTCATCCGACGGCAGGCTCGCCGTCGCCTTCAGGTACATCGGCATGCGGAGGCGGTCTGCGGAGCCGGCGCGCTGCGCGACGACGTACCACTGGAGCTGCTTGGCGGCGGTGTCGCGCGCGACGTTGCCGTCAACCGTCACCGTGGCCTTGAAGGTGGCCTCGCCGCCCGCCGGGACGGTGACGCTCGCGGGGCTCACAGAGGCGTTGAAGCCGGGCTGGTCGAGCACGCGGTTGTTCGCCGTCGAAAGGTTGTAGGTGCCGCCCTGACCCGAGAGGTCGCGGACGGTGACGGTGACTTCGCGCGTGTTCGTGACGCGGTTGTTGAGCACGGCCCACTCGCCGAAGGAGTGGCTGCCGAGTATGCCGGGCACCTCGATGCCGTCGCCCGCGACGCCCATCAGCGCCTTCGTGTTGACCGCGGCGCGCACGTCCACGAGGCCGCCGCCCTGGTCGAGAATCGAGTCGGACTGCGCGCCGTCGGTGCGCGGCGCGCCCGAGGCCGAGCGCATGTTCGTCGCGGTGTTAATCATCGCGGTGCGAACCATGTCGGGCGTCCAGTCGGGGTGCGCCTGCTTGAGGAGCGCCGCCACGCCCGAGACGTGCGGGCCGGAGAAGCTCGTGCCGGTGGCGAGCGTGTAGCCCGAGGGGTCGAACATCGTGGTGGGCGGCACGGTGGCCGTCCCGCCGCCTACACGCACGGTCGCGCTCAGGACGTTGATGCCGGGCGCGGTCACGTCGGGCTTAATCTGGCCTAAGCCCTCGACGGGGCCGCGCGAGCTGAAGGAGGTCGTCGTGCCGTAGAAAACGTCGTCGAGGTACGGGTTGAGGCGGATGGGGAGTTCCGAGACCGCGCCGTTGGGCGGGTCAACCTTGTCGTCGTCCGTCGAGGAGAGCGCGTCCACCAGCACCTCGCCGTCCGAGGGCGAGACGATGGCGCACGGGATGAGCCCCTTGACGGCGGTCGGGTTGGTCGTCTCGCTAATCAGGATGCAGCCGACGGCGCCCGCGGCGGCCGAAGAGGCGGCGATGTCGAAGAAGGTCGCGGAGGCGAGCCCCGAGTCCTTGACGAGCGCGATGCGGCCGCTCACGGAAGACGGGTAGGTGCCCGTCGGGTTGTTGACGAGCGCGTAGCGCTGCGCGACGGAGCCGGCCGCCGGGTCGGGCGTGCCGGCCATCGGGTAGAGCTTGATGCGGTTGAAGCCTTCGGCCGCGGGCAGGCTCTTCGCGGGCGTGACGAAGCCGACGGCCGCCTGCGGGACGGCCGAAGCCTTCAAAAGGTCAACCGACCAGTTGGTGTTCGCCGCGGAGGGGTGCGTGGTGGCGGCCACCGAGATGACGTGGCGGCCGGCCGCCGGGCTCCCAATGGTGCCCTCGCCCGGGCCGTCGTTGCCCGCGGAGGCGACGACGATGGTGCCGAGCAGCGCGGCGTTCGAGGCCGCGACGGCCGTCGCGTCGTCGGGGCTGCCGGCACCGCCGAGCGAGAGGTTGATGACGTTGGCGACCGGCTTCGGCTGCATCGTCACGGAGTAGGGCGAGACGGCGTCCTCAAGGCCGAGGATGGTCGAGGCGCTCACGCACGAGCCCGTGCCGGTGCAGACCTTGTAGCCCATAAGCCGTGCCTGCGGCGCGACGCCGTGCAGGCGTATGTCGTCGGCCGTGCCGGGCAGGCCGTCGGCGCCGGGCGCCTGCGCCAGATAGCCCGCGATGTCGGACGAGGCCGCCGAGCCGTGGCCGAAGTCGTCGATGAGCCCGCCCGAGAAGGACATGTAGTAGACGACCTTCTGGTTGGTGCCGACGGCCGCGACGGGCGGCGCGGTTCCCAAACGCGGCGGGGTCGGGTCGCCGCCGAACATCGGGTGCGTCCAGTCGATGCCGGTGTCGAGCACGGCGACGTATGTGCCCTGCCCCTCGAAGCCCTCGCGCGCCGTGTCGAAGGGCGTCAGCTCCTGCACCTGTCCGTAGACGGCGGGCGCGTTGATGTACTTGACGCTGCTGTTGAGGTCGAGGCGGAGCACCGCGTTGTTGACGACGCGCTTGACCTGCGGCATCGCCTCGATTTCGCGGATGGCCGCGCCGGGCACGTTGAGGGTGATGCCGTTCAGCACGAGGTTGAAGCGGTAGTCGGCGCGCCCCGCGACGTTGCCGGCGAAGTCCTTGAGGTCAACGCCCTCGACCGTGTAGGAGACGCCGCGCGACTTCAGCTCTTCGAGGAACTGGTTCTGCTGCGCGTTGACGGAGGCGCGGTACTGCCGGAGCTGCTCGTCGGAGACGCGGCGGCCGGCCTTCTCCTGCTTCGCCTTCCAGACGGCGCCGGGGTCGGCCTTGAACTCGACGATGACGGAGCGCGCGAGCCCCGCCGCCTGCGCGCGGAAGAGCCCTGCGAAGCCCGCGGCGGCGAACGAGGCCGCGACGACGAGCGCCAGCGCCGCCGACACCGCGCGGCGCGCCGTGGACTTAACTTTGGGGTTATTCATTCTCATCACACATCTCCGTTTTTAATATTTCCGCGACCGCGGCGGCGGCTCCGAGGAGGGCGGGCGGGCTTTCGTGTCCCGCTTAAGATTGCGCCACTGCCGTATCTGTGCGGGAGATTAGGAGACAGGGGTTGAGAATTACTTGAGGCACGGTTGAGCCGCCCGCGCACGTACTTGAGCCGCCGGCTCAAGCGCTTTGTTCGGGACACGAAAAAAGCCGCCCGCGGGCGGCTTCTTCAAGGTTTTCCTGTGTTTTTCGCCGGCCGGGTGGCCGGGGGCGCGGCTCAGGGGCGGCCGGAGCCGGCAGGCACGACGCCTGCCGGGTCGTAGCTCAAGTCGGTGTCGCGGTCGCCCTGCCGGCGGCTGAGCGCCTGGACGAGTCCGGCCAGCCCGGCGAGTTCCGCCTCGGGCGGCTCGTTGAAGACGACGCCGAAGCCGACGCCCGACATGTGGTACTTCACGCGCCCGCTCAAGCGTAGCCAGCGGTTGTCCGGCATCCAGACCCGGACGTAGATGTCCTGCCCCTCCATCACGGTGGCCTTCGTCTTCACGAAGCACTCCCGCAGCCCGATGCTCGTGATGGTGCCGCTGCGGGGCGCGTCGGGCGTGGGCCCGAAGGCGCAGGAGAGGTCTGCGAGGTAGCGCGTCCTTCTGCTCTGGTTGTTCATGTCGTCTCCGCGGCGGCCCGTGAGGCGCCGCCTTTAGTCCGAGGCCACGAACTTGAGCGACTTGACGCTCGTGTTGGGGACGGGCGGGGGGGGCGCCTCCTCGGGCATGTGCACCTTGCGCACCTTCTCGTTCGTCTCGACGATGATCTTCTCGGCGTCGCCCGGGCTCGACGGGCGCGAGAAGTAGTAGCCCTGCCCGTACTCGCAGCGCAGGTCGCGCAGGAGCTTCAACTGCTCGCGCGTCTCGACGCCCTCGGCCACCACGTCCATCCCCAAGACCTGCGCGAGCATGACGATGGTGCGGACGATCTCGACGTTCTCGGGGTTGTTCGCCATGCGCGTGACGAAGGAGCGGTCGATCTTGAGGGTGTCGATGGGGAAGCGGTGGAGGTAGGAGAGCGAGGAGTAGCCGGTGCCGAAGTCGTCGATGGCCAACTGCACGCCGAGGTCGCGCAGGTGGCGCAGCATCTCGGTCGCCGTGTCGATGTTGTCCATGACGGCGCCCTCGGTGATTTCGAGCTTGAGCTGGCGGGGGTTGAGTCCCGTCTTGCGCAGCACGTTGTCCACCTGCGCGATGAGCATCATGTGGTTGAACTGCTTGGCCGAGAGGTTGACGCTCATGAAGAAGGGCGACGCCTGCGGGTACTTCTCCTGCCACTCGCGCATCTGCCGGCACGCCTCGTAGAGCGCCCACTCGCCGAGCTGGATGATCTGCCCCGTCTCCTCGGCGATGGAGATGAAGTCGAGCGGCGAGACGAGCCCGCGCTCCGGGTGGTGCCAGCGGATGAGCGCCTCGAAGCCGCAGAGC
Source organism: Pyrinomonadaceae bacterium (assembly GCA_036389815.1). GTDB lineage: Bacteria > Acidobacteriota > Blastocatellia > Pyrinomonadales > Pyrinomonadaceae > QHXN01. The sequence goes on along the minus strand of DASVWB010000112.1, from coordinate 18,102 downwards.
TTGAAGTTGTCGAGCGAGACGATGGGCTGGTAGAGCAGGAAGAACTGCTCCTTCTCCAGCGCCTTCCGCAGGTCGGTCTCGATCTGGAGGAGGTTGACGGCCGAGGCGTGCATGCTGTGGTCGAAGAGGACGTGGCGCGCCTTGCCGAGCGACTTCGCGCGGTACATGGCCGTGTCCGCGTCGCGCAGGATGTCCTCGGGGTCTGTGTAGCTGGCCGAGCCCGTGGCCAGCCCGATGCTCATCGTGGTGAAGACCTCGCGGCCGCTCAGCACGATGGGGGCCGAGACCTCCTGCTGGATGCGCTCGGCGACGGCCTGCGCCTCCGCCTCGCCGTCGAGGTCGTCGAGCAGGATGGTGAACTCGTCGCCGCCGACGCGCGCCACCGTGTCGCCCTGCCGCAGGCAGCTTTCGAGCCGGCGCGCGACCTCGACGAGCAACTGGTCGCCCGCGACGTGGCCGAGCGAGTCGTTGATGACCTTGAAGCGGTCGAGGTCGCAGAAGAGGACGGCGAAGCGGCTCGCCGACGTGCGGCGCGCGCGCGCGATGGTGAGCTTGACGTGGTCGGCGAAGAGCGCGCGGTTCGGCAGACCCGTCAGCGGGTCGTGGAAGGCGTCGTGGCGCAGTTGCTCCTCGGACTGCTTGCGCTCGGTGATGTCCTGGAGCTGGAGGACGAGGTAGGTCTCGTCGTCGCGCTCGTCCTTGAAGCGCGCGACGTTCCAGAGCGCCCAGACCTGCCCGCCGCCGCGCCGCTGGTGGCGCACCTCCATCTGGAGGAAGTCCGAGCGCCGCTTGAGCATGCTCTTGAGCCCGGCGAGCGCGGTGACGAGGTCGTCCTTGTGCGTGACCGACTTGAGGCTCGAATACATCAGCTCCGCCTCGGAGTAGCCGAGGAAGGAGCAGAGCGCGCGGTTGACCCAGAGCAGGCTCCCCTTCGCCGAGAGCACGGCCATCCCGATGGCCGCGTGCTCGAAGGCGGCGATGAAGGGGCGCGTGGCCGCGAACTGCTCGCCCTGCGACGGGGCGGCCGGCCACGCGCGCGCCGCCGAGCCCGCCCCGCGGTGCGCCTGAAGCAGCGCGTCGAGGCCGGCGGCCGCGGCCGCGAGCGCGACCAGGAGGTCGAGCGCGCGCCCCTGCGGCAACTGCGCGGCCAGCACGGCGGGCGAGCCGGCGGCCAGGTAGGCGATGAAAGTCCACGTGAGCGCGTCGAGGTAGGCGCGCGCCGCCGAGCGCCCGACCCCGGTGTGCCCCCAAGCGGCCAACTGCGCCGACTCGGCCGCCGAGCGCACGAGGCAGAAGAGCGTCGCGCCCAGCGCCGCCGCGTAGACCGAAGGGTTCGGGTCGAACGCGCCCGCGGCCTTCGCCGCCCAGCCGGCCAGCAGCGTCGCCGCCCCGGCCGCGCCTGCGTCCACGAGTACGGGGCGGCCGCGCCGACCCAACCTCAGCGAAGAGACGGCGGCGGCGGCCGCCGCGACGGGGACGGCCGCGCCGAAGCCGTAGAGCAGCCACGCCAGCAGCACGAAGCCGGCTGAGAGCGGCACGGCGCTCCCGGCGTGCGGGACTTTGAGGTAGAGGCGTGTCCCGAGCGTCAGCGCGCAGAAGGCGAGCAGGAGGTAGCGCCCGTCCCAAGGGAGGCGGGCGTAAGCCGGCAGCGAGACGGCGAGCGCGGCCAGCCCGAAGGCGGCGGCGGCGAACGCATAGGCCCGCGCCGGAGGTCTGGTGTAGGTCAGGATCATGTGGGGCGTCCCTGCGTCTTTCGCGGCGTGGGCCGGTTGGCGTTTCTTCTTCTTCGGGGCGCGAGGCGGAACGGGTCGGCTCTGCGTGCGGAGGGTCGGGGCCTCGCACGGGCCGTAAAGCGGCGCGGCGCGTGGGGAGAAAAAGCCGCCCCACTTAAGCAAGTGTTGTTCCCGCACGCACGCACGCGCCCCGAACCCCGAACCCCGCGGCGCGCCCCCCGGTTGCGGGGACTTCGCCCCGCGCGCCTGCCGCGCGACGCCGGGCGCGTGACACTGTGACAAATCACGGCAGCGCGCGGGTGACAAACCGCGTCACGTGACGCGCTCGTGCGCGCGTGGACTGACCCCTCACGCGGGGCGCGGGGCGCCAAAGGGTCGGGTCGCGGAGGCGGTCGCGTCTCTTCCGGCGGCCGCGAAAAATTTTCTTCGGGGGCGCGGCCGGGGCATGAGACTTGTAAGAGTCGGCGTGGAAGTGTCGCCGCGCGAGTGCGCCCTCCCCGCGCTCGCTCGTTTCAAACGTTCGGACGAGAACTTTACGGAGCCCGCCATGACACAGGACGACATGCCCGCCCCGGCCGTCGTTGACGAAGCAGCGCCCGTCATCGAGTACGCGCCGCCCGCGCCCACGCGCCCCGCCGCCCCTGAACCCGCCACCCCGAAGCCCGCCCGCAAGCTCGCCGCGGTCTCGCCCGACCCGTTCGCCGTCGGCGTCCGGGTGCTGAAGATGGCCCCCGCCTGGCTTCTGGTGCTAACCGTCTGCTGCTCGGGGCTCGTCGTCCTGCTGGGCTGGATGCGGCCGGCCGGCGACGCCGCGGCCGGCAAGCCGCCCACGCGCAACGACGCGCGCGCCGCGAAGGCCGCCAAGGCCCCCGCCGCGGCGCCCGAAGCCGTCCAGCCCCCACAGGCTCCCGCCAGACCGGCACAGCCCGCGGCACAGACCCCCGCCGCCCCCGCCCCGCAGCCGGCGACCCCGCCCGCGGCCGCGCAGGCCGCCAAGCCGGAACAGCCCGCCCCCGCCCCGAAGGCGGAGGAGAAGTCCCCCGCGCCCGCCGACGGCGCGAAGGCTAAGTTCACCGCGCAGGTCGGCTCCTTCAACACGCAGTCGGAGGCCAACGCGCGCGTCTCTGCGCTGAGGGCCGCGGGGTTCGAGTCGCGCGCCGTCGCGGCCGAACTGCCCGGGCGCGGCACCTGGTACAGGGTGCAGGTCGGGCGCTTCGCGGATCGCGAGGGGGCGGCGAAGGCCGCCGCCGCACTGCGCGCGAAGGGCGCCGCGGCCGCCGCCATCGTCGTCCCCATACAGAACTGAGAGCCCGAAGGGTTCGACCCCGGGGGAGCGTTGATGTCTACGGCCCTGCCCAACCAGATGCTGAGCGACGCGGCGGTGCGGGACGCCGCGTCGTCGCACTTTAAGATAGTCGAGGGTTACGCGCGCTTCTTCGCGCGCCCCGAGGTGCGCCTGCGCTTCCTCAACAGCACGCTCTCGCTCCAGGCGGAGCGCCGCGCGCGGGCCGAAGAGTACCTCGCGCGCTGGCCCTTCCTGCGGAAGTACAACCTCGACGAGCGGCTTTTGAACTTCTCGCTCTACGAGGCGATGTTCCGCGAGGTCGGCCGCCTTTTGCCGTCCGACTCGGGCGGGCGGCGCGGCCTTCTGGGGCTGCACAAGCAGGCGCCGCTCTCGGCGCGCCTCTTCTACCGCTGCTACCAGTTCCGCCGCGCGCTCTACGTCGCGGCGGCCGCCGCCGCAGTCCTGCTCTGCTTCGTCGCCTACCGCGGCGCGGCGTGGACGGCGGCGCGCGCCAACGAGTTCCTCGCCGGGCGCTACAAGAGCGTCGAGCGCGTCCGCGTCGCGGGCGACGAGAGGGCGGCCGCCGGGCTCGCCGGGCACCTCCCCTCCTACCAGCCCGAGAAGGTCTGGATGGTCGAGCAGGGCGGCGACTTCGAGCGCTACAGCAACGGCGCGCGCATCATCAACACCTACCAGACGGCGAACCGCCCGCGCCGCTACCTGCCCTTCCGCCCGGGCGGCGCCGAGGCCGCGGCCGAGGCGCAGACCTCGCCCGCCGGCATCGTCTACCACACCTCCGAGAGCGACCTTGTCCCCTTCGTCGAGGACAACAGCGGCTCCATCGAGTTCCGCTCCAAAAACCTGCTCGCCTACGTCCGCGACCACAAGTCTTACAACTACGTCATCGACCGCTTCGGCCAGATATACCGCGTCGTGCGCGACGAGGACGCCGCCTTCCACGCCGGCCACTCCGTCTGGTCGGACGGCCGCGTCGTCTACGCGGGGCTCAACGACAGCTTCCTCGGCGTCTGCTTCGAGACGAAGGCCGACGTGTCGGAGGCGGGCGGGCGGCTGACCGAGGCGCAGGTGCTCGCCGGCCGCCTCTTAACACAGGTCCTGCGCAGCCGCTACCAGATAGACGACGCCAACTGCGTCACGCACGGGCTCGTCTCGGTCAACCCCTCGAACGGCCGCATCCTCTTCCACCACGACTGGGCGCAGGGCTTCCCGTTCGAGGCCATGGGGCTCTCGGACAAGTACGCCGTCCCGCCCGCGAGCGTGGCCGAGCTGGGCTTCGGCTACGACCCGGAGACGGTGGCGCTGATGGGCGGCGAGCCCTGGCCGGGGATAGGCGCGGCCGAATCGGAGTTCGCGCGCCGCGCCGTGGGCGAGGGCGCGGACGAGTTGCGCGCGCGCATGCGCGCCGTCTACCGCGAGCGTTTGCAGGCGCAGCGTTCGGCCGGGCGCGCCGAAGGCCCCGCGGAGCGCGGCGCGGCCGGGGAGTAGCGCCCCGGTTTTCTGGAACCCGCCGGGCCGATTTCTGGAAGCCCCCTCCCCCCTCTTCCAGAAAGGGCACGCGCATTGCAAGCCCTCACCGCGACGCGGCGAGACCGTCGCGCGACGAAGGCAGTCCCGCCGACAGTCTTTTCAGAAAGACCGTCCCGAAAAAATTTTTAAAGACCACCGAGGAGATGAAAATGGAAGAGAGAACACAGGCCCCCACCACTGCGAAGGCGGAAGCGAACGAGACCAAGGCCGGCCCCGTCGGGCTCGACATCGGCACGAGCCGCATCGTCGCCGCCGACGGCCCCGACGGCGAGCGCCGCCGCTCGCAGCTCAACGCCTTCGTCCCCGTGCCCGTCTCCGAGATGGCCGAGAACATGCTCCGGCAGCGCGGGATGGTCTACGAGCGCAACTGCAAGAACCTCTACGTCTACGGCAACGACTCCGACTTCTTCGCCAGCTTCCTCGACACGGACGCGCGCCGCCCGATGTGCTCCGGGCTGATCAACCCGAAGGAGGAGAACAGCCAGCACATGATCCAGCGCATCATCTCCCTGATGGTACCGCGCGCGAAGAAGGGCGAGGTGCTCTGCTTCAGCGTCCCCGGCAAGGGCGAGAACGCCAACGGCAACCTCGTCTACCACGAGGCGGTCCTGAAGCAGTTCCTCCAGTCGCTCGGCTACAACGCGAAGCCGGTCAACGAGGGGCAGGCCGTCGTCTTCAGTGAGCTTCAGGACGAGAACTTCACCGGCATCGGCGTCTCTTTCGGCGGCGGGATGTGCAACGTCTCGGTCTCCTTCATGTCGATGCCGATGATCACCTTCAGCGTGCCGAAGGGCGGCGACTACATCGACCGCAACGTGGCCGAGGTGATGGGCGAGAGCAACACGACCAAGGTCAGGCTCTTCAAGGAGGAGAAGCTCGACCTCTCGCGCCCGGCGAAGGACGAGATGACCGGCGCGCTCCACATCTTCTACGAGGACTTGATGCGCACGCTCATCGACCGCCTCCGCTCGGAGTTCTCCCGCTCGGGCCAGCTCCCGAAGGTCGACCGCCCGATGCCGGTCGTGCTCGCGGGCGGGACGGCGAAGCCCGCCGGCTTCCTCCAGAGGTTCGACGCGATGCTGCGCGCCGAGGGCGACTTCCCCGTGCAGCTCTCCGAGGTGCGGATGGCCGCTGACCCCCTGACGGCGACGGCGCGCGGCTGCTACATCGCCGCGCTCTCCGAGACGAAGTAGCCCGACGACACCCCTCCCCCTCGCCCTCGCCCGGGGCGCGCCGCCCTCCCCCGACAGGGGCGCGCGCCCCGGGCACACACGTAACGACCCCCGAACCATGTGAGCGACCAGACCTCAGACAAAGAGCTGGAAGTCGAGATAGACCTCGGCGAGATGGACTGGTCTACGCCGGCGGCCTGGGAGGACTCCGCGCAGGCGCTGCCCGCGCCGGCCGGGGCCGCGAAGCCCGCGCCGGCCGAGGCCGCGAAGCCCGCGCCCGCGCCCGCGCCGCCGCCGCAGGAAGCGCCCGCACGCCCACGCGTCCCGCCGCCGCCCCGGCTCCCGCACGCCTTCGCGCAGGTCGTCGGCCGCGTCGAGCCGGCGGGGCTGCGCGAGCTGGTCGGCTCGACATTCGCCCGCCTGCTCGCGGCGCTCGACACGCTCGGCGTCATCGAGCGCGCGCTGACGCAGCCGCGCCCCGCGCCCGTCGGGCCGCTCTTCGCGGACGTGCGGCGGCAGGGCGCGTCCCTGCTCTCGCAGGTCACGGAGGCCGTCTCGGGCGGCGCGAGGCTCGGCCGCCGCCCGCTCGAAGTCCTCGACGGCATGCGCTTCGTCATCGGCCACGAGCTGACGAAGGTCTTCCGCCAGGAGTTCCCGCGCCTCGCCGAGGAGGCCGCGCCGCCCTACACGCGCGCAGACCTCTCCCGCGCGTGGGGGCTGCTGCACAACTGCCTCCAGCAGACCGCCATCACGCTCGCGCAGGCGTTCGAGCCCGCGGCGACCGGCGAGCTGCTCTTCGACGACTACCGCGCCAAGGTCGAGAACTCGCACACGCTCTACCGCGAGCTGCACGCGCTCCGTCGCAAGGTCGGCGCCGCCGAAGGCTCCAGCGGCATCCTTCTCAAGCACTCGCTCGTCCGCCACCTCGAACACTTCCGCGACGAGACGATGCACTTCCTGATGTACAAGGACTGGGGCGAGTTCGGCCGCTACGTGGACGACGTGAAGCGCGCCTTCGAGGAGATGGAGGACTTCGAGGCGGTGCTGCACGAGTTCTCGCAGTACCTCTCCACGCTCATCCACCACGTCGGGATGCGCGAGGCGCTGAGGGGCGCGGCGCCGCACTTCGACGAAGAGACGCCGCCCGCGTAGGGCGCGCCGGGCGTCAAGGGATTTCAGAGACCGAGCATGTCAACGACGGCCGACACCACCGCGGAAGAGACCGCCGTCACCACCACGCCCGAGGCCCCGGCCGAGGCCGCGGCCGGAGCCGAGGGGGAGGCGGCGGGGCCCGTCGAGCGCCGGCAGCACGAGCGGCTGAACGTCTACCTGCGCGTGCGCTGGGAGGGGCTCTTCGGCTGCCACGAGGGCACGGTGAGCGACATCAGCGCCGGCGGCTGCTTCATCCTGAGCGAGAGCCAGACGACCCTGCGCGAGCTGATACGGCTTGAGATCGAGCTGCACGACGGCGAGTGGGTCAAGGTGTGGGGCGAGGTCACGAACCAGTTCCCCGGCGTCGGCTTCGGCGTCCGCTACACCGAGGTCGACGACGAGGACGAGGGCAAGTTCACGCTCTCGCTCGGCCAGACGAAGTCGCTGCGCGCGGGCGTGCAGGCGCTCAAGCGCGTCAACCAGCTCTTCCTCGGCCCCGGCGGCGAGGAGGTGCCGCCCGGCGGCGTGGACAGGCAGGACTACAAGGCGAAGCTCATGCTCGCCCTGCACAAGGTCAACAAGTCGCTCCTCGGACTCCCCGAGTGCCGGAAGAAGGCCGCGCTCCGCCTCTCGGTGCAGGCTTACGCAGACCTCTACCGCGTCTGGGCCGCCTTCTCGCAGGCGCCGCCCGGGAACCCCAAGGAGATGGTCGAGGCTTACAAGTGTCTGAAGGAGAGGTACGGCGCGCCCGACGCGGTGCTCGAAGGCCTGCGCCGCGGCGACGCCTCGGCGGCGGTCGTCTTCCTGCGGCGGAAGGCGAGCATCTCGCTCGCGTTCGCCTCCTGAAAGCCTTCAGCGCTGCGGGTCGCGGAAGATGACGATGTCGCTGGTCGTGACGCCGTTGGCGAGCAGCAGGCGGCCGTCGCGCGCGAGGTCGAAGGAGTAGAAGATTTCCCGCGTGAAGTTCGTGATCTGCCGCGCCGCCCCGCCCTCGACGGGCTGGAGCAGGAGGTTCGTCACGCCGTCGCGGTAGTCGGTGTAGACGAAGGCGCGGCCGTCCGGCGTCCAGTGGATCGAGGACATGCCGTTGGCCTCGTTCTGCGGCACCTCGAAGGTGTGGACGGGCTCGCCGCCCTCGGCGCGGATGACGGCGATGCCCCACGGCGCGCCCGGCCGCTCCTCCTTCTGCCAGTAGGCGACGAGCCGGCCGTCGGGCGAGACCGACGGGCGCATCGAGAGCTGCCGCGTCAGCCGCTCGGGCCGCCCGCCCTCGGTGGGCACGCGCCACACGTTCGTCTGCGCCCCCTCGCCCGCGTGCTCGTAGACGACCCAGCGGCCGTCGGGCGTGAACTGCGGCCAGTTGCTGTTCTCCTCGCCCTCGGTCAGCCGCACGGGGTTGCTGCCGTCCCTGTCCATACGCCAGATCTGCCAACTGCCCGAGCGGTTCGAGTGGAAGAGCACGTAGCGCCCGTCGGGCGAAGAGACGGGCGCGTAGTTGCGCCCCGCGCCGGCGGTCAACTGCCGCTGGTCGCTCCCGTCGGCCGCCATCTCCCACACGTCCGCGTTGCCCGAGGCGTCCGAGGCGAAGAGCACGCGCCCGTCCGGGGTCCACGAAAGATCGACGTAGCGCCCCGCGCCCGAGGTCACCTGCGCCGGCCGCCCGTAGTCCGACGCCTGCGCGAGGAAGACGGTCGTCAGCGTCTGCCCCTGCACGGCGGCGAGCGAGCGCGCGTCGGCCGACAGGCTCACGTCGCCGTAGTCGGTCAGGTCGTTCGTCACGCGCGCGGCCGCGCCCTCCGGGTACGAGACGCGCCAGAGCTGCCGCATCGAGATGGTCTCGTCCATCCCCGAGAGCAGCACCCCCGAGCCGTCGGCGAGCCACGCCATCTGCCCGATGTCGCTCCAGCGCTTGCCCGGCGAGAGTTCCCTCACCTGCCCGCCCTCCACGTCGGCCTCCAGCGCCCTGACGAAGAACCCGTTCGCGTCCGAGGTCTCGACCGCGAAGGCGAGGCGCGCGCCGTCGGGCGAGAAGGCCGGCGCGACGGAGGCCGAGAAGTGCTCGGGGTAGTCGCGCGAGGCGACGGCGCGCTCGCCCGTCCCGTCCTCGTTCGCCACGAAGAGCGTCTCGCGCCCGCGCTGCGCGTCCGAGACGAAGAAGGCGAGCGAGCGGCCGTCGTGCGACAGCCCGACGCCGCCGCCGACGCCCTGCCTGATCCGCTTGACCGACCCGCCGAGCCAAGGCACCTGGTAGAAGTCGAACCCCTGCCCCTCCTTCGACGCGACGGTGTAGTAGATGTACGTGCCGTCGCGCGAGAAGGCGAGGCCGCGGTAGTATGCGTCCGAGGGCGGCACGAGCCGGACGCTGTTCGAGACGGCGACCTGCCGCACCCACAGGCCCTGCTTGCCCGCCTCGTCTATGACGTAGGCCACGGTCCTGCCGTCGGGCGAGAGCGCCGCGCGGCGGACGTTCCCCGCGGCCGTGATCTTCGTCGGCGCCGCGTGCTGGAAGGCCGGCCCCGCATCCGCCCTCCGCCCGAAGTACCACACGCCGAGCCCCGCGACCAAGACCACCGCGAGCACGGCCGCGACGCCGAGCACCAGCCGGCGCGGATACCAGCGCGACCCGGCGGCGCGCGCGGGCGACTCCGCGACCGCCGCGTGCGCGGCCGGCGCGTGCGAATCCGTCGTCCTGACGCCGCCGCCCTCGTCCGCCTTCGGCGCGGCGGCGGCGGCGACCCGCGTCGCCTGCGAGGGCGAGGTCGTGTGCACGGCGGCGCGCCCCGCGTCCGACGTGTGCGGGGCCTGCCAGGAGCCGATGCGGCGCAGCAGCGCGTCGAAGCGCGCGTCGCCGCGCAAGCCCCTGAGGCGCGGGTCTACGCGGACGAAGGCGAGCCCGACGGCGTGCTCCGACGCGGCTCGGTCGAGCCAGCGCAGCGCCTCTTCGCGCTCGCCCAGCAGCGAGTAGACGACCGCCATCTCGTAGGAGAGGCCGCCGCGCGCCTCGCCCTTCGCCGCCAGGTCTTCGAGCACGGTGCGCGCCTCGGCCGTGCGCCCGCACGAGGCGAGGACGTGCGCGTGCTTGGCGCAGGTCGTCGGCGTGTCGCCGGCAAACGCCCGCTCCTGCTCGTAGACGCCCAGCGCCTCCTCGCACATCCCCTTCATCTCGTAGCACCAGCGCATGACGATGTGCGTGGACATCGAGCCGGGGTCGAGTTCGAGCGCGCGCCGGCACTGTTCGAGCGCGTCGTCGAAGCGCCCGGCGAGGAAGAGGACGTTGGCCGCGCCCGTCGCCACCACGGGCGACTTCGGCGCGCACTCGCGCGCTCTCTCGATCTCGGCCGCCGCCTCGTCGTGGCGCCCCGTGGCCGAGAGGTTGAAGGCGTGCCAGCGGCGCGCGACGGCGCTCTCGGGCTTCAGCTCGACGGCGCGGGAGAGTTCTCTTTCAGCGCCCTCCCAGTCGCGCTCGTAGTAGAGCTTGACGAAGCCGAGCGAGGCGTGCGCCTCCGAGCACGAGTCGTCGGCCGCGACCGCGCGCAGCGCCGCCGCGACCGCCCTCTCCCAGGCGCCCTCGGGCGGCGGGTCGACGTACCAGTTCAGGAGCGCGTAGCAGTCGGCCAGCTCCGACCACGCCATCGCGAACTTCGGGTCGCGCTCGACGGCGCGCTCAAGGCGCTCGACGGCCTGCCGCATCCCGTCGGCCGTGCGGCGCGTGGCGAAGTAGCGGCCGGCCTTGTAGAGCTGGTGCGCCTCCTCGTCGTCGGTGAGGCGCGGGCCGGTGGTCGGCGGCGTGACGTGTATCCCCTGCGAGGCGGGCGCGCGCGTCGGCCCCGTCGTGCGGGCTTTGAGCGGGTCGCCGGTCGTCGCGGCCGTCGGGCGCGCCGGGGGCGCGCCGCCGTCGGCCTTCGCGCGGCCTTCGAGACCCGCCCCGTCCCCCATCAGGTGCGGCACGAGCGCCTGCGCCACCTGCTCGGAGACAGAGTCCTCGACGGCGAAGAAGTCCGTGAAGCGCTCGTCGAACTTGCCGGCCCAGAGCGGCGCGCCGTCGCGCGTGCGGACGAGCTGCACGGTGACGCGGACGCGCTCGCCCACGCGCTGGATGCGGCCGTCGAGCACGTAGGCCACGTCCAGCTCGTGGCCGGCGAGCGCCGCGCTCTGCTCGCCGTCGAAGTACTTGATGACGGAGCTGGTGGGGCGGACGACGATGCCGCCGACGTTCGAGAGCTTGGTGATGATGGCGTCGGCCATCCCCATGCCGAGGAACTCGTCGCGGTTCTCCTCGTGGCTCAGGGTCTTGAAGGGGAGGACGGCGATGGACTTCGCCGAGGGGGACGGCTCCTGCTCGCCGAGGCGCGTCTCGGCCGTGACGGGGAAGTAGGCGGGCGCGCTGACGGGGCGGCCTTCGAGGTAGTGCCCGATGTCGCGCGCCAGCTCCTCGACCGACTGGTAGCGGCGCTGCGACTCCTTGCGCAGTGCCTTGAGGACGATGTTGTCGATGCTGCCCGAGAGCTGGCGGCGCAGCTTCTCCAGGCTCCCGTCGCGGACGCGGCTCACGGAGTCGGGCGTGATCTCGACCGGCTCGCGGCCGAAGGCCGGGATGACCTCTATCAGGTTGACGGCGACGCTCGGGCGCTCGGGCTCCTGCTCGCAGATGACGCGCGCCACCTCCTCGGGCGAGCGGCTGCGGAAGGTGTATGGGCGGTGCCCCGTGAGCAGGTCGTAGAGCAGGACGCCGAGAGAGTAGACGTCCGAGACCATCGTTACCGTCTCGCCGCGCACCTGCTCGGGCGAGGCGTACTCGGGCGTCATCAGGCGCATGGCGAGCGTCGTCGGGTCGGGCGCGCGCCCGCCCATCTCGGGGTTCAAGAGCTTGGCGATGCCGAAGTCTAAAAGCTTCGGCGTGCCGTCGGCCATCACCATGACGTTCGACGGCTTGAGGTCGCGGTGGATGACGAGGTTGTGGTGCGCGTAGGCGACGGCCGCGCAGACCTTGAGGAAGAGCCGCAGGCGCTCGGGCGTCGAGAGCTTGTGCGCGTCGCAGAACTGGTTGATGGGCAGCCCCTCGATGTACTCCATGACGAAGTACGGCAGCCCGTCGTCGGTCGTCCCGCCGTCGAGGAGGCGCCCGATGTTCTGGTGTTCGAGCGAGGCGAGAATCTGCCGCTCCTGCCGGAAGCGGCGGAGGATGAAGTCGGTGTCCATCCCGCGCTTGACGAGCTTGATGGCGACGCGCTTCTGGAACTCGTCGTCGGCGCGCACGGCCAGGTAGACCGCGCCCATGCCGCCGCGCCCGATCTCGCGCACGATGCGGTAGGAGCCGATGCGGCGGCCGACGAAGGGCGCGTCGTCGTCGAACTTCCCCGCGTCGCCGACGACGCCCGCCACCGCCGGCTCCTCGATGAAGGAGCCCGCCTGCTCGTGCGAGCGGATGAGCAGCTCGACCTGCCGGCGCAGCTCCGCGTCCGTGCCGCACTCCTCTTCGAGGTAGGAGTCGCGCTCCGCGGGCGCGAGCTCTATCGCGGCGTCGAAGACGGTCTCGACCTGCTTCCAGCGTTCAGGGGTCACGGGGGAAACTCGTTGGCTTGCTGCCTAAAAAGCGCGGGCGGCGGGCGGGTCGAAGCCCCCGCCTCGACCGCCGCCGCCGCCGAAAATTACCGAGCGTCTGTCAGATGACTGTCAGGGGTTCGGGGATGCTCGCGTGGAGTCGCCGCGGCGGGCCCGGCGCGCGCCGCTCGGCGGCGGCGCGTTCGTTCAAAGTCCGCGCGATTATAACAAACGGTGAGGGTGCTTGGAACCGGCCCGCCGCCGCGGAGGCGCCCGCCTTCAGCGGACGGCCTCGCGCAGCGAGACGCCGTTGACGAAGACCCGCACGCGCCTCACGCCGGGGACGGCGCGCGCCGTGGCGTTTATCTGTTCCTCGATGCGCGGCTGGTCGCAGATGCCCGCGACGGGGAGCGTGCCGCGGACGCGGACGGTCGCCGTGCCGCCGCGCACCGTCGCGCTCGCCACCCGGAGGTCTTCGCTGTGCCAGTAGTTGTTGAGGCCGCCCCCGCCCTCGCGCGGCTCCGCTATCAGCGCCTCGACGGCCGCCTTGAGGCGGTCGCCGCCGGCCGCGGCCCGGCGCGTCACGGGCACGAGGCTGTCGTCGCAGCCTATCTTGCGCCCGCGCCGGCCGCGGTCGTCGAGCGCGACGAGGTAGAGCCTCACCTCCTGCGTCGCCGCGTCGCCGGCCGCCCAGTTCCACTCGGTGAGCGAGAGCGTGTTCCGGAGGTTCTGGTAGACGACCGCGGTCGCCGCGCGCGTCTCGCCGCCTGACCGGACGCTCAGTTCGAGCCTGTAGTTGAGCCCCGCCACCACCTGCTGCTCGGCGCGGCGCACCGCGAGGAGCGAGAGGGGCCGTCGGCCGCGCCGGCCCTGCTCCCTGACCGCGAAGCGCGCCGCACGGAGCACGTCGCGGCCGACCGCCGGGACCTCGCGGTAGCCGCCCGCGACGGGCGCGTCCTGCCGGCCCGCCTGCGCGGCGGCCGTGCCGGCGGCGCCCGCGAGCGCGACCAGTAGGGCGCACGCCGCCATCGCCGCGCGCAGGCTCTTTCTCATTCTCTGCCCCTCACCGTTTAGAGTCTTTCTCATTCTCTCCCCCTCACTGTTTCGGCCTGGCCGCGCCCGGCTTGGAGGCTTCGACCTGCTCGCACTCCTCGTCGGCGAAGTCGCCGTCCTCGTCGTCGTCGTCCTCGAAGCACATCTTCGACTTGCCGTCCCACGCGCCGAAGTTGAGCACGTAGCTGTTGTCGTCGCCGATGTCTAAGTCGAACTCCTCGAAGACGCTCTCGGCGCCGTCCGGGTTGGTGCGCGAGACGCGCACGTCGTACTTGTCCTCGTCGCCGTCGTCGTCGCGGAAGTAGATGAGCCCCTTGTCGGGGTCGAGTTTGACGGAGACGGTCTTGCCCGCCGAGAGCGCGATGCCGCCGATCTCGAACTCGTAGCTCGGGCGGTCGGGGCCGGAGTCGGTCGTGATGTAGACCGATGGCGTCTCGCCGTCGGCGCTCGCCGTGAAGGAGAGTTCGCGCCCGTCGCCGCCGACCTTCATCGTGAGCGTCTCGCCCCTGTCCACCGAGATGTCGTCGAAGCCGACGACGAAGCCCGGGCCGACGACTTCGAGCGAGGAGGTCTCCTCCTCGTCGAGCCCCTTGCCCGAGACGGTGAACGTGTAGGGCTTCGCCGCCGCCGCGGCGCCCAGGGGGAGGAGGTACTCGGGCTCGATGTCGTCGTCGCCGCCGCCGAGCACCTCGCCCATGACGGGGTTCTCGTACGCGCCGGGGATTTCGTTGACGGAGGCGCCGCGCGCGGCGTCGTAGCCGATGCGGCGCCCCGAGGGGTCGGTCACGAGCAGGTCGGGGTCGCCGCTGAGCGAGACGGTCAGCGCCTCCGGCTGCGGGGCTTGCCGGCGCGCGAAGGAGGCGGGCGTGATGAAGCCGCCGGGGAGGAACCTGTTGGCGGCCTCCTCGTCGTCGTCCTCCTCCTCCTCGTCCTCGTCGCAGAAGGGGCACTCGAAGCGCTTGCGGCTGCGGTCGGAGAGTCGCTTGAGGGCGAGCGTGTGGGTCGTCGCGTCGCCGTAGTAGTCGCGCGCCGTCTCGGCCGGGTTGTTGGCCGTGTGGTAGCGCCACGTCTCGCGCTCGGTGTTGACGGTGACGTACTTCGTCTGCCCCGGATAGTTGTTGTCGTAGACGTGTATGCGGAAGTTCTCGCCGTCGCCCGTGTCCTCGACGGCGATGGGGACGATGGAGTGGCCGCGCGTGTACTTGCCGCGCTCGCGCATCCAGACTTCGAGCGTGTAGAACTCCTTGCCCGCTTGCATCGCCTGCCCGATCATCGTCACGATCTGCGTCGGCTTCAACTGGAAGGTCGGCGCGCGGAAGGTGTAGGTCTCCTTCAGGAAGGTGAGCGCCTGGAAGTAGGAGACGTAGTTGCTTGTGAGCGGCGTCTTCTGTAGGTCGAAGAGCTTCACCGCGCCGCGCTGGAAGTCGGCGGGCGACTTGCGCCCCTTGAAGGGGCGGCCGACGAACATGCGCAGGGAGGCGACCGAGAAGCCGTCGCAGTGCCCGCCGTTCATCTTCTCCAGCGACTCCTCTATCCAGCGCTCGGCCGTCTCGTAGAGCACGCAGTCGCGGGCGGTCGTGCCCTCGATGCAGACGTTCTCGGCGCCGAACATGCGAATCATGTCGTCGGCCGTCAGGTCTTCCTCGTAGTCGGGGTTCTCGCCGAAGTTGCGGAAGCCGAAGCCGTGCACCTTGGGGTCGAACTTGATGGAGGCGAGTATCTCGGCCTCGCGCCTGGGGCGGCGCGCCGTCGGGGCGGCGAGCACGTTCGACGCCGCGCAGGCCAGCGCGAGCAGCGCCGCGGCCGCCGTTTTAATTGAAGGCATATCTGTTCACAGTAGAGTCAGCACCGCGCCCGTCCGTCCGCCCTCCGCCGCGCGGAGGACGGCCTCCGCCGGTCGGAAGATGAGGCGGGGGGCGCGAAGCGGTTGCAATGAAATTTGAGTTCGCTCAGCTTAAGCCGGGTTTCGGGCGCAGGGGTTAACGGCGCACAAGGCCGCGCGATAGTAGCCGATACCCCCGCGCGTGTAAAGCGACCCTTCACGGCCGCGTCAGCTCTTCGACGAGGGGCGCGGCGCCGTAGAGCTTGCGCAGGGCTTCGAGGACGGCGGCGCTGTGGACGGCGACGGCGCGGCTGCCCTCCGCATCGTCGACGTACCAGTAGCGGTTCGGGAGCTTCTGGATGTTGCTGTCGAAGTTGAGGCCGACTATCTCCGCGTCGCGGTTGACGACGGGGCTGCCCGACATGCCGCCGATGGTGTCGGCCGTGTAGACGAAGTCGAGCGGCGTGGCGAGGTCGAGTTTCGCGCGCCCCTCGCGGAAGCGCGCAGGCAGGTCGTAGGGCGACTTGCCCGCGAAGCCCTCGGAGCGGTCGTAGAGCCCGTAGAAGGTCGTCTTGAAGGGGACGAGCGTCGTGTCCTCCTCGTAGCCGCTCACCGTCCCGTAGGTCAGCCGCAGCGTCGAGGTCGCGTCCGGGTAGGTCGTCTTGCCGTAGACGGCGAAGCGCGCGAGCGCAATCTTCTGCCCGGCCGCCGCCTCGACCCCTTTGATGTTCGTCTCCTCCCACGCGCGCAGCTCGCGGTAGACGGGCTCCATCTGCCGCGCGAGGACGACGAGCGGGTCGTCGGAGCGGGCGACGGCGTCGGCGCCGCCTTCGAGGAGTGCGCGGCGCGCGGCAACGTCGGCGAGCTTCGTGCCGCCGACGACCCTGCGCGCCGCCTCTTCGGGCGTGGCGCCGCCGAGCGCCGCGCGGACGAACGGGTCTTCGGCGCCGAGCGCGTCGCGCGCCTCGGCGAGCCACGCGGCGAGGACGGCCTCCTCCATGTCGGCGTAGACGGGCGCGGGCGAGAGTATGCTCAGCGCGAGCGCGGGCAGGCGACCCTCGCGGAACTCGGGGTAGCGCTTCTCGTCGGGCTTGCGCGTCTCCTCCGCGCGGCGGACGAGGTTCGAGGCGATGGTGCCGAGCCGCGAGGGCGCGAGCGTCGTGAAGGCCACGCGCTTCGCCGCGGCCGGGTAGTCGCGGTAGGCGGCCGCTATCTCGTCCCACGCGCCGCCGTACTCGCGCTGCAACTCGGGGCGCGCGGCCACGCGGTCGCGCAGCTCCTTCTCCTCGGCCTCCTTGCGCGCGAACGAGCGCGGGTTTCCCAATCCCTCCTGCTGGCCCGTCAGCCGCTTGATGGAATTTTCGAGCGAGCGCTTCGCCGACTGCGCGCGGCGCGCCTGCTCGGGCCCGCGCGCGGCGTAGGCCGCGAGCGCGTCGCGCCGCGAGCGCCACACGCGCATCTGCAAGGGGTTGCCGGTGTCGCGCTGGTATTGAAGCTGCGCCAGCGTCAGCAGCCGGTCGGTCGAGCCGGGGAAGCCCGAGGCGACGACGAACTCGCCCTCCTTCGGCCCCGCCTTCGACCACCTCAAAAAGTTCTCGGTGCGCGCGGGGCGGCCCCCCTCGTAGACGCGGAAGAAGGAGACGTCGAGCGCGTAGCGCGGGTAGGTGAAGTTGTCGTAGTCGCCGCCGAAGAAGGCCGCCTGCTCCTCGGGCGCGAAGACGAGGCGCACGTCCGTGTAGCGCTTGTAGCGGTAGAGCCAGTACTCGCCGCCGCTGTAGAGCTTGACGACCTGGCCGCCGAAGCCGGTCTTCTGCGCCGACTCCTTCTCGATGGCGGCGACCTCGGCCTGCCGCTGCGCGTTCGCCTCCGCCGGCCCCGCGCCCCGCCTCACCGCGCCCTGCACGCGCGCCGTCACGTCCTCGTACGAGACGAGCACGCTCACCTCGTAGTCCGGGCACTTCAGCTCGTCGGCGCGCGTCGGCGCGTAGAAGCCGTCGCGCACGATGTCGCGCGCGGGGGTCGAGAGCTTGGCGAGTTGCGCTGCGCCGACGTGCTGGTTCGTCGCCACGAGCCCTTCCGGAGAGACGAAGGAGCCGCTGCCGCCGCCCGTCGTCGTCCCGACCTCGGCCAGGCGCACGGAGGCGAGGCGGAGGCGTTCGAGCCACGCCGCGCCGGGCTCGAACCCGTAGCGCTCCTTCCAGCGCCCCGCCGGCGGGTTGTCGAACGTCCACATCCCCTCGTCCGCGTGCGCCCGCGCCCCGAGCCCCGCCCACAGCAGCGCCGCCGCCAGCGTCAGCCTGACCGAAACCTCCAGCCTGCCCCTCATCCGAACTCCTCCGCTCGGCCGGCCGCCGGCCGGCGTTTCGTTTTAATTACAACACCCCGGACACTCTAACACCGCCCCGCGCCGGAGTCCTCCCCCGCCCGGCGCGAAATCCTTCGCCACATTTGTTGCTAAAATCCGTTGCCAAAATTGTTGCATTCCGAGTCGTCTCGCGTTAATCTCCGGTCGTGGGCGCCGCCTCCTCTTCTCGGCTTTCACAGGACACACTAATCCTGAACCGCCATCAGGCAGCTTTATCTCGTTTGGACTGCGCTCTCGTTTAGAGCAGCGCCAGCACGTTGTTGAAAAGTGACCGCGCGGCCTCGGTGAGAGTATCCGCCGTGTCATTAGGCACATCTTCTTCCGCCCCGGTCGGCGCCGGCTCGTCCTGAGTCGTGATGGACGTGGACGTGGGTGACGGGGGCGGGGGTTGGGGTGAGCCGTTTTGAACTTCACCCGCTCGGGCAGAGCAG
>DASVWB010000111.1:0-6247 GCA_036389815.1 Pyrinomonadaceae bacterium | reverse complement strand
GGGGCCTAAAGCACGGCCTCTCTGACGAACCGCGGGTGCCCCACGCGCATCTCAATTGCTGTACGCGGGAAGCTTACCTCTCCAAGATTTTCGGGCTATAATCCTCCACAATTCGGCCGGGCGGTTTCGAGTTCAGGGATGAAACAGAAGAAGACCAAACTCGCCGTGTTCACCGTCGTGCTCGCGGGGCTCGTGACCTTCGCCATGCTCTTCGCGGTCGGCGGCCGCGGCCAGTCGCAGGCGGGAGCACGCTCGGCGGCGGTCGCCGCCGTGCAACCCTTCGTCGAGAAGAGGACGGACGTCGCCGCCGCCGCCCCGGAGAAGAAGGAGACCTCGCTCTTCGCCGAAGCGGCTGCGCGCAACACGGCACTGAAGTACGAGCTGGGCTGGGCCTTCGGCGGGAAGCAGCAGCGCGGCTGGTACCTCTACACGCCGCTCATCTCGCGCACGATCGAGACGGACGACGAGGCCGCGGGCCCGGAATTCGCCTCGGCGCTCTCGCGCTGGCAGAAGGCGGCGGGTCTGCCGGCCAGCGGCGTGCTCGACGGCGAGACGCTCTACCAAATGGTCTCGACGTGGCAGGGCGCGCGCCTGAAGAACAAGGAGTACGCGACGCCCGACTCGCTGCTCACCGCGCCCGTCGCGGACTTCTACAACCCTTCGCGCCCCGACGCGCTCCGTCAGGTCGAGCGCGAGACCTACGCCGCCTACAAGCGTATGGTCGCGGCGGCGGCGGCCGACCCCACTTCCGGACTTAAAGTCAACGCCTCCGGCGAACTCGCGCCGGAAGAGAAGTTCCTGAAGATAGTCTCCTCCTTCCGCTCGCGCGAGCACCAGGCGGCGCTGCGCGCGCAGTCGCCGGGCTCGGGGCGCGCGGGGCTGGCCGTCAACAGCCCGCACTTCACCGGCCGCGCCCTAGACCTCTACGTCGGCGGCGAGCCCGTCGAGACGAAGGACGCGAACCGCGCCCTACAGGTGCAGACGCCGGCCTACCGCTGGCTCGTCAGGAACGCCGACAAGTTCGGCTTCCGCCCCTACTACTACGAGCCCTGGCACTGGGAGTACGTCGGCAACGCGACTGTCGCGGCCAAATAGCTTGAGGGGTTCGCCGCGGGGCGGTGTGCCCTTTTCGTCGCGGGCAGTGAGGGGGAGCTTTCCGGCTCCCCTTCCCGTTTCATGAAGGCGTTGATAGATTGCCGGCCGTGCGACACCGACGCTTCACGATTTACGCCCTCGCACTGCTCGCCGTGAGCCTGCCCTTGCAGGTTCGCCGCGTCGTCAACTCGGACGAGAGCTTCGCCGCGCAGACCGACTTCCCCGCCTTCTACGACGCCGGCCGCAACCTGAACGAACTGCCCCGCGGCTCGCTCTACGACGCCGAGGCGCAGCAGAGGCTCTACAGGGAGACCGCACCGGACGCGCCCGAGGGCTCCGCGCTGCCCTTCGTCTACCCGCCCTGGTTCGCCGCGCTCTTCTCGCCGGCGGCGCGGCTCCCGTACGTCGCGGCTTACCTCGTCTGGCTCGCCTTCTCGCTCGCGCTCTTCGTCGCGGGCTTCGTCTACCTCTGGGGGGCGCTCGGGCTCTGGCCCGAGTGGCGGTGGGCGGCGCTCGCGGTCGCAGTGGCCTTCGCGCCGTTTCACGTCTACACGCTGCTCGGGGGGCAGACGGCCGCCTTCGGCTTCTTCTGGCTCGCCCTCGCGGTGGGGCTCGAACGAAGGGGGCGACTTTTTCTGAGCGGGGCGGCGCTGGGCTTCCTGACCTACAAGCCGCCGCTGCTGCTGTTCGTCCTCCCGCTGCTCCTGCTTTCGGGTCGTTGGAAACAGTTGAAGGGCTGGTGCGCCGCGGCCGCCGCGCTCGGCGCGCTCTCCGTCGCGGTCGTCGGCGTGGATGGCGCCTTCGCCTACGCGGGGGCCCTGCGCCGTTACGCGGCGCTGAAAAGCTCCGGGGTCAACTTCCCCCTCTTCAAGTTCGTGGACGCGCAGTCGGCCTTGCAGTTGGTGGGAGTCCCGCACGCGCGCGTCGTCGTGGCGGCGCTCGCGCTCGCGGCGCTGCCCTTCGCGGTCCGCGTGTGGCGACGCCGCCCCGCGGCGGCGTGGCCCTTCGCCGTCGCGCTGACGCTGCTGCTGAGCGGCTACACCCCCATCTACGACACCTCGCTGGCCGTCGTCGCGGCGCTGGCCGCGCTCTCGGCGCGGGGCGCGGAGCGGAGGCTCCTGGCCGCGTTCGCGCTCCTCTTCGTCTCGGGCTTCGCCACGCAAATCCTCGCCGGCGCCCTCAACTTCCCGCTGATGACGGCGGCGCTCGCCGCCTTCGCCGTCCTGCTTTACACGGAGCGTCCGCGCACGCCGCCCGCCTGACGCGCACGCCTCCCGGCGCGCCGGACTTTCTTTTTCGAGCGCGACTAAAAACACCCTGGCGCGCGCGGCCCGCGCGGGCTATACTGCGCCCATTCAACCCCGCGCCCTTCCCTCCCGAGTCGGACGCAGCCGACCAAAACTTTTGCGGCAGTGCCCTGCCGACTCCGACGGACACACGGAGGTGACACGACGTGAGCGAAGACATCAGTGCGGTCTACGGCGCCGTCTTCTCGAAGCCCGTCTCGCGGCCGCTCATCGGCTGGCGCGCCTCGTGCGGCTGCCCCTCGCCGGCCGAGGACTACGTCGAGGGCTCGCTCGACATCTCGGCCTACCTCGTCAAGCACAGGGCCGCGACCTTCTACATACGCGTGCGCGGCGTCTCGATGACGGGCGCCAACATACACCCCGGCAACCTGCTCGTCGTGGATCGCGCGGCCGAGGCGCACGACGGCCACATCGTCGTCGCGCGCATCGGCGACGAGCTGTGCGTCCGCCGCTTCCACACCGTCGGCGGCCGCGTCTGGCTCTGCGCCGAGCACCCCGACTACGAACCCATCGAGGTCACGCCCGACACGGACTTCGAGGTCTGGGGGCGCGTCACGCACAGCGTACAGTCCTTCTGACGCCCTTATGCCGTTCGCGTCCCCCGCCGGCGCCGTTTCAGTCCAGCTCGATGCCGAGGCGGTCGGAGGACTTGAAGAGGGCGAGGCCGAGGAGGCAGGCGATGACGAGGCTGGTGTAGAAGGTGACGACGCCGCCGAGGAAGGTGGCCGGGAGGTTGCCGACGAGCGGCATGTCGAAGGGCGCGGTGACGACGCCGACGAGGAGCGAGAGGGCGAGCGCCGCCGCCTGCACGGCGAGGTACATGAGGAAGGCTTTGAAGTAGGTCGCGCCCATGTGGCGCATCGTGTCGAGTCCGACCAGGGGGTTTAAGACGGACTTCAAGCTCTCCGTCCAGCCCGCCACGAGCAGCGCCATCGGGTGGTAGAAGACCGCCCAGAGGAGCGCGAGGGCCGCCGGCACGAGTATGAGCCCGGGGCGCGCGAAGAGCGTCCGCGCGGGGGCGAGCGCGCCGTCGTCCCGCGGCTTCGTCTGCCCGAGCCGGCGCGGCACCTCCGCGCCCGGCCTCATCGCGTTGACCTTCCGCTCAAGCTCCTGCTCCTCCTCGGCCGTGCCGCCGCCGCCGACGAGCGCGCTCATGTCGTCGGCCGTGACGCCCTCGGCCTTCTGCCGCCCGGCCTCGTCTCGCGGCGCGAGCGCGAGCGGCGCGGGCGCCTGCGGCGCGCCGCCGCCGCCGAGCCACCCGAGAATCAGCGCGCCCGCCAGCAGGAGCAGCGGCCCGAGCGTGACGAGGGTGACCCCGACGCCGAGCACGCCCGGCACGATGCAGTCGTCCCAGAAGTTGAACTCGCTGAAGTCGGGCATGAAGTCGCGCCCCATCTCGCCGTAGGCGACGCGCCTGACGACGAGCGAGAGGCAGCCGAAGACGAGCGCCGAGGCGAGCAGTTGGCCGCGCATCCCCGCCACCAGCAGGAAGCCGTAGATGAGCGCGCCGCCCAGCAGGCTCGCCTTGTGCCGGAACGGGTATGCGAGCGCGGCGCGGAAGTCGCCAAGGCCGTAGGGCTCGTTCGCGCGCCCGAGGAGTGCGAGCCGCCCGGTCAGTATCTCCAGCGGGTCGCAGAAGCCCCCGCAGAGCGCGCAGAGCAGGACGCTGCTCGTGCCGACCCTGTTCGGGCAGGCGCGGCAGAAGGTGGCGGCGCAACCGCGGCAGACGAGCGTCGCCGCCTGCGAGGGGTGGAAGTGGCACGAGGAGCCGAGCGTGGGCGCGTCGGCCGGCGCTTCCCACGCGCCCTCGCCGCCATCAACGGGCGCGGCGGGCGGCGCGGCCTCCGACACCTCCTGTGCGTCGTCGTCGGCGAGGCCGAGGTCTGCGGCGTGCGCGTCCGTCAACGTCGGCTGCGCGGAGACTTCGACGCGCTCCTCGCCCGTGAAGACGCGGCGCAGCGAGGGCGCGCGCCCCGCCTCGATCCAGTTGAGCGAGCCCTTGCGCACGCGGTCTTCCGGCATCACGAGCCCTTCGGCCACCCACCGCTTCAGGGTCTGCAAGTCTGCCTGGAAGACGCCCTCGGGCGTCGAGACCTGCCAGGCCTCCGTCTCTGCTTTCATGCTCTCTCTCCGCGAGTCTTCCCGAGGGGCGCGCGCGCGGGGCCGCGGCCTCGAAGTTTCTCGGTACGCCTGTGCGGGGTTCGTGAGATTCTCTCGCGGCGCGCGGGGGCGCTTTGTCGCGCCGGCGGCCGCCCGAAAGGAGAACTGCTTACGCGGCCCCCGGGAAAGGGCCGCGTAAGCAGTATGAAAAAGCGCGGCGCGCGCTGTCAACAAAAAACTCCCGCGCCCGCCGGGTTCCGAAGGCTCTACTGCGTGATGCCCATCTGCGTGAGCATGAAGGCGTAGTCGAAGGCCGTCTCGCGCAGCGCGTCGTAGCGCCCCGAGGCGCCGCCGTGGCCGGCGCCCATGTTGACCTTGAGCAGGAGGGGGTTCTTGTCGGTCTTCATGGAGCGGAGCTTCGCCACCCACTTGGTCGGCTCGTGGAAGAGCACCTGGCTGTCGTTGAGCGAGGTCTTGACGAGCATGGCCGGGTAGTCACGGGCGGCGACGTTGTCGTAAGGGGAGTAGGAGAGCATGTACTGGAAGTGCTCCTTGTTCTTGACGGGGTTGCCCCACTCCTCCCACTCGCCGGCCGTGAGCGGCAGCGTCTCGTCCAGCTCCGTGTTGATGACGTCCACGAACGGCACGTAGGCGACGACGGCCTTGAACAGGTCGGGGCGCATGTTGACGACCGCGCCCATCAGGAGCCCGCCGGCCGAGCCGCCCGTGATGACCAGCCTGTCCTTCGACGTGTAGCCCGACTTGACGAGGTGCTCGGCCGCGGCGATGAAGTCGGTGAAGGTGTTCTTCTTCGCCGTCATCTTGCCGGCGTCGTGCCACTCCTTGCCGAGGTCGCCGCCGCCGCGGATGTGCGCCGTGGCGTAGACGACGCCGCGGTCGAGCAGCGAGAGCCGGTTCGAGTTGAAGCCGACGTTCGAGGGGATGCCGTAGGAGCCGTAAGCCTGTAGCAGCAGCGGGCGCCTGCCGTCGAGCTTCAAGTCCTTTTTGTAGACCAGCGAGACGGGCACCCGCGTCCCGTCGGCGGCGGTCGCGTAGACGCGCTCGGACTTGTACTGCGCCGGGTCGTAGCCGCCGAGCACGGGCTGCTGCTTGAGCAGGGCGCTCTTGCCAGTCTTCACGTCGTAGTCGTAGACGGACGAAGGCGTGATGAACGACTGGTAGTTGTAGCGCACCCTGTCGGTGTCGTACTCGCGGTTGGTGGAGAGCGAGATGTTGTAGACCGGCTCGGGGACGCCGATGTCCACGGCCTTGTTGGTCTTCACGTCGAAGACGCGCAGCGCCGGCGTCGCGTTGCCGCGCTCCGAGACGACGTAAAAGTCTTTGAAGAAATCGACGCCGCCGAGCATCACGCCGGGGCGGTGCGGGATGACCTCGCGCCAGTTCTCGCGCCGCGGGTCGGCGGCGGGCGCGGAGACGAGCTTGAAGTTGCGCGCGCCCTTCTCGTTCGTGCGGATGTAAAACCTGTCGCCGTGGTGGTCGGCGTAGTACTCGTGCCCGGCCTCGCGCGGGAGCAGGACGCGGAAGGCTTCCGCGGGGCGGTCGGCCGGGACGTAGCGCACCTCGCTCGTCGTGTGGCTGGAGGAGGTGAGGAAGACGTAGCCGCGCGAGCGCGAGCGCTCGACCCCGATGCCGAACATCTCGTCCGGCTCCTCGTAGACCAGTTCGTCCGCGCCCGCGCGCCCGAGCACGTGGCGGTAGAGGCGGTAGGCGTTCTTCGTCTGCGG
>DASVWB010000110.1:0-4634 GCA_036389815.1 Pyrinomonadaceae bacterium | reverse complement strand
GCGTCGTCCGAGGTGAGCGCGTACGTCTCGACGGCCAGTTTGACTGCCGCCCGCCAGACCGGAAGCTCCTCGAAGCGTTGGTACTTCATGGTTGAGCGTTCTGGCCGTGGCGGCGGCGTTTGAGTTTACATCACCAGACCTCGTTCGCGAGCAGGTCTTCGTAGGTGTCGCGGCGGCGGATGATTTCGGCGCGGCCGCCGTCGCGGATCAGCGCGACCGCGGGGAGCGGGCGGCCGTGGTATGGGAACATCTGGGCGACGGTGTAGGCGCCCGTGTTGAGGAGCGCGAGCAGTTCGCCCGGGCGCACGCCGGCGGGGAGGCGGCGGTAGTCGGGCAGCCTGCCGCCCCGCTCGATGTCGAAGTAAACGTCGCCGGAGTCGCACAGGGGGCCGGCGATCTTGTAGGGCTCGTCGGCGGGCGCGTCCGCGCGCGAGGCCGAGACGACGTGGTAGTACCACTTGTAGGTCGTCATCGAGAGCAGGAGGTTGAAGCCGGCGTCGGTGAGGAGCCACACGTCGCCCGTCTCCGGGCGGCGCTTGATGTTGCGGACGGCGGTGAGGAGCGTGCCGGCGTCGGCGACGACGCTGCGGCCGGGCTCAAGCAAAATCGTGACGCCTTCGAGCAGGTGCTCGGCCGCGGCGTCGCGCGCCGCGTCGCGGGCGGCGCGCAGTGCGGCCGAGAGCACGTCGGCCGGCTCAAGCTCCGCGCCGAGCATCTCGCGCTCGACCCGGGGCAGCTCGTCCGCCTGCGAGCGGTCGCGCAGGTAGTTGACGGGGATGCCGCCGCCGAGGTTGATGTGTTCGAGCGCGTGGCCGGACTCGTCGTGAATCGTCTTCAGGTGCTCCCACATCGTCTTGAACGCGGCGGCGTAGGGCTCCACGTCGGGCGTCTGCGAGCCGACGTGGATGTGTATGCCCGAGACGTGGAGCAGTTCAGGCGAGCGCAGCGCGCGGCGGAAGGCTTCGAGGACTTCCGCAGAGGTGATGCCGAACTTCGAGGTCATCAGCGCCGTCTGGAGGCCGAGGTGCGAGCGCGTGCCGATCTCGGGGACGAGGCGGAGCGCGACGCGGGCGCACTTGCCCAAGTGCCGGGCGCGTGATTCAATCAGCTCGATCTCGTAGACGGAGTCGGCGTTGATGGAGTAGATGCCGGCGGCGATGGCCTCGTCCACCTCCTGCGGCGTCTTGCTCGTCCCGTTGAAGATGATTTGGTCGGCGCGGAAGCCGGCACGCAGCGCCTTGAAGAGTTCGCCGCCGCTGTTGACCTCGCAGTCGATGCCCGACTCGCGGACGACCCCGAGCAGCCCCATCGTCGAGTTGGCCTTCGAGGCGTAGAAGAAGCGCACGGGGTGGCCGACGCGCTCGGCCGCCGCCTTGAGGCGGTCGATGTTCGAGCGCAGGCGGCGCTCGGAGAAGACGAAGAGCGGGGTGTCGAAGTCGCGCGCGAGCGCGGCCGTGTCGGCGCCGTCGATGAAGAGCCGGCCTTCGCGCGCTTCGAGGTAGCCGGGGATCGCCCAGGCGGGGGCGACCGTCGTGTCACGCATCTGGTCTTTCGCTCCGTCCGAAGAAGTTTGTCCGCGGTGAGTGCCTGCGAAGATAGTGCGGCGCGCCGTCGAGCGTCAAGCCGGGTCGGAAAGGTGAGGGATGATTCAGGCAGAGAGGTTGGCCGCGTGGGAAGGTCTGGACTGGGCGGCGGCGCGCGCCGAGTTCCCGGCGGCGCAGGAGTACGCGTACCTGAACAGCGCGGGCGCGGGCCCCGTCTCGCGGCGCGTGGCCGAGGCGGCCGGGCAGTTCTACCGCGAGACTTCGGAGTCGGGCGACCGGCTCTGGGAGCACTGGCTCGCGCGGCGCGAGAGGGCGCGAGCCGACGTGGCGCGACTCATCAACGCCGACCCCGAAGAGGTGGCCTTCACGACCAACACCTCCTCGGGCATGAACCTCATCGTGGACGCGCTCGAAGGCGCGGGGCGCGTCGTCTCCTGCGAGCTTGAGTTCCCCGTGACGACCATCCCGTGGCTCCACCGCGGCGCGCGCGTCCGCATGGTCAAAGCGCCGGGCGGCGTGCTCCGCGCCGAAGACGTGCTCGCGGCGGCGGGCGGCGGGAAGTCCGTCATCTGCCTCAGCCACGTCCAGTACTCCAACGGCCTGCGCACGCCGGTCGAGGAGGTCGGCGCGAACAAGGGCGAGAACGTCTTCGTCGTCAACGCGAGTCAGTCGGCGGGCGTGCTGCCCGTGGACGTGAAGCGGATGAAGGTTGACGCGCTCTGCTCGACGGGTCACAAGTGGATGCTCGCCGGCTACGGCTCGGGCTTCGTCTACCTCTCGCGCGAACTGTTGAGGAAGACGCGGCCGCGCGCCGCGAGCTGGATGAGCGTCGAAGACCCGTTCGGGATGCGCAACGACTCGTACCGGCTGCGTGGGGACGCGGCCGCGCGAGCCGAGACCGGCTGCCCGCACTTCGCAGGTATCTTCGCGCTCGGCGAGGCCGCACGCCGCGCGCTCGAACTGGGCGCCGAAGCGGTGGCCGCCCGCGCCCTCGCGCTCAACCGCCTGCTGACGGAAAGCCTCCGCGCGGCCGGCTGGGAGGTGCTCTCGCCGCTCGGCGAAGAGCGCCTGCGCTCGGCCGAGACGCTCGTCCGCGCCGCCGACCCGCAAAGGACAGTCCGCCACCTCGCGCGCCGCCGCGTGGCCGTCACCGTCAAGCCCGAGGGCTTCCGCGCCGCCACGCACTACTTCAACGACGAGTCGGACATCGCGCGCCTCGTCGCCGCACTCACTGAACTGCGCGAGAACGGGGGCGCATGAACGACACGAGGCCGCTCTTCATCCCCGTCATCCTCGGCACCGCGCGGCAGGGGCGCATGAGCGAGCACGTCGCGCGCTTCGTCCACGAGGAGTTGCGGAAGCGCGCGGGCGTCGAGACCGAACTGATCGACGTGCGCGAGCTGAACATCCCCCCGACTGACGAGGGGGGCGGCGCGCGCGACGAGCGCTTCGCGGAGACGGCGGCGCGCGCCGACGCCTTCGTGCTCGTCGTGCCCGAGTACAACCACGGCTACCCCGGCTCGCTCAAGCACGCGCTCGACACGAACCTCAAGGAGTACGTGCACAAGGCCGTCGGCGTCTGCGGCGTCTCGGCCGGCCCCTTCGGCGGGGCGCGCGCCGTCGAGAACCTCCTCCCCGTCCTGCGCGAGTTGGGGCTGGTCGCCATCTTCTGGGACGTTAACTTCTCCTCCGTCCGGAAAGCCTTCGACGCCGACGGGCGCCCGACGGAGACGGCCTACGTGCGCCGCCTCGACAAATTCTTCAAAGAGCTGATCTGGATGGCGCGCGTCCTCCGCCACGGCCGCGAGCGCGTGCCGCTCGAAGAGGGCTGAAGGAGGAGGGAAGGAGTTTGGACGTGGACGAGAGAGAACGGATGGTCTGCCCCGACTGCGGCGCGGAGATGAACCGTCACGCCGAGAAGGTGGATTACACCTCCGACGACGACGGCGCGGAGGGCTTCGACCCCGCGCTCGGCGGCCGCGTCGAAGAGTTCCACACCTGCCCCGACTGCGGCCGCACGCACGCGCGCCCCGCCGCCTGAGGCGGGTTTGACAGCTTTCGGCCTGTTCGGTATCTTCTCGGACGTTCGCGGACGGTGTTTCTCAGGCGAGGGGCGAAGCTCTTGCGTACCGGGGAGAAGGGAAACCTGGGCGAGGCGAGAATACTCGCGGCCTTCGTGGCCGCGGGGTATCTGGTGTCGGTTCCTTTCGGGGCCGGACACAAGTACGATTTCGTCGTCGATGACTCGTCGCGGCTCCTTCGTGTACAATGCAAGACGGGGCGTGTGAAGAACAACGTGCTTCTTTTCAACGCCTACAGCCAGTCGGGTAACGGCTCGGTGAAGATGAGCTACAGGGGGCTGGCCGATCTGTTCGCGGTTCTCAATCCGGAGGATGATAAGGTATACTTGATTCCGGTGGACGAGGTGGGCGTGACGGACGTTTCGTTGCGGCTCGCCCCGACCCTGAACAGGCAATCTCAGGGAGTCCGCTGGGCCGAGTTTTACCTCCTTCGGCCGTTGGTTTTAAGCGGGAGTGGCGCAATGGTAGCGCAATAGCTTCCCAAGCTATGGGTTGCGGGTTCGAGTCCCGTCTCCCGCTTTGTTTCCTCCTTAATCACCTCTCCGAAGATAGTACCAATTAGAGACAGGCTGCACTTCGTCGGTACACGAGCCGGCAGAGTTCGCGGCCTGTTTCCCGTTTTGGCGTGCTTCTCCGGAAGTTTTCGCGGGGCGTGGGTGGCACGCACGTTGCGCTTTCTTTGACCGTCGGGGGGTTAAATTCAGCGGAAGACGGAGGGGCAAAGGAAAGTGCTGAAAAGATTTTTGACGGGTTCGTGCGCGCTGGCGCTGGCCGCCCTGGCGGCCGGGTGCGGCGACAACGCGAACAACGCGACGACGAGCGCGAACGTCGCGAACGCGAACTCTAACGCGGCGAACGTGAGCGTGGCGAACACGGCCGGCGGCGCGGGCGCGCGCGTCGGGCCGGACAACTCGGAGATCAGGACCGAGACGGCGGGCGGCGTGACGACCGAGACGCGGACGTTCAGGGACACGAACAGTCGCGTCGAGCGCGTGGTCGTCACGACGCG
>DASVWB010000109.1:0-2549 GCA_036389815.1 Pyrinomonadaceae bacterium | reverse complement strand
AGCTGCGCCGCCGGCGGGGCGAGAACGCCGACGCGCCCGACCTCGAAGTCGAAGCGCATCGCTATCCGCCTGAAGTTATGGAGCCAGGCGAACAGCCGTTCGATCTTCCAGCGCCGCCTGTAGCGGCGGAGTTTACGCCCGTCCTGCGTCACCGTCTTGCTCCGGTTCGACCTGTGCGGCGCGATCATCTCGACGCCCGCCGCCGCGAGTTCGGCGTCGAGCGCGTCGGAGTCGTAAGCCTTGTCGCCGATCAGGCGTGCGGGCCGCTCAGAGGTAAGAACTTCGGAGAGAGTGCCTTGGACAAGGGAGACTTCATGCGGGCCAGCAGACGCCGCGTAGACGGCGACAGGAAAACCATGGCTGTCTGCCACCGCCATGAGCTTCGTACCTTTGCCCCGCTTGGTCTTTCCCACCCGGAGTCCCCCTTTTTAGCGACGATGAACGTCGCGTCGATGAAGCACTCGGATAAGTCCAGCTCGCCGCGCACCCGCAGATCTTCGGCGAGCGCTTCGAGCACCTTGCGCAGCGTGCCCTCGCGCACCCACTGCTGGAAGCGGCGGTGGCAGGTCTGGTACGGCGGGAACCGCTCGGGTAAGTCCTGCCAGCGTGCGCCGCTCCTGAGTACCCAGAGCACGCCGTTCATCACTTCGCGGGCGTCGCGCCACGGCCTGCCTCGCCCATCCTCGCGGCGGGGCGGCTCCGGTATCAGCGGCTCAATAAGCGCCCACTGCTCATCGGTTAGTTCTTCTCGTCGTGCCATGCGGAAAGCGTAGCACGACTATTTATGAGACTGCTTCTACTGTCTACTTCCTTTCGTACACGACCCGGCCGTCGAAGACGGTGATGTCCGCCTCGGTCTGTAAGATTTCGCGGGGGGCGACGGTCAGGAGGTCTCTGGAGTGGACGACGAGGTCGGCGAGCATCCCCGCGGTGACCCGGCCCTTCTCCCTCTCCTCGAAGGAGGCGTAGGCGCCCTCGGCCGTGTAGCCGCGGATGGCGTCCTCCACCGAGAGCCGCTCCTCCGGCCACCAGCCGCCCGCCGGGTCGCCCTCCGTGCTCTGGCGCGTGACCGCGGCGTAGAGGCCGAGGTAGGGGTTGATGGGCTCGACCGGCCAGTCGGTGCCGAAGGGGACGCGGACGCCGTGCGCCATGAAGGTGTGCCAACTGTAGGCGCCGAGCACGCGGTACTCCCCCAACCTCTCCTGCGCCCAGCGCTTGTCCGAGATGGCGTGCGAGGGCTGCATCGACGCGATGACCCAGAGGTCGCGGAAGCGCGCGAAGTCCAGGGGCGAGACGACCTGCGCGTGCTCGACGCGGTGGCGCCGGCTCCTGTACTCCTCCACCTCGCGGTTCGCGGCCGCGACCTGCTCGCGGCTCCAGGAGGCGGGCGCGGGCAAGTAGACGCCCGGGTCGCGCGGGTTGGCCTTCTTCGCCGCCGCGAAGCCGTCGAGCGCCATGCGGTTGGCGCGGTCGCCGATGCAGTGGAGCGCGATCTGGAAGCCGGCGGCGTCCCGCTCGACGATCATCCGTGTCAACTGCTCGGGCGGCATGCGCGGGATGCCGCTGTTGTGCGGGTCGTCGGCGAAGGGCGCGAGCATGGCCGCGGTGCGCGACCCGAGCGTGCCGTCCACGTAGCCCTTGAGCGCGGTCAGGCGCAGCCTGAAGGGGTCGTCCTTGTGCGACTCGAACTCGGCGCGCTCGCGCTTCAGCTCCTCGACCGTGCGCTCGAACTGCTGCCACTCGGCGACGCGCACGGTGAGCTTGCCCTCCCTGAGCAGCTCGCGGTAGAGCGGCGTCGCGTCGAAGCTCGGCACGTCGTTGGCCTGCACGGAGGTCAGCCCGTAGCGCCTCGCCTCCGCGAGTGCGCGCTCCAAAGCCTCCATCTGCTCCGCGCGCGAGGGCTGGGGCACGACGCCCATGACGAGCCCGCCGGCCGTCTCCTTCAGGATGCCGGTCGGCTCGCCCGCGGCGTCGTGAAGTATCTCGCCGCCCTGCGGCGCCCGGGTTTCGCGCGTGACGTTCCCCTTCCGTAAGGCGAGCGTGTTGGCCCAGGAGACGTGGCCGTCCACGCGCTGGAGGATGACGGGGTTGTCGGGCGCGACCTCGTCCAAATCTTTCTTCGTCGGCCACGCGCCGCCCCAGAGCGTGTGATCCCAGCCGCGCCCGGTGACCCACGCGCCCGCGGGCAGCTCGCGCACGCGCGCCGCCACGCGCGCCTTCGCCTCGGCGAGCGTCCGCGCGCCGACGAGGTTCACGCGCAGGAGCGAGAGCCCGCCGCCGAGGAAGTGTATGTGCGCGTCGTTGAAGCCGGGCGTGACGAGGCGCCCCCTGAGGTCGATGGTGCGGGCGCCGTTGTAGGCCGCGCCTATCTCGCGCGAGGTGCCGACGGCGACGATGCGGTTGCCTTCGACGGCGACGGCCTCGGCCAGCGTGCCGCGCGCGTCGGCGGTGAAGACCTTGCCGCCCGTCAGGACGAGGCTGACGTTGCGGCGCGCCTGCCGCGCCGCGCCGGCCGGCGCGGGCGCCGGGCAGACGGCCGCCAGCAGCAG
>DASVWB010000108.1:0-1789 GCA_036389815.1 Pyrinomonadaceae bacterium | reverse complement strand
GGTGCCGATGAGCGCGCCGGGCTCCGTGTCGAGCTTCCTGGTCGGCAGGTTGGCGCGCGCCGTGTCACCCTCTTCGCCGCCGCTCGGCTCGACCAGCTTGGCGATGCCGAAGTCGAGGATTTTCAGCCGGCCGTCTGTGGTGATGAAGACGTTCTCGGGCTTGAGGTCGCGGTGGACGATGCCGCGCTCGTGCGCGGCGGCCAGCCCGTGCGCGAGCTGGAGCGCGTAGTCCACCGCCCTGCGGCGTGGCAGCGCCCCCCCGCCCAACTGCTCGCGGAGCGTCTCGCCTTCGAGGAGTTCCGAGACGACGTAAGGGCTGCCGTCGTCGGCCCCCACGTCGTGGACGACGAGGACGTTCGGGTGGCTGAGCGCGCCGGCGGCGCAAGCCTCCTGCTCGAAGCGGCGCAGGCGGTCGGGGTCGTCGGAGAGGGACGAGGGGAGGACTTTGAGGGCCACGTCTCGGCCGAGCCGCGTGTCGCGCGCGCGGTAGACCTCGCCCATGCCGCCCGCGCCGATGTGCGCGAGGATTTCGTAGCGTCCGAGCCGCGTGCCTGCGGGGATGGGCATGAGTTGGGCGCGCTAGTGCTCCTGCGGGGTGATGAAAGACGGGCACATTCTAGCCGGGTTTCGGCGGCAGGCGGAAGTAAGAAAGCAGAAGGCAGAGGGCAGAGGGCAGAGGGCAGAAGGCAGAAAGCAGAAGGCAGTCAAGACGCGTCGGGCGTTCCTGTCTGCCTACTGCCTACTGCCTACTGCCTACTGCCTTCAGCTAAGGCCGGCCGAAGCGGCCGCGGTACTCGCCCGAGACGATGAAGCTCTTGACCATCTCTGCGGAGTGGAAGTCGCCGCCGTGCTCGTTGAGCTTGCCGAGCCAGAAGTCGAAGCCCTGGAAGTCGAGCGTCGCCTCCGGCGGGTCGTAGGGGTTGCGCTGGAGGTAGCCGTAGTACTGCATCAGCACGAACGCCTTGTTGTACTCGCGCGCGGCGAGGTCGGAGTCCTCGGCGACGGCGCGCAGCACCTGCGCGCGCGTCTTGGCGCCCGACTGGAGGTCAGAGACGAGCGCGTCGCGCTCCGACTGCGAGAGGACGCCGGCGCCGACCTTCGCGCTGAGCGCGTCCACGAAGGCGGCGGGCGAGAGCGTCGGCGGGTAGGCGGCCGTGAAGCGCTGGCGCGCGACGAACTGGTCGAAGTAGGCGCGCTTGTTGTTCTCCAAAAGCGTCTGCCAGTCGCCCTGGTTGACGATGACGCCCTGGCCGATGATGCGCGCGTCGGGCATGAACTGCTGGCGCGTGAGGGGCACGGGCTGGCCCTGTATGTTGCCGAAGGCCGCCGAGTAGGTGCGGTAGATGAGGAAGCCGGTCTCCTGGAACTCGATGGAGAGGAAGAAGGCGCCCGACGTGTTGACGCGCATGCGCTCGACGCACGCGGCGTCGGCGCCGCACTGCTCGATCTGCGCGGTCCAGAAGGCCGCGCCCTCGTCGTCCGGCTCGCGCAGGAAGAAGTCCTTGTAGTTCCAGCGGACGAAGTAGCCTGCCTGGTCGAGCGGGTTGGGCGTCTGCGCCGTCATGGACTCGCAGTAGGACGCGCCGGGCGTGGCGAGGTTGAAGGGCGAGAGGAAGCCCGTCGCCGCGAGCGACGACTTGTCCTGCGCCAGCAGGTACGTGTTGGGGAAGCTGGCGTAGCCGAGGTACATGAGGGAGTTGCGGGGGAAGTTGCCGCAGAGCGTGGCGTCGTTCTGGTCGCAGCCCGGCGGGTGCGGCAGGTTGAAGGCGTGGCCCAGCTCGTGGCCGAG
>DASVWB010000107.1:0-51461 GCA_036389815.1 Pyrinomonadaceae bacterium | reverse complement strand
GCCGCGGCCGGCAGGCTGTAGCGCTGCCTGAACTTGATGGGGGGCAGCTCGTATGCGGCCTTGAAGTCCCTGACGAAGTGGCTTTCGTCGTTCATCCCGACCTCTATCATCACCTGCTTCACGCTCAGGAAGGTTTCTTCGAGGAGACTTCTGGCGCGCTCCATGCGTAGCGCCTTCAGGTACTGCAAGGGGGTCACGCCGGTCTCGCGCTTGAAGACGTGGCAGAACCGCCACGTCGAAAGGTTTACCAGCTTCGCCATGTCGGCGAGGGTGATCTGCGTGCCCAGATTCTCCCGCATCCACTTGATGACCCACCGGACTCGCCGGTTCGCGCACGCCTGCTCGACGTGGGGCGGCACGGGGGCCGCCCCACGTGCCGACGCCTGATAACCGGGTGTATTACTCATGCGGAATCTAAGACCTCCCATATGGACGGCCTGATTAAAGTGGTCGCAGCGGACGGGGAAGGGACGTAAGATTATCCGGCGGCCGGCGGCAGGGCGCGACGCACTTCGCCGCGCGGCCGCGACGGGCCGCGCCCCGCGGGCGGTGCAAGGACGTGAATCGGGGCGGGCCGCTGTCGGCCGTCACCTACGCGTCCGGATTCGTCTGAAGTACTGGTCGGGCCCTGACAGCTCTAGTGAGAGTGCCTCTTATTCCCCCTGTCCGATGTGAACTACCCGGGCCCGAGTCGCGCCGCCGAAGGGGTGTCAGAAAGTAATCGGCGTGAGATGTTAAAGCCTCGCCGGCGTGAAGCGGGCCGGGCGGCGCACACTATACACTCGCGCCGGCAGACCCATCGGTCTGACGTAAGACACTATGACCGTTTCTCAACAATCGCCCCGCTCACGGCGCCAGGTACTGCTCTATCTCGCGCGCTGTCACCCCGTAGCATTCACACGACCTGGCCTCAAGGCCGGGCCCGTCGAGGAGCTTGATTTTGCCGCGGCGGTAGTTGATGAGGCCGCGGCGCTGAAGCGCGGCGGCGGCGGCCGTGACGCCCGTGCGCTGCGAGCCGATCATGTGTGCGAGCGAAGCCTGCGTCAGCGCGAGGTGGTCGGTGAGCGCGCGGTCGCGGCCCACAAGGAGCCAGCGGCACAGGCGCTGCTCTATGGTGTGGTAGCGGTTGCAGAGGGCCGACTGCGTTATCTGCGTGAAGAGCGTGTGCAGGTAGCGGAGCAGCAGGTCGTGCAAGTGCCCGCCGCGCTCGCACTCCGCGGCGGGCGCGGCGAGGCTAAGGCGCAGCGCGGTGACGGGCAACTGCGCCTCGACCTGATAGGGCACTACGTTGATGCGCAGCAGGGACAGTGCGCCGACGGCGCCCTCGCTGCCGACCATCGCCACTTCGACCGTGTGGCCGTCTAACGTCGTGGCCAGGAGTGAGACCATCCCACCGGTGATGAAGTAGATGTGGCGGAGCGTGTCGCCCGCGCCGTAGACGACGCGGCCGCGCGGCAGGCGCACGAGTTCGAGACGCGGGCGTAGCCGTTCGTAGTCCGGCCGCGGGAGGCGGGAGAGCATCTCGTTGCGTGTGGACAGGTATCTGTCCTTCTGTGAGGACATGGGGCTGACTCCATTGGGAAGCCCGGGGGAACTAAAGGGCGGCTAACGGGGTGCCCTTTCGGACGGGAATAATAGCAGAAGCCCTGAACGGAAGTCACCGAACGACTGACGGCCCCACATAATTACCGTTTCGTCAGGAAGAAGGTGCAGGCGTCACGATGCTTCAAGTCATTTCACGCTGCGTAGCCAAAGGCGCTCGAAGCACTTCTGCGCACGGAAATAATCTTTGTAACGCAACCTCAGGGGAGGGGAGGGGCGTCGAGGACAATTAGCGAGTCGGGTGCATGCCGTTGTTAGGCTGCTCCTTCGCGTCTAGCTCGCGGAATTACGAAGGGGAAGCGCTTACAGACGCTTCCCCTTCGTAATTCCGCGGGCGGACGCGTTATGGCAGTTGCCGCGCGCCGGCCTTCTGGGCCGAGCAATCCGTCGTGCCTTTGAGCCCCGGCAGCCCCAGCAGGTCGAGGTACGCTTCCACGTGCTGGTATGCCGCCTGGTCGAAATAGCTGTCGGGCAGTGAGGTGTTTACCTTGCCGTCGAGCGGCGGCTGCCCTTCGATGATCTGCGTGTAGTCGTTCCTCGCCAACTCCAGCTTGAGCCTGATGCCCTCCACGAGCAGTTTCAACGAGAGACCCATTTTTACGCCGCCCGTCCGGTAGAGGTCCGGGAGTTCCGACAGGTCGCCGGTGTTCCAGGCGTGCGGGACGATGTCCATACTGTTCCAGACCCGACACGTCCTCTCCCCCAGGCGAGAGTCGTAATACGCGGCCCAGTGACGATTCCCCGCCGTCGGCCCCGCGAAGCAGCAGGCGCTGACCGTGGCCTTCCCATCCGGGTCCCATACTTCCGAACGCACGGCCTGCCCGCCCTGTGTGTCGGCCAGCCACAGCGCGGCGGTGGAGGCCATCTCGCCGCCCAGGCTGTGGCCGGTGACGGCGACGCTCACGCCGCCTCCACTACCCGCGACGGCCTCCCTGAGGAAGTCTTTGAGGTGCAGGCCCGCGCCGGGGAGGCCGGGGCAGGGGACGGCGTTTTGGAGGATGGAGAGGCTCAGGGCGGCGGCCGCCGAGATTTTGGCCGCGGAGGGCGCGTGCCCGTAGGCCCAGTGCGTCATGTGGCCGACCATGAAATCTTCTAACACCCAGTCCCAAAGCTCGCAGGGGTTTGTGCCGGCGATGGCGACCGCGTACCGGGACGGGTCCTGCGTGTTCCGGACGACGTAGAAGGTGTTGTCCCTGAATCTGGCGATGAGGGGGAATTTGTAGACGTACGGCCCCCAGACCAGTTGCCAGTCGCCTTTGACGATCTCCTGGGAATTCAACTGCCCCACGATGAGGTTGCTTATTTCGCCGGCCGCCCGGCAGTCGCCTTCGTCGATGTTGTAACCGAGGTTGGCGATGTAGGCGAGAGCCAGCATGACTTTCGTTTCCGCCGTTTCCGTGCAATTCGTGAGTGACATTCTCCCGTCTCCCTTCAGGCCGTGAGCGGCCGCCCGCCGGACGCCGCAGCAGGGTTGTTGTTAACGTGAGGGTATAGGGACAAGCCGGACGCGGGAAAGATATTCCTGACGGGCGACGGTGTCAAACACCGACACGAACCGGGCCGCCCCGGTAAGAACTCCCTCAGTTATCTGGCCGTTCCGGTGTCCCTGCCCCCAAGAAAACTTTAAAGTTGACAGCCCGCGGCCCGTGCCTGTAGTATGCGCGGGCTCACGACGGAATGACCCAGTCGGCCTCCCGATAGCCGCCCTCATCTTCCGCGCAAGACATTAGATCAGCAGGTTAAGGCCGGCGCCCCCGTGCGCCGCCCGCATGCCCGCACGCCCAAACCTTATCGACGCCGCCCGCGGCAGGACTATACCCATGAAGATACCTGCCCCTGAAGAGCGTCGTCGGCCCCGTCCGGGCCTCCTACTCCGCGCCCGGCTGCGGCCAGTGAGCCGGCCGGCCGCCGGCACGCCGGGGCCGCTCGGCCCGGGCGCCCCCCACATCGACCCGAGAGAGGATACGAGCATGAAGAGGATCAGACGCGGGGCCTGGGCCCTGGCGGCGGCGACGGCGCTGGCGCTCG
Source organism: Pyrinomonadaceae bacterium (assembly GCA_036389815.1). Taxonomy (GTDB): domain Bacteria; phylum Acidobacteriota; class Blastocatellia; order Pyrinomonadales; family Pyrinomonadaceae; genus QHXN01. The sequence continues at coordinate 47,831 of DASVWB010000107.1, read as the reverse complement.
GCCTGTGGCAGCAACCGGAGGCGCGCGCGCAGTGGGCGACCTCCGGCAGCAACAACATCAACACGACCAACAACGTCGGGATCGGCACGACCTCCGCCCCGGCCTCGAAGCTGGAGGTGGTCAACACCGCGGGCGGCTACGACGCGATCAACTACTTCCAGCTCTCCGGCACGACCTCGGACAATAACAACTACCCGGGTCTCCAACTCAAGGGCGGGACGCTCGCGACCGAGTACCCGCGGCTCATGCTCGGCAACGGCGGGCTGAGCGCGGTGCTCTACGGCGGGCGCTCATCGACCTACTCCAACCGGATAGGGCTGGCGCTGAACTCGAACGCGGGGGGCTCGGGCCACGCCGCCATCCAGAAGTTCGACGGGACGACGACGACGAACCTCCTCTACGTGGCCGACAGCGGGAACGTCGGCGTCGGGACTTCGAGCCCCGACACGCGCGCGCACGTCGTCATGAGCAGCGCCGACACGAACATCGAGAGCGGGACGACCACCGCCCACGGCCTGACGCTGAGCAACAGTGACGCCACGCCGAATAATTACGCCAGCCTGATGTTCAGCGACGGGGCGGGGCAGGGCAGCTTCGCGGGCATGTTCGGCATCGCCTCCGACCACACGAATAATTACGGCGACTTAGCCTTCCTGACCCGGGGCGTGGGCGGGTACAGGGAGAGGCTGCGGGTGACGAGCGCCGGCAACGTCGGAGTCGGGACGGCCGCCCCGGGGGCGCGCCTCCAGGTCAGCGGGGCGGGCGGGTACGCCGCCGCGGGCGCGGCCGAGTTCAGGCTCCAGAACACGGCGTGGGGCGGCTCCTTCACGCAGTACCTGGGCGATACGGGGACGTGGCAGTTGGCCGACGCAAGCACGGGCGCGACGAAGGTGGCGGTCAGGCCGGGGGTTAACGGTGAGATCAACTTCTTCAGCGGGGCCGGCAATACCGTCTTCAACGGGACGGGAAACGTCGGCATCGGCGTAACGAACCCGGCCGCCAGGCTCGACGTGGCGGGGGCGGCAAGGGTCGGCGGCGACCTCACCGTGACGGGCAACGTCACGGGCGCCAACCTCCAGGCGACCTACCAGGACGTGGCCGAGTGGGTGCCCTCTACTCAGAAGCTCGCGGCCGGCACGGTCGTGGTGCTCGACGCCGGGAGGACGAACCACGTCCTCGCCTCGGCTTCGGAGTACGACACGAAGGTGGCGGGGGTGGTCTCGGCCGAGCCGGGGGTAATCCTCGGGGTGCCGGGCGAGGGGAAGGTGAAGGTGGCGACGACCGGGCGCGTGAAGGTGCGCGTGGACGCTTCGAGCGCGCCCATCAAGATCGGCGACCTGCTGGTGACGAGCGGGGTGGAAGGCGTTGCGATGAAGTCCGAGCCGGTGGTCATCGGCGGCCGGCAGATGCACGCGCCGGGCACCATCATCGGCAAGGCGCTGGAGCCGCTGGAGAAGGGGACGGGCGAGATACTCGTGCTGCTGAGCCTCCAGTAGCGAGGGGCGGCGTGCTCCGCACGCGGCCGAGTAGCAGGTCGGCCGGACGTAAGAGACGACACAGAGGACAGACCGTGTGGTAGCCGGGAGTGGTAAGCGGGGTGGCAGATGTCGAGGAAGACTAAAAGGAAAAAGAGTAGTGACGTGTTGGCCGCGCCGCGGCGCCGCCCACGCGCTAAAGCGGTATTAGCCCTGCTGGCCACGTGCCTGCTGCTGTGTGGGGCCTATGCCGCCACGCGCTTCGACCCGGTGCGGCGCGCCGCCGGCCTGAGCCCGCTCGTCGCGCCCGCCGTGCAGACGCAGGGTGGGCTCCCGCTGGCGAAGGAGTACGTCTACGCGGGCGGCCGCCTCATCGCCACCGAGGCGCCGAGCGGCGGGCCGGCCGCGCCCAGCAATCTGAGGATTCCCGGCAACAGGTATATGAGCCCTTTCAAGGGGTCGCTGGCCTGGGACGACAACTCCGCCGACGAGACCGGGTTCAAGATCGAAAAGTTTAGCGGCGGGAGCTGGTCACAGGTGACACTCTTAGCCGCCAACAGCACCGGCTATTCCATCGACGGGGCCTGCGGCGACTCCTACCGGGTCAGGGCGACCAACGCGCTGGGCGACTCCGACTACTCAAACGTGGCTGTCGCCTGCATCGAGGAGGCGAACCCCGCGCCGACCGGTCTTCGGGCGACCGCGGCCGGCGGCAATAGCGTCTCGCTCTCGTGGGCGGCGTCAGGCAGCACGGCGAACCACTACGAGGTGGAGCGGAAGCTGAGCGTACACGACCCCAGCCCCTACAGCTTCTCCTGTCCCGCGAGCCCATGCACTGACTCGTCGGCCGCGCCGTGGACGGCATACCTCTACCGCGTGCGCGCCGTCTCCTCCGAAGGGGTCGCCTCCGCCTACGGCGAGCCCGACGTGGCGACGACGGCCGTCTACACGGGCGACGACCCGCTGATAGGCAAAGCAGACCCGCAGGGGCGCCCCCCGAGCAGGGTGCGCGCCGCCGACCTGACGGAGATGCGCCGGGCGGTGGACGCCGTGCGAACCCTCGCCGAAGTGGGCGGCGCCATGTGGAAGGCCGACCCGGCGCCGCAGTCGGGCGGGAGGGTGTTGGCGGCGCACTTCACCGAGCTGCGCGCGAACCTCAACACGGCGCTCTCGGCGCTGGGGATGGCGGTACTGCCGGACGACGCGACGCTGGGCGCAGGGCTGCCGGTCAAGGCAGCGCACCTCCAGAACGTTCGTGAGAAAGTCAGATGACAATGAAGTTCGTCTTTTGGCGCCTACTACATAGGCTGACGATCCCACAGCCCAAGAGACGCACCCGGTCAGGAGACCGTGCTATGACACAGGCAGGCCACAACATGACCGACCCTGGCACCTCTTTAGTCCTGCGAGCAGTACTCAATGGTCGCCGGCGCCTGCTCGCGGCGCGGCTGTTGGCCGCCGTCTGCGTCTGCCTGTCCCTGTCCTACTCTGCCCACGGGCAGGACGTACAGTTCACGCAGGGGAGTGTCAGTTCCGGGCTCGACAACACCGTCCAGATATCGCTCGCCTCCTACCCGGGGCGCGGCGCTACGGGCCTGCCCGTCACTCTCTACTACTCCTCCAAGGTGTGGCGCGTCGGCTACATCAGATCGGTCAGGGAGAACTCCGGCATCTACACGATCACGCGACCCGTCGCCGAGGCCATCTACGCCGAGCACTCGGCCTCCGGGTGGACCACCAGCCTGGACGTGCCCCGGGTGGAGTGGCCGCGACAGGACGACGTCTACTGGTACGACGGCAAGCCCTACCACAGTTCAGTCGGCCCGTACACCTACAGGGTGGCCCGCGTCTTCATCCACTTGGCCGACGGCTCGTCGCACGAGCTGCGGAGGGCCGACGCCGTCTACGCTGACGCGGGGGTGGTCGAGAAGTCGGGCGTCTACTACGCCGTCGACGGCTCGCGTCTGCGCTACGACGCCGACGCGGCCGTCCTGTACATGCCCGACGGGGCGAGGTACGAGATGGGCGACGACGCCGTCGTCAGGCTCATCGACCGCAACGGCAACGCCCTCACCTACGACCGCGCGACCCGGAACTGGTCCGACAGCCTGGGCCACGACCTGCGCGGTAACATACCCGTTCCGCTGCCGGCCAACCCGCAGGCCGGCGACTACGCCTACCAGCCGCCGGGATTCGCCGCCCCTTACGTCTTCAAGTGGAAGTACCTCTCCCAAGTGTTGACGCCCGACGCGCAGGGGCAGACGCCTTCGCTCCGGACGCTGTCGAGCCACTACCTGCCCACGCCCGGCCAGCAGCCCACCAGCCAGGGGGGGAGTAACTTCCCGCAGCCGGTCGGCGCCGGCGTGCCCACACTATTCTTCTCCTCCGGCCCGTCCGAGGATAGCGACAGCATGACCTACGTCGTCGGGCGAGGCCAGGTGCAGGCACAGCCCTTCAACCCGGTAGTGCTGGCCGAGGTCGTGTTGCCCAACTCCACGGCCGACAACGTCGTCAGCTACAAGTTCACCTATAATGTTTACGGTGAGATAGACAGGATCGTCTACCCGACGGGCGCCTACGAGCGCTGCCAGTACGACGCCGTGCCCGCCATGGGGAGGGTCTCCGGCCCCTACGACCAGGCGAGCCGCGGGGTCAAATCACGCTGGGTGAGCCCGAACGGGACGGGCGGGGCCGACGAGTCGCAGTGGCGGTACGAGCCGTCGGTCGTGCCGTACACACTCGCTTACCTGGTGAAGGTGACGGCGCCCGACGGGACGCGCTCAGACACGTACAAGCACAACGCGCCCGGAGGCAGCTTCGGCTACGAGGACGCGCGCAACGGCGTGGTCGAGGAGGAGAGGGTCTACGACAAAGACCCGGATTTAGGGGGCGTCATGCTGCGGCGCACACTGACCGAGTGGGCGCAGGCGGAGGCGACTTACCAGCACGTCACGCCGACCAGCCCGTCCCGCACCATAACTTACAAGGCGTACCGCAACCCGCGCCCCGTCAAGTCCCTGTCGCTGATTCTGGACGCGGGCGACGCGCTGGCGAAGAGGGTGACCTATGAGTACGACACGACCTACGAGTTCACGACGGGTATAGACAGGACGGTGATGACCGAGTCGGGCTTCGCGTCGGTAAATCAGACGACGGCCCGGGCGGACGCGACGACCGCCAGGACTCTCTCGGACGCCTACGCGTTCCCGGCGGCGAGCACCTCGGTGACGGAGTACCTGAACGGCCAGACCTACCGCGACCGTTACATCCTCGGGCTGGTCTCCTCGGTCACGCTGCTGGACGCCGCCGGGCAGCCGGTGAGTAAGACCGAGACGTTCTACGACGAGGCCGACTTCCCGCTCATCGCCTACGGCGACCTCGGCGCCGACCCGGCCTACGCGGAGCCGGCGACGCAGGCGCGCGCCAACCCGACGACCGTCCGCCGCTACGTCGACGCCGCGGCCTCGGTCGCGCAGGGGCAGGAGTGCCCTGCGGGCGTGTGCCTTGAGACGCACGCGCGGTTCGACCAGTACGGCAACCCCGTCTACTTCTGGGACGAGCGGGCGGCGGCGCCCTTCGTAGAGGGTAATGCCTCGACGAGGAAGGACTACTCGGCGGCCTACAGGCACGCCTACCTGACGGGCACGACCTCCATCGCCCCAGACCCGACGGGCCAGCACGGGTCGAGCGCGCCCTTCACCTCCTCGACCACTTACGAGGCGGCGACCGGCCTGGTGCTGTCGATGACGGACGCCAACGGGCAGGCGACGACCTTCAGCTATGACATCGACCCGACACACCGCGACCCTCTGAACCGGCCGCGGCGGGTGACGCGGCCCGACGGCAGTTGGACCAAGACCTTCTACAACGATGTCCCGGGCAACGTCTACGTCCACACCGAGTCGCAGCTCGACGCGGCGAGGAGCACGCACGCCTACCAGTTCTACGACAGGCTGGGGCGCGCGACCCGCTCGTTCGCGCGGGAGCTGGGGTCGAACTACGTCGTCACCGAGACGCGCTATGACCGGATGGGGCGCGTGAGTCAGACCTCCAACCCCGTCCGCACGACGGTGGCCGGCACGGGGGACCCGAGTCAGGCAGCCTACTGGGCGACGACCGTCCAGCCCGCGTTCTGGACGGCGACCGACTACGACGCGCTCGGGCGCGCAAGGAAGGTGACGCAGCCGGACGGAACTTTCCTGACGACCGAGTACGCGGGCGTCTACACGACCGTGACGGATCAGGCGGGGAAGAAGAGGCGGCAGAAGACGGACGCGCAGGGGCACGTCATCCGTGTGGACGAGCCGGACGCGAACGGCGACCTCGACGCGGGCGATAAGGACGCCCCCACGCAGCCGAGCTTCTACGAGTACGACACGCTGGGCAACGTCGTGCGCATCAGCCAGGGGCTCGCGCAGGCGGGGGCCGCCCCCGAGAGCGCCGCCAGCTACACGCAGCACCGCTACTTCAAGTACGACGCCCTCTCAAGGCTCACCCACGAGAAGCAGGCCGAGCAGGCGGGCACCATTAGCGCCGCCGACCCGCTGACGGCCAACCCGGCGTGGTCGCGCCGCCTCGCCTACGACGAGACGCTGACGGACGAGGGCGGGAACCTCGTCAGTTACAGGGGGCTGCTCACGACGGCCGAGGACGCGCGCCACGTCGTCACCAACTTCTACTACGACCGGGCGGGGCGCACCTACCGCCTGACTTACTCCGACGGCACCCCGGCGGTCACGAGCAGGTACGACCAGGCGCGCACGGACGCGCCGGCCGCGGGCGAGCAGGCCGTCGCCTTCCACAACAAGGGGCGGCTGACGGAGTTGACGACGGCCCAGACCTCCGAGGCGCCGCAGACGCAGCAGCTCTACGACTACGACCTGATGGGCAGGACGCGGAGGCAGCGGCAGGTCGTCGGGGCCGTCGCATACGAGCTGCGCTACGAGTACAACCTGGGTGGCGGCCTCGTCTCCGAGAGATACCCTTCGGGCAGGAAGGTCAGCTACGGCTACGACGACGCGGGGCGTCTGCTGACCGTCGGCGGCGGCGCGACGGCCTACGCCTCCGCGATGACCTACAAGCCGTTCGGCGGGCTGGAGTCGATGACGCTGGGCAACGGCGCGGTCTACACGATGGCCTACACCGACGCAACCCTCCAGCTCTCGTCCGTCAGCCTGACGCAGGGGGCGAGCGTCCTCCAGAAGTACGAGTACAGGTACGGGGCGGTGGACATGGCGACGGGGGCGGTGGACGGGTCGAAGAACAACGGGCAGATCGCGCGCATAGAGGGCACGGTCGGCGCGCAGAGGCTCTGGCAGCAGCGCTTCTCCTACGATAGCTTGGGGAGGCTGGCGTCGGCGGGCGAGTACTACGGCGACGCGCTACAGAACCGCTCCTACCTGCTCTCTTACGACTACGACGTTTACGGCAACCGCTACCAGAAGGCCGCGCGCAACCAGAACAACGCGGTGGCGCAGTCGTGGGTCGAGGACGGCGCTTACAGCGCCACGACGAACCGCCTCGGCGCCGGGCTGGTCTACGACGACGCGGGCAACGTGACGCAGGACTCGCGGTTCCGGCAGCGGAAGATACAGTACGACGCCAACAACCGGCAGCGGCGGTCGTCGAACCTCGACGACACGGGGGCGGTGCAGAGCATCTACGACGGGGCTGGGCAGAGGGTGGCCTCGGCGTCGGGCGGGCAGGTGACTGCCGTGATGGTCTACGACGCGGCGGGCGACCTGGTGGCCGAGTACGGCGTGGGCGCGTCCGGCGGCGGCACGCAGTACGTGATGGGCGACCACCAGGGCTCGACGCGGGTGACGATGCACGGGGCCCCCGTCAACGGCCAACTGGTGGCGGCGCGGCAGGACTACCTGCCGTTCGGCGAGGAGGTGCCGGGCACGGTCGGGGCGCGCGCCGGGGTGGCGGGCTACGGGCAGCCGCCCGCGCCGCGGCAGAAGTACGCCGGGATGGAGGCGGGCGACTCCACGGGGGAGAGCCACACCTTGTGGCGCGAGTACGACTCGCTGTCCGCGCGGTGGGCGGCGCCGGACCCCTACGGCGGGAGCATGGAGTTGGCGAGCCCGCAGACCTTCAACCGCTACGCCTACTGCAACAGCGACCCCGTGAACAAGGTGGACCCGGCCGGGCTGATGCTCTCCGACATCGGGGTCTACCAGACGTGGAACCCGCAGGCGGCGCGCGGGCTGGATTACCAGTCGGTCATCAACCACACCTACGCCCAGAACCACAGTCGGCAGCAGCAGGCGCGGCAGACTTCGACTCAGCGCAATAACGCTGCCTTCGTCAGAAGGATAGCGGCCGCAGGGGTTGCCCCGTTAGCCGGAGCCTTCTGGCCCCCCTCAACACACGACCAAATTATTGACGAGGCCCTGCCCGGATTAACTTCTGAAGAGAAAAGGGCTGTGCAGAGGGGAAGTAGAGACGTTGATCTTTTCATGGGCGTTATCCCCACTACCCTCGAACCGGCAGAAGCGTATAAGCACGCGATGGTGCCAGGCCCTTGGGTAAATTTGTATGGGGCCGAGAGAGCCACCAAAATGGCTCAAGAGGCCGCTACGAAGTTTATTGAGGACCAAATTGCCGATGCCCAAAAACATGTAAAAGAGTATAGGGAGGAAACGCAGTCAAGAGATTATGCCATGTCGAAATGGTATGAGGCACACTTCTCATTCGGGAGGGCGATCCACACTATAATGGACGGACATTCGCCGGCGCATGGTCCATGGGGGGTTTATTTCTTTACTGGAAGTCCAACAGATATTTTGTTCGCAGAGATTCACGGTAGGTCAGAGAGTGGCCCACCGACAGCGGCTCAGATGGCGGCCATGGTTGCCGACATACGCTCTCAATATCATCGAATAGTTCGAGAGGAGCAGTATCAAAAGGCGATCACGCGGCCCAAATAACATCCGGGGCAAGGTAGGGAACGAGGCGCACAGCCGCATGGTGAAATGTGTGTATCAGGTATGAGATACAAGCGCTTACTTGTTTTAATACTGGGCGGATTCGCTGCGATGGCGGTCCTGCTTCTTCCTATGAAGAAGACCGTGGCCCCAGCAGCTCAGGTGCGCGTGTATGACGAGGCCGGCCTTCCCGCCGGCAGGATTATAGTAAAACAACAATGGGAATATCGTGCCAGTGGTTCTGAGGGACACGAAGAAATATTAAGAACGGATGAAAATGGACGTGTCTCTTTCCCCGAACGCACTGAAAACATTTCCACACTCAGGTTGGTGATTAGCTTCGTCAGGGAAATAATTCATCTTCCTCATGGCTACGGGCTCGGTCCCTACGCAACTATCTGGGCGTACGGCGAGGATGCACACATCTGGTACTTTGTTCCCTGTACTCCGGAGCACCCCGCACCCCAAGAAATCAGATTAAAACGGTGGGACGTAACGATGTATCCTTAATCAGGAATAACCTACGACAACACATGCCGCTTGAGCTTCGGGCGGCGTCGTTACGCCGGGATGGAGGCGGGCGACTCCACGGGGGAGAGCCACACCTTGTGGCGCGAGTACGACTCGCTGTCCGCGCGGTGGGCGGCGCCGGACCCCTACTCGGGGAGCATGGAGTTGACGAGCCCGCAGACGCTCAACCGCTACTCGTACGTCAACAACGACCCCGTCAACAAGGTGGACCCCACGGGGCTGATGCTCTCCGACATCGGGGTGGCGCAGAGCGGCGACGCCGGGTTCGCGCACACGCTCCAGGGCGCGAGCGACGCCGCATGGATGAGGGGTATGAACGAGGCTTACGCAGCCGAACACAACTGGATTCTGGAGGGCGTGCAAACGCAGCAGACATCCCCCCAACAGGAACTGAACCTGATCAATCAAGCCTTCCCCCAGTTTACCTCTTCCGAGCAGGCAATGGTTGACCAAGCAATTACTGACGCCTTCGCCATGGTGACTGCACCCGACGCTTTGAACCCGGACGGATGTAGGGCAGCTCTGATAAGTAATTTCGGTCCTTTCGTGACCAGCGCGCTCAGAGATTTGAGAACCAGCGGAGGTGTGGCAGTGGTTGACAGTTCCGGCAATATTGCTCCGCAAGCGACCCCCCAGAATGTCTTTTCCGGGGAGAAAGCCACGAGGCAGGTCCCGGACGCCAACGGCTCCAGAGTCACGGTGTCCCAATACTTTAAGAATCACTCTACCGTCGGGGGGGTGACGGTCACGGACCCGCAGGCTCAGGAGCCGGGAGATATTTACCTCCCAAAAAGATTCTTTGGTTATAGCCGGGAAGAGAAGGCTTGGGCTATGATTCATGAGGGGGTGGTACACAGGGGGAATGGTCGAAGTGATGCTGAGTTCGCGCCGCCGGGCTCAAAGGACCCCCAGCGCGATGGTTCGTTTCGCATCAACGAAATAATTCAGAAGCACTGCAGCCTGCATTAGAGGAGGGGGAAGATGCGGTCGCTCATGCCGTACCTGAAGAGGGGGCTGTCCCCGGCGTCTTTGCTGACATTGCTTGTATTCTTACCCTCCCCTTATGCGGCGCAGCGGCGGCCCGCAGTGATTTGCGCCGAAAGCTGGAAGAGAGGCGATGGACGCATAAAGGAACAAACCTTAACCGTGACGGTGGGGGCCGAGCAGCCTACGTTCGCGGCGGTAATACCAGACTCGGAAGGGCGGCGTCAGTTTAAACTATCGCTTCGTCATCACCCTGCCGGCCGGGAGTATTACGAGTTGGAATACTGGACCGTTCATCTGAGTCAGGTGAAGAACGGCGCCGGCGAAGAAGACCTCGGTGACAACCTGCTGCTCGCTGCGCAGCCGGGCCCGGGCAAACATTATTTCCCGAAGGGCGATTTGATCGGTTATTTATACCCCAGGGAACAGCCGAAGCGATTCCTTGAGAATTACTTTCCAATCTACGGCGAGCGCGTCGTCAAGGTTGAAGGATTTTATGTCGTGATTAATGTGAACAGCTATTCGTATGGTCAGCAAAATTCTAAGCTCGTACATTCAATGAACGTCAGCATAGAATTTAGAAACGACTACGTTAATTGCGAAACTTCATCGCGCCTATAAATTGGTGCCGGCGCTGTCGGAGCCTGAATGGCCTACGAAGGTCGAAGGCGCTATAGATTTTCCCTAAGACCTTCCGCCGCCGACCTGCATTACTACCCTCACTCGACAGCAACAGTACGGAAGTAAGGGCGGGAGTACGACTCCGTGTCTGCGCGGTGGGCGGCGGCAGACCCCTACGGCGGGAGCATGGAGTTGGCGAGCCCGCAGACGTTCAACCGCTACGCCTACTGCAACAGCGACCCCGTGAACAAGGTGGACCCGGCCGGGCTCATGCTCTCCGACATTGGGGTCTACCAGACGTGGAACCCGCAGGCGGCGCGCGGGCTGGATTACCAGTCGGTCATCAACCACACCTACGCCCAGAACCTCAGCCGGCAGCAGCAGGCGCGGCAGACGGTCGGGCAGCAGACGACCGCCACGTTTGTGCGGGGGACAATGTCTAACCCTGCCCTCATGGATGACTCATCCGGTTCGGCGGAAGGTGAGGGAGGCGTCGAACCGCAGGGTTCCACGGGGGCCGCGTCGCTCGACCCGTGCTATGGCAATAAGGGCATGCGGATTTAGCGCGAGTATCCGCGGGAGTCAGACAGACATGAGTAAGGAGCAAAAGGACGAGCAAGGAGAGCGACCCGAGCAGGCGTCAGGGCAGAAGGAGGTCGCCGACGCAGGAAGAGATGGCGCATCCTTCTACACGCCTTTCAGCCCACTCCAGGTGAACGCCCCCGCGGGGAAATACGAGAGGGCGGCGGGGCCAGAGCACCAGCAGCCGGAAGAAGGGCTCGATGACTATGAGAGGTATGCGAGTAAGGCGGCCGCAATTTGGCAAGCTCTACGAAAAAATGATAGCGGGTCGTTGCAGCGCCTGCTCGACGAAGGCGTTGACGTGAATGAGAGCGATAGTGAAGACTCAACCCTCTTGCATCATGCCGTGAGTGAAGGGCAGACTGAAATCGTCCGGCTGCTCTTGGAGCGCGGCGCCGACGTGAACGTCCCGAATCTTTATGGTCACACGCCGCTTATGGTCGCGGCCGAACGCGGACGTTGTGAGGTAGCCCAGCTCTTATTAACCGGCGGCGCGGACCCGAATATGGAGGTTCAACTAGACGACGGGAGGACGCCCTCATCCCCCATCACGGCGATGAAACTTGCCAGGGATCATGCCCACACTGACATCGTCGAATTATTAAAACAGGCGGGGGCACGACAATAGCCTTCTACCATCCCGCATGGAGCGGGCGCCGGGCTCGACCATTTGTAAGTGCGAGCACGACTCCGCGTCTACCAACGCCCGATAAGATTAATCACGTCTTGGACGGCCAACACTACCTGCCCTTATAGGCCGCTACTACTGTGGGTAAGCCATGGGGTCACACGTCCTGCGTCCTATAAGACTAATTATGTCTAATATTTCATCTGAATTTTTATAAACATAGCTTATTTATTGAACTCCTCTTAACAAATCTGTAATCCCTTCTAACCATATCACGGAGGCGGGAGATCGCCGACAACGCCCTCGCCTCCGATTTGCTCCCCTGCCACCGAGCCTGAGGTCGTAGTTACGCCCCCAAGTGACATAGGCGGCCTCTTCCGACTCAGCTCACCTGCCCACGCCGACCGCCTCGATGACCTTCAAAGTGAAGGACGCGCCGCACACGTCTACTAAGTAGATGTAGCCTCCTCACGGGCATCTGCAGATTTCCTCTTGACGTGAGTAAAAAGTCACGTTACTATAAGGCCACGTAAAAAAGAGGGGACGTACTCATGACCATTGACGATTTAACGCTGGATACGACTCAGAGCATTGATATCAGGGCGGACATCGGGGACGTCTTCCGCAGCGTGCTGCATCGGCTCGGTGAAGGCTTTACCAACCCGCAGGGTGAATCGTTGCAGATGACGTTGGAGCAATGGCCGGGCGGCCGGTGGTTGCGCGACCGAGGCAACGGCATCGGTCACCTGTGGGGACACTTACAGGTAATCAAGCCGCCCGTGCTGCTGGAATTGAGCGGGCCGCTCTTCATGTCGTACCCGGTGCTCAACCACATCGAAGTGAAACTCGAGCAGCGGCCGGGAGGAACCCATGTGGACTTCCGTCACCGCGCCATCGGCATCATTGACCCGTCGCACCGCCAGGGTATTACCACCGGCTGGAAACACATGCTGGACATGGTCGCCGAGGATTACCCCGCGCGTGCGGACGGGGGGCGGAGCTGACGTGCCCGACGAAGAGCTCGACAGCGTGTGGAAGGCTCTATCCGACAGCACGAGGCGGTCGATTCTCGACCTCCTGCGGCAGGGCCCCCGCACGACGACCGAGATCGTCGACGCTTTCCCGCACCTAAGCCGCTTCGGGGTGATGAAACATATTGACGTGCTCCGTGAGGCCGGTCTGATTCACACACGTGAAGAAGGTCGGCAGCGGATCAACTCGTTGAACGTCGTGCCGATCCGGCAGATCTATGAGCGCTGGGTAGGGCGCTTCGAAGAGCTGTGGGCGAGCCACCTGCTGCGCGTCAAAGAAGACGCCGAAGCACGGGCTACCGGCGCCCACGTCGCCGAGGCGCAAACGAAGAAGCGCCCGACGGAAGTGTGAATCGGCGACCGCGCAGGAGGACGCCAATCGAACCGGGGTGGTAGGAAACGAGGGGACGCACGAAGGAAGGATACAAGAGCGATGACGACACACAAGACCGGGACACGTGAGGAGTGGCTCGCAGCGAGGATCGAACTGCTCCGGGCGGAGAAGGAATTCACGCGGCGCGGCGACGAGCTGGCGCGGCGGCGGCAGGAGCTGCCGTGGGTCGGGATCGACAAGGAGTATCGATTCGAAACTGACGAGGGCAGCGCCTCGCTGGCAGACCTCTTCCGAGGGCGCTCGCAGCTCCTCGTCTACCACTTCATGTTCGGGCCCGACTTCGCCGCCGGCTGCCCGTCCTGCTCGTCGATCGCGGACGGCTTCGACGGGTTCGCCGTGCACCTGTCCAACCACGACGTGATGCTCTGGGCGGTGTCGCGCGCGCCCCTCGCCAAGCTGCAGGCGTACAAGCGGCGGATGGGCTGGACATTCCCTTGGGCGTCCTCGTTCGGCAGCGACTTCAACTTCGACTTCAACGCCTCTTTCACCGAGGAGCAACAGCGCGAGGGGGCCGAATACAACTTCCGGCGGGACGACCCCGTGATGAACGTCGGGAAGGCCGGAACGCCGGACTCGGGTCCTGCTAAGTTCGCGGCCATGGCCGGAACCGACGTGGCCACGTACACGCGCGAAAGGGAGGGCATGAGCGCGTTCGTGGTCGAGGACGGCGTCGTCTACCACGCCTACTCCACCTATGCGCGAGGGGTGGACGGCCTCTGGGGCGTGTACCAGTGGCTTGACCGCGCGCCCAAGGGGCGCAACGAGACGGGCCCGTGGATTCACCGCCGCGACGAGTACGAGAGACCGTACGACTCGGGCGGGTGCTGCGGCCGGAAGGAAGGCGCGCGGTGACGGGGCGATGCTGCACGGGCGGGCCGACGTTATGGCGCCGGCCCGCCCGACGATTCCTCGGGGCCGCGGCCTCGATCCTGCCAGGGGCCCTGTTGGTGTTCCTGCCGAAATGCCCGCTATGCCTGGCCGTCTGGCTGACCGCCGTGACGGGTGTCGGTTTCTCGGCGGCCGACGCTTCGTGGGCGCGATGGATTCTCGTGCCGTTTTGGATTGTAGCCGTGGTGCTCGTCACGGCGCCGAAGGTCCGGCGCAGCGCGCGCCTAATTAACTCGTGAAACGCGCGGGTGAATCTTTTGTCAGGCCAGACTTCAACCGCCTCGCAAACGTTTCCTCGGCATCCCACCTTCTGGGAGACTAAATGGATAATCAAATGAAGAGCAGGTTGGCTGCGAAAAGCCTCGAGGTATCTTTAACAGTGGCGAATCTCGAATCGAGCGTGCAATGGTACTGCGACGTTTTGGGGTTCCAAATAAAGCACCGATACGCCCGCGGCGACACTCCATTTGCCGTCTCGCTTGAGGCCGGCAACGTTCAAATCCTGTTGACGCGAGATGACGGATCCAAGGGACTAAATCGCTCAAAAGGCGAAGGGTTCTCACTGCAGATAACCACCGAGCAGGATATCGACACGCTCGCAGAGCAGGCGCGGAGTGCAGGCGCGGTATTGGACACCGAGCCGGTCGAAATCTTTCCCGGAAAGCGCGTCTTCCGATTGCGCGATCCGGACGGATACCGGATTGCGGTGTCATCCAACCCACCCGACGGGGCGAACATCCACCGAGTTCGTGAGTAAACAGCTTCTCGGCTTAACGACGGCATACGCCCGGTCCGCGCCCGCGCGCCCTCCGCCGATAACCTCGCAAAGCCCCGCATAAGGGTTCTCTATGTTATCGGACGTTGCTCATAGCTCACTCCGCGCCTTCGGGTGTGAGGCAGCACCGAAGTGAGAACGGAAGGATAGATTTGTTTGTCGGCAGAAAGACCTGCTCTGTCTAAGCTAATTCACTGTCACGGTTCCCCAATCACCCGCGAGGATGAAGCCCGCCCAGTAGAAAGGGTGCGCCCGTGCGGGTCGGCGCAGGAACTCCAGTTGCACCTGTCTCAACGCCTCCGCACGCCCCGCCCGACCGCCCAGGAGGTGATAATACCGCGCCATTAAATCAAGCGTTCCCGTGTCACTAACCCGCCACAAACTTATCAACTGACTCTCCGCGCCCGCCAACACGAGGGCGCGCCGCAAGCCGTAGACGCCCTCCCCGTTCGTCACGTCGCCCAGTCCCGTATCACAGGCCGAGAGCACCACCAGCTTCGTCCCCCACAGGTCGAGGCCGGCGACCTCCAGTGCCGTGAGCACCCCGTCTTCGCCGCCGCCGCCCTGCCCGCTTTTGACACCCGCCAACACCAAGCCTGAGCGGAGGAGCGGGTTCTCTTCGAGCGCCGCGCGCCGCCGCTCGTGCACGAAGCCGCGCTTGGCTTCGTCCGGGCTCTCAGCCGGGGCTGACAGAAAGAAGCCGTGCGTAGCGATATGAAGGAGCCATGGGGCGGCGACCTGCTTCACCGCCGACTCGGTGGCTCCGGCCCCCGTCAAGACCTGCGCCGTGCCGAAGACCTCTCGAATCGCGCTGGCCTCGGCGGCGGTGTTCGGCAGCGGGGCGTACAGGAACTTTCTGAAATCGACCGACCGTCTCCCGCCGGCGCCGACCGCCTGACAGGGGGTCGGCCGGTCGGTAGTGAGTGCGGCGTCGAAGGCGGGGTCGGCGATGACGACGGGGTGCGCTCTGCTCGGCGCACGCACGCCGACCCGCAGCAGGTCACGCCCGCTCGTCAGGTAAGAGATCAAATGGGTCTCAAGCAGGTAGCGATTGTTCTCGTCAACCAGCGCGGCGAATGGGATGAGATTCAGCGCGCCGTCCGGGGAAATCAGCAGCGTCTGCGCGCGGCCCAGCAGTCTGCGGACGGGGCGCATTACCAACTCGTCGAGCGCGCGAGCCGACTCACGGAAGTCCGCACTCCGCGGGCCCGCGAGAGACTCGCGGAGCCGCACGCACGCGCGGTTGATGGGATCGGCCGCGCCGAGATCGACGAAGCTCGGTTCGCCGTCTCGCTCCAACACGTAAGCCGCGAAGCGCTGTTGGCCGCGGAGCCCTCCGCGCGTTCTGGCGCGCGCGTCGAACCTCCTGTACGAGACGATCTCGACCAGCGCCGCGCCCTGCGGGATGGACTCCCGGACGGCTTCCAGCGTGCCCGCCTGCGCCTGCGCGCGAAGCTTTACGCTGCGCTTATTAATCTCCTGTTCCAGCCGTTGGTTTTCAACTTTGAGCCTCTTCATCTCGGCCTCCGTCCGCGCCACATCGGACGGAGGCCCGCCCCCGAGTGCGAGCCGCGCGAGTTGTTCGCGTACGGCTAACAACCTTTCGAGCAGGGCGTGGTCGCGCGGTTCGAGGCTTCGGCGCAGCGCGCCGGCCTGACCCGACATCGCGTCTATGACGCGCCCCTTCCGTTGGAGAATCGTATTGAGGGCGAGGCGCAGGGCTTCCCGGTCGTGCGGCAGGGAGAACAGGTGGAGCGTGAGAAAGAAGTCGGTCGCCTCCGAGACCTGCTGCATGTACACGCGGATAGAGTCTTCCCAGCCCGTTTCGGCGACCCCCTTGATGGTCTTTTCGCTGATTTGCTGTGAACGGACGGCGAGTCGCAGCGCCCCGGCGGCGTCGCCCTGCGCCGCGCGCGCGACTGCCAGCTTGTTCAACGCGTCCTCGAATAACCCCGCCCGGCCCCCGAACCTTTTTTCGATTAGCGTTAGCGACTCCTGATAAAGTGCCTCGGCCCGCGAGTAGTCGCCGCCTTCCTGGTAAAGCCCGGCCAGATTTGAGAGAGCAAGGGAGTTGAGCGGATCATCGCCTCCCCTCGCCTCTCGAAGCATCTTTAATGCGTCGCGGAAAGACATCTCCGCGCGGGCGTAGTCGCGTCGCGCCCTGTAGAGCACGCCGAGGTTATTCAACGTCAAGGCCGCGTCGGTGTAATTGGCCTCGAAGGAGTCGCCCCCGATGTCGCGCACGGGCTCCCACATCAGCGTCGCCTCCGGGTAGGCGTCGCCCGACAGGACAACCCCGTAGGGACTTCCGAGTCCCCCCCGAGGGGTGATGGCGCCGGCGCCGAGCGCCTTCTTAAAAATCTCGTGCGCCTGTCGGTAGAGAGCCTCCGCGCGGTCTAGTTCACCGAGTTTGTAATGAAAGTAGGCGAGCGAGTTGAGGGCGACCGCGAACAGCGGGTGTTCGACGCCGAGCCGGCCCTTAAAGATTTCCGACGCCCGTTCAGTCAACCTCAACGATTCGGCGTCGGGCCGCGCGGCCAGGTGGCTGTGTACGCAGGCCAGGTTGTTCGACAACAGCGCGTAGGTCGGGTCGTCTTCACCGAACGCGGCGGCGTGAGTTTTCAGGGCCCGTCGCAGTAGCGCCTCGGCCGGCCCGTAATGATTCAACTTCTCGGCGACGAGAGCCAGCAGGTTTAACGACGGCACGAGATCGGGGTGCTCGGCCCCCTTTGTCAGCACGACCATCTCCGCCGCCCGGCGCGCCGAATCCGCGGCCTCCTCATACCTACCGTTCCGGATAAACTCGCGGGCCTGCCCCTCCAACCGCCTGACCTCGGCGGGATACGATACTCCCCCCGCAGGCGGCTGTCGTTTCTGGGCTTGACGCTCGGACTCGCGCCGCGCGTGCGGCCGCCCCGCCGCGACGATTTGTGGCAGGGCTAGAGTCAGCAGGGCTAGTGTGAGAAAGGTTGACGGTGCGCCCCGAGCGCGCGAGACGAACATAACATGGCCTTCCCTTCGGACGCGCAAGACATGAGTTCCGTCGGCGGCCCCGCCTCACGGCTGACCGTCCGCGGCCGCCCCCTTGCCCGCCGTCCTTTCGCCTTCATTATCATCTAAAGCCGCCGCGTGGTGAAACTATTGCCTCGCTCGCGGGCCGGTATTACAATGCCCGCGACGACAATTTCTCGTGGCCCCGCGCGCCTGCGGGGTTCTTCTCACGACCGGGCGTCACTACCCCGAACAGAATGGCGGGCCATCACTCTCAACTCACTTGCATCTGATTAATCGGATATGACCAAGGGACGCGGGCATCGGGCCGAGGAGCTTTTCCGCGAGGCGCTCGCGTGCGAAGTGGGGCGGCAGGAGGAGTTCCTCGACGAAGCCTGCGCGGGCGATTCTTCGCTGCGCGCGGAGGTCGCCCGCCTGCTCGATTCTCACGGGCGAGAAGGAGACGACCCGCCGGGTGAGTTGGCCCGACGCCACGCACAACCTGGGTTAGCGACGACCGAGAGGTACGACGCCGACCCGCAAGGGGCCGCACGCAACCCGCCGCCCCCCGACAGCTTGCGGGAGGCCGGCCTCCTGTTGCGGCCGGGCTCGGTGCTGGCCGGGCGCTACCTGATTCGTGGCGAACTGGGGCGGGGCGGTGTCGGCGCGGTCTACCTGGCCGATGATACGGAACTTCTCGGCAAGCCCGTCGTCGTAAAGGTGCTGCTTGAGACTTCACGGGAGAGCCGCAGGGCGGTGCGTAAATTCCGGCACGAGATGGAAGCCCTAACGCGGCTCAACCACCCGAATGTAGTCAACATCCTCGGCGCCGGGGCGACGCCCGAAGACGTGCAGTTCATCGTCATGGAGTACGTGGAGGGGGAGAGCCTCCGCTCGGCCTTGAGGGGCGACGGCATGGACTTCGAGCGCGCGGCCCACATCCTTAGGCAGGTCGGGCGCGCCGTCAGCGCCGCGCACGCGAAGGGCGTGCTCCACCGCGACCTCAAGCCCGAGAACGTCATGCTCCGGCGCGACGACAGCGAAGACACCGTCAAAGTCATCGACTTCGGAGTCGCCAAGATCAGAGACTCTGTGGTCGCTTCGAGCAGCAGCGAGAACGTGCCCGTCGGTACCGTCCTCTACATGTCTCCGGAGCAACTGCGGGCCGAGGATCTGACGACGGCCAGTGATGTCTACGCGCTCGGCGTGATCGCTTACGAGATGCTCACCGGGCGGCGGCCTTTTAACCCCGAATCGTCCTATCAACTGTTAGAGATGCAGCGGGGGGGCGTGCGCGTGCGCCCGTGCGACCTGCGCCCTTCGCTCAACGCCGACGCCCAGGCGGTCGTTCTGAAAGCCCTTGAGTTCGACCCGTCCAAACGCTACCAGCGGGCGGATGACTTCGGCGAGGCGTTGGCACGCGCTCTCTCGTTACAAGCGCGGGGAGAAGTCGGGCGGCGGGCGCGGCCTAACTTGAGACTCGTCGCCGGGTCACTCGTCGCGCTTCTCTCGCTCGCCATCCTTTTCGTCGTACTCGTCCGGAGACTTCCGCGGGGGGAAGACGGCAGGGCCGGCGAAAACGTTAAGGCCCCCGCCCCGGCGCCGGCGCGCGCGCTCACCTACTGGATCGAGGTGCAGAAGTACCGCGGCGGGCGTTACGACGACCCGTCGGTCGCCGTCGGCGGCGTGTCGCTGCTGAGCGGCGACCGGGTCCGCCTTCACGTCATCAGCCCTCAGCCGTGCCGCCTCTACGTCTTCAACGAATCGCTCGCGGAGGCCGGCGGCGATCCGAAATGGTTCATGCTGTTCCCGACGCCGACAGACAACAGCGGCTCGTCGCTGCTGGCCGCCGGGCAGAGGACGCTGATCCCGGAGAAGTGGTTCCGCGTCGGGGGGGCGGCGGGCGAGGAGAGGCTGTGGCTTGTCTGGTCAGAGCAAAGCGTCGAAGAGTTGGAGGCAATCAAGGGCGTGATTAACCAGAAGACGCTGGGCCGGATTGACGACCCGCGCCAGGTAAAGACCGTGCGGGACTTCATATCAAAAAATCCCGCGCGGGCCTCGGCCGACCCGTCCGACGAGAGAAGACAGACGCTCACCGGCCCGCCTGCCCCCCTCTCCCACCTGATTACACTAGAGCATCGCTGAGCCGTCCGGCAGGCCGCGACGCGGGCCGCGCGCGGCTCACATGAAGGGAGCGCAAACCTCGTGCGACGCCAATCAAGACTAAAAATCTCGGGCCGGCCGGCCGGCCTCTGCCTGCTCGTGTTGCTGATCGCGCAGGCCCCCGCACAGGATAAAGGTGGCGGACAGCTTGGGCGGCAACCAGAGTACGAAGAGCCGGAGAGCGTGCGAGAGTTAATCAACGAGAAGCTTATCGGGCCCCGCCCGCCGTCGTCGAAGAAGAGGGGCCGGAGGGAGGTGGAGTACAAGCGTGTCACGCCCCCGCTTCCTAAGAGCGTCGGCCCGCGGGCCGCGGGTAAAGACGCCGCGCGCGAGAAGGCGGCGGAGGGGGCGCCGCTTGAGGAGTCGTCCGTAGTGGGGCTGACGTTCTGGCGGCTCCGGCGCTCGGTCGAGGGCGACCGGGCGCGGATGCTCGTCCACGGGCCGGGGTCTGCGAAACCCTCGGAGTTCACGCCGGAGCGCATCGAGGCCGAGACGCCGCTCGGTGAAGGAGACATGGTTCGCGTCAGCGTCGAGTCGCCCGTCGCGGGCTACCTCTACGTCATAGACCGCGAGGAGTATGCAGGGGGCCGGTACGGCGACGCCTACCTCATCTTCCCGACGGCGCGCACCCGGAGCGGCGACAACAGAGTCGAAGCCGGGCGCGTCGTCGAGATTCCCGCGCAGGACGACACGCCGCCTTACTGGACGATGCGCTCGCTGGGCGCGGGCCAGGTCGGCGAAGTCCTCACCATCATCATCTCCGCCCGGCCGCTCGACTTCGCCGCGGGGCGGGAGGCGTTGAAACTCAGGCCGGGGCAAGCCGAAGAGTGGGAGCAGAAGTGGGGCGCCCGCGTCGCACGGCTCGAACAGGTCGGCGGGCATGGTACAGCCTGGACCCCGGAGGAAAAGGAGGCCGGCGGCGAACGGCCGAGACACTTGACGCAGAACGAGCCGCTGCCGCAGACCGTCTACCACGTCGCCGCGAAGCCCGGCGTGCCGCTCCTGTTGGCCGTCAGACTGCGCTACGGCGCGCGGTAACACGGCGCGACCGCGGGGCGGCGTTCGCCCCGCGGGTGACGCCGTTCGGCGAAGGAGTTTTGAAATGAAGTCTCGCCTTTCGTACCCGCTGGCCTTAACGCTCGCGCTGCTGTTCGCCTCCACGCCCTCGCCCGCGCAAAGGCCGGAGGTCGCCATCCAGACGGGCCACTCCGGCGTCGTCCTGGCCGTCGCCCTCAGTCCCGACGGTCTGACGCTGGCGACCGGCAGTCTGGACCGCACGGTCATCCTCTGGGAGGTCGCGCGCGGACGCCAGTTGCGCGTGCTGTCCGGTCATACGAGTTTCGTTAACGCCGTGGCCTTCGGCGGCGAGAAGCTGGCGAGCGCGAGCGATGACGGCACGATTAAATTATGGGACGTAGCCACGGGGCGGGAGGTGGCGACCCTGGTCGGTCACACGAAAGGCGTCAGGACGGTCGCCTTTAACAACGACGGCTCCGTGCTGGCGAGCGGGGGTGAAGACGACAAAATCAAGCTTTGGAGCGTCGGCGCGGGCACGGAACTGCGGACGTTAGCCGGACACTCCGGCAACGTCAACGCCGTCGCCTTTAGCCGCGACGGGCGAATCCTGGCTAGCGGCGGCGAAGACCGCGCAATTAAGCTCTGGGACGCCGCCACGGGGCGTCAAGTCGGCGCGCTGCGCGGGCACGGACGCGCGGTTAACGCCGTCGCCTTCAGCCCCGACGGCCGGCTTTTAGCCAGCGGCGGCGCCGACAACACGGCCCGCCTGTGGGACGCGTCGGGCGGGCGACTGCTGCGCACGCTCGAAGCGCCCCGCATGGTCAACTGTGTCGCCTTCAGCCCGGACGGCGGGACGCTGGCTGCCGGGCTGCACTGGGCACGCAGGATAGACGGCGACACCATCCAGGTCGGAGGCCCCGAAGCGGGGGACGGTGAAGTCGTGGCCCTCTGGGACGTGGCCTCGGGGCGGGCCGCGGGAACATTCGTCAGTCAACCCATGTCCAGGTCGCTCGTCTTCATCGGCGACGGCTCCGTCTTGGCGAGTGGCGGCAACTTCGGGAACGTCGTCGAGATGTGGGACGTCGCCGCGCGCCGGAAGCTCCCCGCCCTGTCCGGTTACTCCAACGTCCTGAGCCCTTCGTTCGAGTTCGTCGGCGAAGGGCAGCCCGACACAAGGGCCCTGCCGTGGGGTTCGGCCACCGAGCGGGAGTTGGGTGTGTTCGCGGGTTATCAGCGCCTAGCCGATACCCCGGGCAATCGGCTGGTGATGCGCAGGCTCGGGAGTTCGGGCAATTTCTTCCTGGCTAGCCTCCTCAACGTCGCCGAAAGCTTCGTGATTGCGGTCAGCGGTGACGGGAAGACGGTTGCGGTGGCCGAGAAGCCGGACGTTATCAAGTTGGTGAACGCCGAGACGAACCGCGAATGGTCAAGGCTCAAATGGCGCCCCGAGTTGTCGGACGCCGGGGCCTTCAACTACGACG
The DNA here is from genome assembly GCA_036389815.1 of Pyrinomonadaceae bacterium. Taxonomy (GTDB): domain Bacteria; phylum Acidobacteriota; class Blastocatellia; order Pyrinomonadales; family Pyrinomonadaceae; genus QHXN01. The sequence continues at coordinate 25,341 of DASVWB010000107.1, read as the reverse complement.
GGAAAGTATTCGCACTCAAGGACGGCAGCGTCGTCAGGCTGTGGGATGTCACCTCCGGGCGCGAGTTGCGGCGGCTGAAGGGGCATGCGCAGAAGGTGACGGCGGTCGCCTTCAGCCGCGACGGCGTGCTGGCGGCGGGCGGGAGCGCCGACGGGTCGGTGCGAGTGTGGGACACGGCCTCGGGGCGTGAGCTGCGCACCCTCAAGGGCCGGCCCGAAGGCATCACCGCGCTGGGCTTCACGGACGACGGCAAACTGCTTGCGTGCGCGAGCCCGAACAGGGTCGGGCTGTGGGAGGTCGCTACGGGCCGCGAGCTGCGCACGTTGACCAGCCAAACTCCGGATTCGGTCGCCTTCAGCGACGACGGTAAAATCCTTGCCGGCTACGGACGCAAGTACGGCATCCAGCTTTGGGACGCGTGGACCGGGGATGCGCTGGCGCGGATGGTCGCCCTCAACAAACAGGACTGGCTCGTCTTCACGCCCGATGGGTTGTTCGACGGCTCGCCCGCCGCCTGGCGTATGATCTCGTGGCGCTTCACCGAGCGGCTGGCCGACATCGCCCCGGCGGAGATTTTCTTCAGCGAGTTTTTCAAGCCGGGCCTGCTCGCCGACATCATCTCCGGCAAACGACCACGCGCGCCCCACGACATCGCGCGGAAAGACCGCCGCCAACCCCACCTGAGGCTGTCGCTGCCCGATCCGTGGTCGGCGGCAACACCCGTGACCGAGCGCGACATCAGGGTGCGCATCGAGGTCGAGGAGTCGCCCGGAGCCGGTGCGCGCGACGTGCGGCTTTTCCGCAACGGTTCGCTCGTCCGTGCCTGGCGCGGCGACGTGTTGAAGGGGCGGGGGCGCACGACCCTCGAAGCCGGCGTGTCGTTGACGGCGGGCGAGAATAACTTCACCGCGTACGCCTTCAACGGAGACAACATCAAGAGCGATGACGCCTCGCTGACCGTCGCGGGCGCCGACGACATAGGCCGCGAAGGCACCCTCTACGTCCTCGTCGTCGGCGTCAATCAGTACTCTAACCCACAGTTTAACCTCAGGTATGCGGTGGCCGACGCGCAGGATTTCGGCGAGGAGTTCGCGCGCCGGCAGCGGGAGATCGGGCGTTTCACGAGGGTCGAACTGGTGCCTCTGCTCGACGGCGACGCGACAAAATTCAACATCCTCGACGCGCTCAACCGACTCGGGGGGACTAAGACGACCCCGGCGCGGCCGCGGCCCGCGGGCGGGGCAGCTAAACTCAGGCGGACCGCCCCCGAAGACGCCGTCGTAATCTACTTCGCAGGCCACGGCACGGCCCAGGGCAAGAGGTTCTATCTTGTGCCGCACGACTTAGGGTATCGCGGCGCGCCGACACGGGCCGAAGTCTCCGCGCAACTGCAATCCATACTCGAACACAGCATCAGTGATCGGGAGTTGGAGGAGGCTCTTGAGCCGGTTGAGGCCGGTCAAATCTTGTTGATTATTGACGCCTGCGACTCGGGACAGGCGCTCGAAGCGGATGAGCCGCGCAGGGGGCCGATGAACTCGACCGGGCTGGCGCAGATGGCCTACGAGAAGGGTATGTACATCCTCACGGCGGCCCAGAGCTATCAGGCGGCGCTCGAAACCTCGCGGCTCGGCCACGGGTATTTAACTTACGCCTTGGTCGAAGAAGGTCTCAAGACACCGGCGGCGGACGCCGACCCGCGCGACGGGCAGGTCACGCTACGAGAGTGGCTCGATTACGCGGCGGCGCGCGTGCCCCTGCTCCAACATGAGAAGAACGGGCCTGAGGGTCGGCACCTGGGTCACGACAAACCCCAAGCGCAGGACGTGCCCGGTCAACAACCGCGCCTGTTCTACCGCCGGGAACTGGAAGCGCAACCCTTGATCGTCCTCAGACCCGGCGGTTAACCGCCCGGGTCGCGCCGCGAACATTATTCTCAAGCGCCGAAGTTCTGATGCGGGATAGGTGTCCGTTGAGACGCTGCGAGGTTCTTTAGAGAGCGCACGAGGGAGGGGGCGGATGGGCCGCTACGTGTTGGGCTTCGAGGAGGTCGACCGGACGCAGGTCTCGGTCGTCGGCGGCAAGGGCGCGCACCCTGGGGAGCTTTCGCGGATCGAAGGCATCCGCGTGCCGGCCGGCTTCTGCGTAAGGGGCGAACGCGTGCTCTCAACACGCGCCCGCCTGCTTAGTAAACTTTGCCGACCTTCCTTTGCGTGAGGCCGAGATTGCACTCCCTGAGCTGGTCTGAGCAGAGCTTACAGTCCGAGCCGTAGCAGTACATGTCGCGGCACTGGTTGTACTGCTGAAGGCAATTTACTTCATCGGCGTGCGCCGTAGTCAGCCCTCCGGCGGGCGACATGCTAAGGAAACCCAACAACGCGATCAGAAGAGAGAGCGCGGCCAGCCTGAAGCGCAAGCTGTGGCTATTAGTTTTCAGCATGGAGAACCTCCCTGGTTGCTGTCCGTTGAAGTAAGGTAACGAGACTCGGAGCTCGCCCACGGTCGGATCTGCGTGCAGGCACAGTATTACCGGGGAGAATCTGTGTCAAGGTGTGTGGGCACGCCCGTTTTCTCGCGCCTGCGCCGGCACACGCGCGCGCGCCGCCTCCGCGAACATGGGCAGGAAGTATTTAGAGTTGGGGTCGGGTATTAGACCCTCGCCCCGGCGCTGTTGCATAAATCGGGTTGAGTAGACTTCCTCCGACTACCGGCGGGAGATGACAAGGCGGCTTAAGCTCGCGGCCCACTTCGTGTGCTCTCACCTGCCGCCGCGGCTGAGGATGTTCCGGTGGCTGGCGGCTCCCCAAAAGTAATAAGCAGTCGGCCTAATTTTTTATTGTCACGGCGGCGGCTCGGGGCTATTATTGCCGCCGCCTTTAGTCACCACTCAGTGCGGCAGCAGTTTTACTAACCGGCAGGCACTCCGACGCTCGCCAAACGCCTGCCACTTACGCCCACACACCTCGCTCTCACGACAGAAAAGGAGCAGACATGACAGAACCGTTTACGCCCCACAACCCCTTCGAGGTCAGGTCGGAACAGGTCAACGAGCAGAATCGCAAGGTGGCCTACTACAACGGGAGCAGGGTCAACCTCGCGGGCATCTTCGCCGCCACGGCCAAGCTCGACGGCAACTTCGCCCAAATCCTCGACGTGCTCGCCACCAGGAAAAACAACTTCTTCCGCCACTACCTCACCAACTACTGGCTCTACAACCCGGCCGACCCGCAGCCGACGCCCGACGGCACGGACCAGCGGCAGAGGTACAGCCCCTTCTTCTGGCACACGAAGGACGACCCCGACCCGAACCGCAGGGAGAAGTGGGACCTGACGCGCTTCAACGACGACTACTTCGCGCGCCTGCGGCTGATGCTCCTGCGCGCGCAGGAGCGCGGCATCGTCGTCCAGCTCGTGCTCTTCGACGGCGCCGGGATGCGCGGCGGGCAGCGTTGGCCGCACAACCCCTGGAACGCCTTCTCCGACCCGCCGCATAACGTCACGCCGAACAACATCAACGGCGTCGTGCAGCAGCCCGCCAGCGCCACGCCCGCCTTCTACACCAACCGGGACGCCCCGGCCGTGGACGGCGCCGGCAACCCGACCACGCTCGGCGCGATTCAGGACAACTTCGTCACGAAGGTCGTCACGGAGACGCTCAGCTTCTGGAACGTCGTCTTCGAGATAATGAACGAGCCGACGGAGGCACAGCCCCCCGTGCGCGCCAACTGGGGCAACACCATCGTCAACGTCATCAACTGCGTGACGCGCGGCCGGCGGCTCATCTTCTACAACGACCACAGCCACTATCAGGCCGAGCACCGCGAGGGCGGCGCCGACGTGAACGCGTGGCGCGGCCTGTCGCACTACGGCGCGCTCGACGGCGTCATCATCCACGGCGACCCGAACAACGTCATGGACACCCGCGAGCCCGCATGGCTCTTCACCGGCGAGAAGCTCATACAGGCTTCCAGCGACACGCACCTCATAGAGGGGGTGCCGGAGGAGGAGCAGGAGCGCGAAGACCGCGCCTGGAACAAGGCCACGACGACCGCCCTCTTCAGGCGCGCCGTCATCTTCCAGGCTGAGGCCAGCAGTACCAACGCCGCCGACGGCATCGGGCAGGCGACGCCCCCGCCGACCAAAATCGTGCGCGCGCCCTTCCTCGGCGACTGGAACAAGACCTCGACGGACGCGCCCCACTTCCACCTGCGCTTCTCCTCAAGCGGTCGTTACTTCGCCATCAGCCCCGTGGAGGACAAGGTCACCACGCAGGGGCGGCTCGTCAGCTTCACGCCCACGCAGTTCGTCGTGCAGCCCGACGGCCAGCCCCAGCAGACCTTCAACTACACGCTGAGCCCCGACGGGCGCGTGCTCACCTACACGAACGTGGCGAACCAGCGCACGCAGACCTTCCAGCGCTTCTCCGGCGACATACAGGCGTTCCTCTACGGCTGGAAGAAAATCGGCGAGCGCGAGCCGTCGGCGGCGCCCCGCTTCTTCCTCTACTTCAGGCAGGACGGCACCTTCGTCGCGCGCAACCCCGACGACCCGCAGCAGATCATGAATCAGGGAAGAGTGAATTCGATCATCTGCCCGCAGGGGAAGATGCGCTTCGACAGCACGACTCAGGGCACGCAGGTCGAATACTTCTTCCTCTTCACCAAGAACGGCACGCGCCTGCGCATCGCGCGCGTGGACAACGGCCGCTGGCAGGACTTCGCACGCACCTTCGAGGGTCTGCCCGCCTAGCGCCGCGCAGGCCCGCGCCGCGCGCCCGGCCGTGCCCCCCGAAGGCCGTAGACGAGGCGAAAGGGGAAGCCGCCGTCCCCTTTCGCCTTTTCACTTCATCCGGCCCCCACACGATTTTTTCGCCCCCCCGGGCGAATTTACCGCGCGGGATGCCCCCGACCGCTTATCACTTTTGGGGAGCCGTCAGCCACCTGAAGATTCTCAACCGCGGCGGCAGACGTCGCAAGATGCGGGCCCTCCGCCCCGCGTCTAACGACGGCGTGCGCCCGACCCACTTAACAGTAGCCGTTGACACCTGCCCCTCCCCTAATACCCTTCCCCGCGCTTCTCGTCCTTACGTCGGGTGTTCTCTGGCCGCTAAGTCGAGATGATGGCGGAGCTAACAACGGCATGCACCCGAGCCCTCCGCCGATAACCTCGCGGGCCCGTAGCTTAAGCCGCTCGGTCGGTGTGTACAGCCTTTTTAGCTCATACTTCGGCAACTCTTTCACCCAACCTTGCACCCGCGACAGCCTCTACCGAAGATGAGGAGCTTGCGCAGGGGATACCATGTTCGTTCGGTCTCCCAAGTGCCGCCGCTGTTTTTATTGACTCCTCACCTGGGCGGGAGTAGGATTCCCGCATCGCATAAACTCCGGGCGGCGTTCCCCGGTTCCGTCGAGTTTATGTCCACATATCACTTTTAGCGCAGGCCGGTTTCACGTGACGTGGAGCGCTGCCGCCCGCACTTCACGACCGCCGCCCCCCTCCCGGCGGCGCAACCCCCGCCACTGATGAGTGTCACAAAGGAGTTATCTCATGCCTCACGCCACGTCAAACGTAGCGACGCCCCGTAGCCTCTTGTTACTCGCGGCCTGCCTCTCTCTGGCGGCGTTGCTAATGTCACAGCCCCTCGCGCGCGTGGGTGACGCCGCCGCGCAGGGGCCGCCGCGCACGCGGCCGGAGGGGGCTAAGGGCTTCGACGGCGGCGCGACCCGCCCCGGGCTGCTCGAAGCCTACGGCAAGCTGCCGCTCCGGTTCGAGGCCAACCGCGGCCAGTCCGGCGGCGGGGCGAAATTTCTTGCCCGCGGCGCCGGCTACACACTCTCGCTGACGCGCTCCGGCGCCGTCCTAAGGCTGCGTAATGGGGCGGGACAGCCGGGCGATAGGGACGGGGCGTGCGGCGCGCAGGGCCTTGCGGCGTCCGAGGGTACGCTGCGCTTCGGGCTTGAAGGCTCGAACCGCGCGCCGAGAATCGTGCCGCTCGACGAGTTGGAAGGCAGGAGCAACTACTTCGTGGGCGCGGGCCCGCTCACGTGGCTCACGGACATCCCGAACTATGCAAGGGTCAAGTACCAGTCCGTATACCGCGGCGTCGACCTGGTCTTCTACGGCCACGAGGGGCGGCTCGAATACGACTTCGTCGTCGCCCCCGGCGCCAGCCCCGCCCGCATCAGGCTCAGGTTCGACGGCGCGTGCGGCGTGCGCGTAGACGACGCGGGGGACCTGATTCTCACCACCGCGGCCGGCGAAGTGCGACAGCAGAGGCCGGCCGCATACCAGCTCGTCGGGGGCGTCCGCAGGGAGGTCGCGTCCCGCTACGCGAAGGGGGCGGGCGGGGCCGTCCGCATAGAGGTCGGGCGGTACGACCGCACGCGCCCGCTCGTCATCGACCCGGTCATCATCTACTCGACCATAGTAGGCGAGGGCACGCAGAACGGCGCGGCCATCGCCGTAGACGCGGTGGGCAGCGCCTACGTCGTCGGCACGACCCTCTCTGTCACGTCCCGCAAATCCGACGTCTTCGTCTTCAGACTGACCAGGGACGGCGGCGGGTTCATGTACGCGGCGTATCTCGGCGGCGCCGCCGATGATACAGGCAGCGGCGTCGCGGTGGACGCGTCAGGCAACGCCTACGTCACGGGCGTGACCGGGTCGGAGGACTTCCCGCACACCGCGGGGGCGTTCCAGGCGGCGAAGGACGGCGCGCGCGACGCTTTCGTCACGAAGATCGGCCCGGCGGGGACGCTCGACTATGCGACCTTCCTTGACGGCGGCGGGGCCGACGACGCCGCGGGCATAGGCGTGGACTCGTCGGGCGCCGCCTACGTCGCGGGCACGAGCGGCGGCGGCGACGCCTTCGTCGCGAAGCTCAACCCCGCGGCCTCGGGGCTCGAATACCTGCGGTTCTTCGGCGGCTCCAATGTCGAGTCGGCGAAAGGCGTCGCGGTGGGCGACGACGGCAGCGCTTACGTCACGGGCACGACCTTGTCGGACGACTTCCCGGTCGTCAACGCCTTCCAGGGCACGCGCAAAGGGAGCCGGGACGTCTTCGTCACTAAGGTTAACCCGGCGGGCACCGCCTTCGTTTACTCGACCTACCTCGGCGGCCGCGGCGACGACTCCGCCGGCGGCGTCGCGGTCGGGAAGGGCGGCGAAGCCTACGTCACCGGCACGACGAACCTGGACGATTTCCCGCTGGTCAACCCGCTGGAGGGGATGCCGAGGAAGGAGACCAGCGCCTTCGTCACGAAGTTCGCCGCCGACGGGCGGTCACTCGTCTACTCGACCGGCCTCGGCGGAAGTGCCAGCGACGAAGGGGGCGGCGTCGCCGTCGGAGACGACGGCAGCGCCTACGTCACGGGCAGCAGCAACTCGGACGACTTCCCGACCTTCGACGCGGATTACTTCTGGTCGGGCACGTCCACTAACGCCTTCGTGGCCGGCCTCAACCCGGCGGGCTCCGCGCTCCTCTTCTCGACCCGCTTCGGCGGCGCTTCGTCGCAGCGCGGCAACGGCATCGCCGTAGACCCGTCGGGCGGCATCTACGTCGCGGGCTATACCTCTTCGTTCGGCTTTCCCCGCGCGAACTCTACGAACAAATCTTGGAGTGGTGCCTTCGTCACGAAGTTTGGCAGGGGCGTCGAACTCCGCGTCTCGATGAACGGCTCGCCCCGCAACGTGCTGTTGGGGAACGACCTGAGCTACACCGTGGTCGTTAAGAACCACGGCGACATCCCGGCCACCGGCGTCACGCTCACGGACAAGCTGCCCCAGGGCTCGACGCTGGTCTCGGCCATGGCCGACCACGGCCCCTGCTCGCCCGGCGCGATTGTCACCTGCGCGCTGGGCACGCTCAATCGCGGCGAGGCGGCCACCGTCACGATAACCGTCAAGCCGTCAGCCGTGTCTGACACCAACACGGCCACCGCCACGTCCAACGAGACGGGCTACTCCACCGGCAACAACTCGGCGAGCCAGGGTGGGGGGGTTATCTCCGCGGACGTCTCCGTCTCGCAGTCCATCGTGGCGGGGACGGGCGCGCCGGGCTCGAAGGTGGTCTACCTGCTCGCGGCGAGGAACTTATCCTTCAACGAGAGCGGCCCCGTGACGCTTCTCGACGAGCTGCCGCCGGGGCTTACGTTCCTCTCCTGCACTTCGGCCGACGGCGTGTGCGGGGGGGTGGGCAATAGACGCAGCGTCACCTTCCAGTCGGTGCCCAGGGGGACGGGGAGCCCGTTTTTCTTCCAGGATAAGCCCGCGCAGGCCATCATCGTCGCCTCCGTCAACGAGTCGGTGGCGGCCGGGACAGTCGTCAACAACACGGTCACCATCAGCGGCGCCGCACGCCCGGACCCCAACCCGTCGAACAACGCCGCGTCCACCTCCTTTACCGTCGGCCCGGCCCCCGTCATCGCGCCGAAGTCGAACGGCAAGATTATCTTCACCGACCCCACGTTTGGCCGCTACTACACCGCACGCTTGAACGTCGTCAATGCGGATGGCACCTCCCTTACCAAATTCGCCGATGGCGCCTGGGGAATGTACGATGCCGAGTGGTCGCCCGACGGGACGAAGGTCGCCTTCACAAGGTCGTTTTCGTCAGGGCCCATTAGCCCGTCTAGTCACTCGGTCGGCATAAGTAGCACCAACCGTTTCGAGCTGCTCGTCCCGGACTCAGTCGTTTTCGCGCACGCGACCTGGTCTCCGTCTGGCGAGTGGGTCGCCTACCTCGCCTTTGACGGCTCGGTCTACATCGGCCGCTTGGGCGGGACGTCGGCGATGATTCTCCGCAGGACGGACTTGGGCACCTCGATCGTCGGGACCATCACCGGCATCGACTGGTCGCCCGACGGTGAGCACTTCGCATTCACCGACGGCAACCTCATCGTTGGGGACGACGGCTACGTCGCCATCGGGGGCAACGGCCGCCTCTTCGTCGTGGACGTTGGCGGCTCGCATCTGAGGCAGTTGACGACACAGCCCGCCTCGGACCGCCAGTCAGACTTCGCGCCGCGCTGGTCGCCCGACGGGACGAAGATTCTTTTCACGCGCTTAGTCAGCGGCGTGCCTAATGCCTTCGTCATCAACCCCGACGGCACGGGGCTCAGGCGGCTCTTCGACTTCACGGGCGCTAAAGATGCGTCGTGGTCGCCCGATGGGACGAAGGTCGTGTTCGAGTCCGGCGGCAACATCATGATTGCGAACGCCGACGGGTCCGGTCAGCCGTCACAGGTCACGCGGGGGATACAGCCTTCATGGCAGCCGCTGCCGAACACCGACCCGACGCCGACGCCGACGCCGACGCCGACTCCCGCGCCGAGGTTCAAAATCTCGGGGCACGTCACGCCCCCGACACCGAACATGCAATACTTCCTGAAGTTGTCCGGCACGCACACGGCCACCGTCAACGCGGACGGCGCCGGCAACTACACCTTCGCCAACCTGCCCCCGGGCGGCACGTATACGGTCACGCCCGTCTCCGACTCGGCGCGCTTCACGCCGGGCAGCCGCACGGTCGCCGAGTTACAGGGCGACGTGACGGGGCTCGATTTCAGCGCGGCCGTGGTGGCCTATTCCGTCGGCGGGCGCGTGATGGATTCTGAGGGGCGCGGGCTCGCCGGCGTGGGCGTGGCGCTTCTGGGCCCGGGCGGGCGGCGCGACGCGACGACCGACGGCGACGGGAAGTACTCTTTCAGGGATGTCATGCCCGGAGGCCCGTACAGCGTCGTGCCGTCCTCGCCGTCCCTCTCCTTCGACCCGCTCCGCGCCGACCTGCCGCGGGTGCTAGACGACTCGACCGCCAACTTCGTCGGCGCGCCGGCGGGCGGCGTGCGCGCAATCACGGGGCGGGTCAGGGACGCGGCCGGCCGCGCCCTGGCTGGGATACGCGTCGCGCTCGGCGGTGCGCGCGCCGCCGTCGCGAGGACGGCCGCCGACGGAACCTTCGCCTTCCGGAACCTTCCCGCCGGCCTGGCCTACACCGTCATGCTTTCCGACGCGGAGGGCTTCACCTTTTCGGTGCCGGAGCGCAGCTTCCCCAACCTCGACGCGGACGGGTTCGCCGAATTCAGCGCCACCACGGCCCAGCCCGTCGCGCAGTTCGCCGCGACCATTGTGAGCGTCTCAGAGAGCGCCGGCTCGGCCGAGTTGACGGTGGTGCGCGCGGGCGACACCTCCGCTGCGGCGTCTTTGGACTACGAGACTGTGGAGTTGACGGCCTCGCAGCGCTCGGACTACACCGCCGCCTTCGGCACCCTGCGCTTCGAGAAGGGCGAAGCGAAAAAGACCTTCAAGGTCCTCGTCGGCGACGACGGCCTGCCCGACGCCGGGCGACTCTTCAGGGTCACGCTGACCAGGGGCTTCGGCGTGTCCGTCGGGGCAGCCGACACGGCGGTCGTCGCTATCAACGACGACGAAGCGTCCGCCTCTGCCGAGAATCCTCTGGACTCGTCGCGCTTCTTCGTCGCGCAGCACTACCGCGACTTCCTCAACCGCGAGCCCGACGCGGCCGGGCTCGACTTCTGGGTGAACGAGATAGAGAAGTGCGGGGCCGATGTCCAATGCAGGGAGGTCAAGAGGATTAACGTCTCGGCCGCCTTCTTCCTCTCCATCGAGTTCAAGGAGACGGGCTACCTCGTCTACCTGACGCATAAGGCCGCGTTCGGCACCGGCGAGCGGCTGCGGCTGAGGACGTTTCTTGAGGACGCGCAGGAGATAGGGCGCGGCCTGGTGGTCGGGGAGGACGGCTGGCAGGCACAGCTCGAAGCTAATAAGCATGCGTACTTCGCCGAGTTCGTCGAGCGTCCCGAGTTCCTGACCGTCTACCCGGCGACGATGCCACCGGCGCAATTCGTAGACCTGCTCGACGCCAACTCAGGCGGCGCGCTGACGCAGGCCGAGCGCGACTCCCTTGTGGACGCGCTCGCGAACGGGGCGACCAGGGCCGCCGTCCTGCGGCGGGTGGCCGAGAACGGTGAGTTCTCGCGCCGAGAACTCACACGCGCCTTCGTGCTGATGCAGTACTTCGGCTACCTGCGCCGCGCGCCCGCGGAGCCACCTGACTCCGACTTCTCGGGCTGGCAATTCTGGCTCGGCAAACTCGACCGGTTCGGGGGGAATTTCGTTCAGGCGGAGATGGTCAAGGCGTTCCTCGACTCCGTCGAGTACAGGAACAGGTTCGGGCATTAGCTTAACCCTGACCGACAGGCGAGTGGCGGCACGCTCCAAGACACCGGGCCGCCACTCGTTTCTCTCCGCCGAAATACCATGGCGAGAGGCAGGTAAAAGGCTATAAGGCCGGAGTCGTCACCTCGGCGTAACCCTCCACCCCGGAAACACGCTGAAGAAAGCCCCACCTGGTCACAGGTGGGGCTTTCTTGTGTCTGCCCTTTGACCTGACGCAACTTCTTTCGACCCTGCCCAATAATTCCGCCCAACAATTCTATTGTTAGGCAAAGCCCGCTCGACGTAAGGTTGATTAGACGACTCTAAATGCGTTCAATTCCGTCTCCTTCGTGAACCCATATCTGACGGTGGTAAACGTTAAGCATGCTGCGAAGTGGCAGGTGAACAACGTAGACCGCGGAAGCGCGAAGGGGAGAGACTCAGTTCGTCGCGAGCCCATTCTCGGTCGCTGCATAGATGTGAGCAACTCACGGCCTTCTTCGTCTCACATTATTCTTCGCAACCAACCGCCAAATCTACAAGCCCGCTGAAGGTGGGGCACAGCACGATACCCTGTGGTCGGACGCGGCAGCGCTGCTGACTGAAATAGAATAAGCTTTGCTTATCAGCGGAGGCTTTGGCCGTGAAGGCCGCACACAATATCCCGTGAGAGTGTCCCTATCCGAGACCCTATCTCATTTCACACACCGGCACCTGTTCGCCGAATGCCCACGCGTCTTCTTCTTCACCTTCTGGCATCTCAAAGGTGAAGCCGACATGAGGCACTTTGAATTTATCAGCTCAATGGAAACAGCATCGGAGGACGATCTCTCCATCAAGCGTGACTCCGACTTTAGCGTATCCGCTGATGTTTTTGTGGCCGTAAGCTGCATGCAGGAGGTGCCAACAAAACACCGCTCGGAGTGGGTTAAACTTCAAATATAAAAGTTCCGGTCAGTGCCTTATACTTGATTGACAATGCGAAGGATTTCTACTTTTCAATGGCTTTTGATCCTGGCGATGGGCGCTTTGGCCGTCTTTTTCGTGAGCGCACTTACTTTCTATCTTGGCATCAATGAGCCGGAAAATGTGTCAGAAGATATCACCGAGCTTGTTCCGTTCTGGACGTTTTGGGCAATCCATGCCCCGTTGATTTTCATACTGTCGCGCCGCTTTTCTTTTGAGCGCACGCGTCTCATCAAGAGTCTGCTGGTCTACTTATCGGTGGGAACCGCTTGGGCGATGGTAGTTCAGGGGTTGCCTCTAATTCTTCTACTCGTTTTGAGAAATTTGACAAGCTATAACTTCGAGCAGCTTTACCGAACGGATCATCATTGGCTACCAATCCTCCTTCTGAACGTGGTGGTTTACTGGGTGATTCTTTCAAGCAGTCTGATTTTCGTTTACTACGAGCGGTATCAAAACGAAATGTTGAAAGCTTCAAAGCTCGACGCCCAGTTATCAAATGCCCGGCTTCATGCGTTGAAGATGCAACTGCACCCGCACTTTTTATTCAACACGCTGCACTCGATTACGGCGCTGATTCTAAAGAATGAAAATCGGGACGCGGTCAAGATGGTCAACCGTCTCAGCGAGCTACTGCGATTAACACTTGACAATATAGAGACTCAGGTTCTGACGCTCGAAGACGAGATTGAGTTTACGCGGCGTTATCTGGAGATCGAGCGCATCCGCTTCCACGACCGGCTCACCGTCGAGTGGGATGTTGACCCGCGAGCACTCAAAGCCCAGGTGCCGAATTTAATTTTGCAGCCGCTAGTCGAAAACGCCATGCGCCACGCCGTGGATTCTAATTCCGGAACCAGCCGGATACAGATCGCGGCCCACTTGCAAAACGACCAGGTTGTGATGGAAGTACGCGATGACGGAAAAGACTTGGAGAAAATTTCCGGGCAAAACGGCGCCGCTGGTTTGGGGTTAAAAAACACCCGGGCGCGCCTCTCGGAGCTCTATAGTGAAGATTATAGTTTCAGCCTGAGCAGGAGGGAAAACGAATGGACGATAGCGCAAATCGTCATCCCATTTCTCCCGGCTAGAGAGCAGCCGAAGGGAGAACTGAATTGAATCCAAAAATCCGCGCGTTGATCGTCGACGACGAATCACTTGCCCGCGAGGCGTTGCTGGTGATGCTCGACGATGACCCCGAAATCGAGGTGATTGCCGAGTGTCGCAACGGAAAAGAGGCGGTGACGGTGATCCGCGAGCGGTCCCCGGACGTTGTTTTTCTTGACATCCAGATGCCGGAAATGGACGGGTTTCAGGTGGTCGAAGAGGTCGGGGCGATGCAGATGCCGGTCACGATTTTCGTCACCGCATATGATAAGCACGCCCTCCGCGCGTTCGAGGCGCACGCGCTCGACTATCTGCTCAAGCCTTTCGATCACGACCGCTTCGACATCGCTTTGCGAAGGGCCAAGACCTTTGTCCGGCAGCAGAAACTCGGCGAGATCAGCGAGAGTCTGTTCGCCGTGCTGCGGGACTTGAAATCAAAAACCGGCGAGTCGCCTTCGGGCCCGGGTAACAGAAAACCGGAGAGGGTGACTCATCAAGAACCGATCGATCGGGTGGGCATTAAATCAGGCGGGCGCATCTATTTTCTGAAGACCGAAGAGATCGATTGGGTGGAAGGCGCGGGCGATTATCTAACTCTCCACAGCGGCAGCCAGACCCATCTGATTCGCGAAACGATGGGAAACTTTCACGCCAAATTGGACCCACAAAAATTTCTAAGGATTCACCGTTCGACGATAGTCAATATCGAGCGCATCAAAGACATCCGACCCCTTTATAAAGGCGAATACGTCGTCACTTTGACCAGCGGCATAAGCCTGAAAGCAAGCCGCGGTTATCGCAACGGGCTCCGTCCACTACTGGACGGAGCCCGTTAGATTCATGAACGCACTGATCCAATCTGCCTCATCCTGCCGTTAATCCACCGCTTTTCTCCTCCGCTTCGTCGCAAACCTGTTCCCAGCCTTTTGAGCGAAACGTATCAACGTATCATTAGCCGAAATCTAATGATGATCCTAAGTAAGGAAAAGAAAATATGCTCAAAAGATGCCTGGTTGTTACAGCCCTGATCATGTTTATGGTCGGTTTCACAGCCACCGACATTTTGGGGCAGCAGAATGTGACCGCTAACACTCAGACTTCTGATGACGAATCGGCAAAGAAGGTGGATGCGTTTCTGTCTCAGTGGGACAAAAACGATATGCCGGGAGGTGCGGTCGGTGTGGTTAAAGACGGCAGGCTTGTTTACAAACGCGGCTTCGGAATGGCGAATCTTGATTACGACGTTCCGAACACGCCTTCGACTCGGTTTAATCTCGCTTCAGTTTCAAAACCATTCACGGCGTTCAGCATCGCGCTTTTGGCGCAGCAGGGGAAATTGTCGCTCGACGACGACATTCGCAAGTACGTCCCCGAAATGCCGAAATACGATGAGACGATTACCATCCGGCATTTGATTCATCATACGAGCGGAATCCGTGAATATGAGGCGCTAGTCCTTTTCGGCGGGCTCGGCACCGACAACGCCTACAACGATAAAGCCATATTAAATATGCTGGCGCGTCAAAAGAATATCAGTTTCAAACCGGGCTCAAAACACCAGTACAGTAATTCCAACTATCATCTGTTAGGAATCATCGTCGGGCGCGTGAGCGGGAAATCTTTGCGGGCATTTGCCGAGGAGAACATTTTCAAGCCTCTGGGCATGAAAAATACTCTGTACTTCGATAACCGCTTCGAGGTCGTCAAAAACCGTGCGCACGGTTATCAGGTCGGCCCGGATAAAAGTATCCGCGCACGCTCTTCACTGTTCGACCTCGTCGGCGGCGGCGGAGTTTTAACTACCGTCGAAGACTTGTATTTGTGGGCTCAAAATTTTTATGAGCCGAAGGTCGGAAACAAAGAGCTGATCGCGCTGCTGACGACGCCGGGAACCTTAAACAGTGGGGAGAAAATAAATTACGCATTCGGGTTTTGGCGGAGCAAATATAAGGGGCTGCCGGTAATCAGGCACAGCGGCAATATGTTCGGCTACCGGGCGCAGATACTCTCATTCCCCGAACAAAAATTTACGGTAATCGCTTTGTCCAACAACTCGGCGATTTTTCCGAGTGTAATTGTGGAGAAGCTCGCGGACATCTATCTGGAAGGACAATTGAAGCCTGATGTGCCGAGCCCGAAAAAAGTTGCGGAAACTTTACCGCCGGCGATCGCTCTGCCTGAAAAGGAAGCGCTTCGGTACGCGGGCATTTACGCGAGCGCGGAGAGCGGAGCGGTCTTCAAGCTGAGTCTCAAAGACGGAAAATTAATTAACAGCGGACTTCTGAAAAACGAAGTGCCGGTGATGCCAATTTCCGAAAACCGCTTCGTGATTGTTGCCGACGCTAAAGAATACGAACTAATTCCCGTCTTTAACCAGTCCGGCACAATTTCTGAAATAAAAATAACAACTAATGGCGGAAGACCGGATGTTTTCGTCCCCGTCAAACCGCCGTTCGATTCGCCGCAACAATTATCCGAATACGCGGGGACTTATTACAGCGACGAGTTTGACGCGGATTACAAAATTTCGCTGCGAGGCAACAATCTCGTCCTTAAGATCGGCGAAAATCTAGAACCTCAGCTCAACGCCGCATACGCCGATTTTTTTACCACTGCGGGCGGGCAAATCAATCTTTCTTTTACCCGTGACGATAAAGGCAAGGTCGCGGGATTCGTGTTTAATTCAGCGGCTGATGGACGAGAGGTTAAAGGAATCACTTTCAAGCGACTACAGTAGAGTCAGCAAATCAAGACGGCCGTGGCGATGGGGCGCTTCAGCCGGAGGACGCCCTGCCCTCCGTCAGAGGGCTGCGCCACTTCCCTGACTTTCCCGAAAGGAGTCTGAAGACAAGGTTATGAAGAAGCTCTCCGCAATCGCACTAATCCTCGCGCTCTCGTTCGCCTTCGCCGCGATGGCGCTGTGGGCGACCAACCTCGCGCTCTCGTTCGCCTTCGCCGCGCCCGACGCCAACGCCGGCGTCGCCATCGGCGCGGTCGTCCCCGACTTCACGCTGCCCGACGCCGACGGCCGCGAGCACTCGCTCGCCTCACTCAAGGGCAAGTCGGGCACGCTGCTCATCTTCATCGCGACCCGGTGCCCGATCTCGAACGCCTACAACGAGCGCATGCAGAAGCTGGCGGACGACTACCGTGCCAAGGGCTTCAACGTCGTCGGCATCAACTCGAACTCGACCGAGCCGGCCGCCGAGGTCAAGCAGCACGCCGCCGAGAAGGGGTTGACCTTCGCCATCCTGAAGGACCCGAACAACAAGGTTGCCGACCGCTTCAACGCGCAGGTCACGCCCGAGGCGTACCTGCTCGACGCCTCGGGCAAGCTCGTCTACCACGGCCGCATCGACAACTCGCGCTACGGCTACGTCATCACCTCGAACAACCTGCGCGACGCCGTCGAAGCGACGCTCGCCGGCAAGCCCGTCGGGAAGGCTGAGGCCAAGGCGTTCGGGTGCTCCATCAAGCGCGGGTAAGAGAGGAAGGCTGTACGGGAATGACCAGGGGACATCTGACGGCCGCGGCGCTCTGCGCGGCGCTCGCCTGCGCGGCCGGACTCGCGTACGCGTGCGCCGGGCAGGGCGCGGCGCCGGAGCAGGGCGCGGCGAAGCCCGCGGCCGAACCGCAGGGCGGCGCCGCGAAGCCGGAAGGCGGCGGCGACAGTTCGGCGGCGGCCGCCCCGAAGGTGACCGAGATCAAGGAGGCAGACCTCAAGTCTCTCCTCGGCGCGGGGACGGGGCGCGCGCGCCCGCTGCTCGTCAACTTCTGGGCGACGTGGTGCGTGCCCTGCCGCGAGGAGTTCCCCGACCTCGTCGAGATTCGCGGGCAGTACGGCCCCGACACGCTCGACTTCGTCCTCGTCTCGCTCGACGACCCTGCGGACATCGGCGAGGCCGTGCCTGAGTTTCTGGCCGAGGCGCGGGCCACGGCCTTTCCCTCTTACCTTCTGAACGCCGACGACTCGGACGCCGCCATCAACCTCGTAGATCAGACGTGGAGCGGCGAGCTGCCCGCGACCTTCCTCTACGACCGCTCGGGCGCGCTCGTCTTCAAACACAAGGGGCGTATCAAGCCGGCGGAGCTGCGCGACGCGCTCGACGAGGCGCTCAAAGAGAAGAAGCCGGCCGAGGCCGGCGCGCAGCAGTGAGAACTGACCTGCCTGGTGTGAAGAAAACGGCGCGGGCCTTTATCCCGGGTTGCGTTGCAAAGATTATTTTCAAGCGCGAAAGTTCTCCGGGTGCCTTCCGCTAAGCGGCTACTCCGAACACCGAGGCGATGAACTTCGCCTGTCCCTGCGCATCACCTCCGGCTAACCTATGGAAGGCGGCGGCTCAGCCTTCATCAGCTTCTTAAAGAAGCGTTTCGCCGCGGAGAGGTACTTACATGTTTTCCCGGCCTTGATGTACGTCTCCTCCACCCGATAGGAAGTGCCGCTCATCTTCAGATGTTGACGGATGCGCTTCTTGATTTCAGGTGCGTGCCGCTGTACCCAACGAAAGACGGTCGAGTGATTCACGTCGAGTCCACGCTCCCGCATCATCTCTTCAACATCGCGATAAGATAGTTGGTATCTGCAATACCATCTGACGCACAAAAGTATTACGGTCGGCTCGAAGTGACGCCACTTGAACGAGGATTTATTTTGCTGCAAGAGTATGATTCCCGGAGTGGGCTGACTGAGCTAAAGGTCGGATTATAGCTGCGGAAGCAATTCCTGCAACACGGCCGTTTTTTCTCCCCTGTGGAATCAACTCGGGGCGTATCTTGTCAGAGAAACATTGTTTCAGGCAAGAAAAATCTTTATAATTGGTGCGGTAATTCGAGATTCAGCGACAGGCTGTCGCCGAGATTCACCCCGGAGGTGACGGACATGTGTGGCAGATACGCGCAGCGAACCGACCCGAAAAGGTTAGCGAAAGAGTTCAAAGTGGCTGAGGTGATTAACGCATCGCCGCGGTACAACATCGCGCCGACGCAGGAGGTCCTCGCCGTCCGCGAGTCGGCGGACGGGCGCGAGATGACGCTCTACAAGTGGGGGCTCGTCCCCTCGTGGGCCGAGGACGCGTCCGTCGGGGCGAAGCTCATCAACGCCAGAAGTGAGACCGTGACGGAGAAGCCTTCGTTCCGCGATGCCTTCAGGCGGAGGCGATGCGTCATCCCGGCCGACGGCTTCTACGAGTGGCGGAGAGTGGAGGGGAGGAAGCAGCCCTTCTTCTTCCGCATGCGCGACGAGAGGCCGTTCGGCTTCGCGGGGCTGTGGGAGCGTTGGGAGGGGGAGGGCGGCCGAGTCATCAACTCCTGCGCCATCCTGACGACCGAGGCCAACGAGGTGCTGCGGCCCGTGCACGACCGCATGCCGGTCATCCTCCACCCGGATGACTACGAGCTGTGGCTCGGCGCCGAAGCGCGGGAACTCGAACACGTCAAAGAGATGCTGCGTCCTTACCCGGCCGAGGAGATGGTCGGCTACCCCGTCGGCACGGGCGTCAACAGCCCACGCAATCAGGGCGCGGGGCTACTTGAGCGCGCGGCCGTTAACTCCGCCTGAGGCCCGAACTGAGGAGACTAATTATGACCTACGCCCTATGGATCGTTCAGGTGTTACTCGCGCTCCTGTTTCTCTTCACCGGCGGGATGAAGCTGGTCATACCGCCCGACGTGCTCGCTTCGATGGGGTCGCCGAACCAGATTCCGCTGCCGGGGTGGCTCGTGCGGTTCGTCGGCGTGGCCGAGGTGCTCGGCGCGCTCGGCCTGCTTCTGCCGGGTCTGCTGCGCATCAAGCCGTGGCTGACGCCGCTGGCCGCCGCGGGGCTGGTCGTCATCATGATCGGCGCGACGGCGTTGACGATAGCGGCCGACGGGGTCGCGGCCGGGGTGGTTCCGCTGGTGGTGGGGCTGCTCGCGGCCTTCGTCGCCTACGGCCGTTGGCGGCTGGCACCGCATCCGGCGCGGCGGGAGATGATTCGGCGGAGGTCGAACTGAGGACGGCAAGAACTATTAAGGGGAGGTCGAGATGACGACCGACAACAACAAACTGACCGACGAGGCCCGGATACGCGAACTCATCGAGGAACGCGTTAGGGCGATCCGCGCCAAAGATGTTAACGCGCTGATGAGCAACCACGCGCCGGATGTAGTGATGTTCGACGCCCTCGACCCGCTGCGCTACGCGGGCTCTGAGGCGGTCGGAGAGCGCGCCGGGAAGTGGCTCTCCTGGTATCAAGGGCCGGTCGACTACGCGGTGCGCGACCTGAGCGTCACGGCGGGCGACGGGGCGGCCTTCTGCCATTACCTCTACCGTGTCACGGGGACGATGACGAACGGGCGGGAGGTGGACATGTGGGTGCGCTCGACCATCTGCTTCCGCAGAGACGGCGGCGCGTGGGTGGTCGCACACGAGCACACATCGGTGCCCTTCGACGCGGAGAGCGGCAGGGCGTCCGTCAACCTCAAGCCGTAGCGGCGCGTGGGTGTGCCCACGCTTGGGGCTAATCAGGATTAGACGGACGAACCTTGGGTCTAGGCTCTTTCAAGCTCAATCGCCCGTGCGTGCCGCTGATACCGGGCGTTAGGCGGCTCATAACAACGGAGAAGTGACATGGTCAAACCGGCTAAGAACACGATTTGCCTCTGGTACGACGGAGGCGCCGAAGACGCGGCGCGCTTTTACGCCGAAACCTTCCCCGATTCGTCCGTCGGGGCGGTGCACCGCGCCCCGGGAGACTTCCCTTCGGGGAAGAAAGGGGACGTGCTGACGGTCGAGTTTACGGTGATGGGAATCCCCTGCCTCGGGCTCAACGGCGGGCCCGAGTTCAAGCACAACGAAGCATTCTCCTTTCAGGTCGCGACCGCCGACCAGGCCGAAACGGATCGTTACTGGGACGCGATCGTCGGCAACGGCGGCCAGGAGAGCGCGTGCGGCTGGTGCAAGGACAGATGGGGGTTGTCGTGGCAGATTACGCCTATCGCACTGACGGAAGCGGTCACCGACCCCGACGCGGCGGCGGCCAAGCGCGCGTTCGATGCGATGATGCAGATGAAAAAGATCGACATCGCTGCAATCGAGGCGGCGCGCCGCGGTCGACGCACGCTTTGACCAGCGCTCCGGCCTCATGCCGCCGAACTGGCTGATGCACCCGAGCCCGCAAAAACTGAGTTCATCCGTCCTTCTCGGCGCCGTCGTGCGGGCCGGGCGACCTGGTAGTTCGGTCAGCTACTTTTACAGAATTGCCGTTATAAGCCGCGACGCAATTCACTCGCCGCGCACCAAATCTGTTATAGAATTTGTCGCCGAACTTGAGCCAGGGCGTTCGTCAAAACCTACATCCGGACGGTAATCATGTCGCCTTCATCCGCCCTCGGGGCCGCCGCTTCCGCCGTCGTTTGCGTCCCCGGCGCCTGGGACTCTCTACGTAGGAAAGTCCTTCCTCTCGCCTTACTGCTGCTCGCCGCGGGCGCGCCGACGCCGCCTCCCGTTTCGGCGTTATCGGCCGGCGCGGCGGAGGGCTCGGGCGTGACGGCGCACGCCCCCGTGTTACCGGTTAGAGTGGGCATCGAGACGTTCCTCGCCGACGTGCCGAGGGCGCTCCGCGGGAAGCGTGTCGGCCTCATCACCAACCACACGGGGATTGACCGTTCGCGGAACACCGACATCGACCTCATCGCGAAACACAAGCACCTGAGGCTCGTCGCCCTGCTGGCCCCCGAGCACGGCATCCGTGGCACGGCGGAGGCGGGCGAGCAGGTCGTTGACGAGGCCGACCCGAGGACGGGCGTCCCCATCTACTCGCTCTACAAGTCTGAAGACCGCGGCCCCACGCCGGAGATGCTGAAGGATGTTGACCTTCTGGTCTACGACCTGCAGGAGGTGGGGGGGCGCACGTGGACTTACGTGTCCACGATGGCCCTCTCGATGCGGGCCGCGGCGAGAAAGGGCATCCCGTTCGTCGTCCTCGACCGCCCCAACCCCATCGGCGGGGAGATCGTCGAGGGCGCCCTGCTCGACCCGAGGTTCAAGTCGTTCGTCGGCATGTACCCCATCCCGGCGCGCCACGGGATGACGGTCGGCGAGTTGGCGACGCTTTTCAACCGGAAGTACCGGATAGGCTGCGACCTCATCGTCGCGCGGGTCGAGAACTGGCGGCGCTCGCAGTGGTTCGACGAGACTGGGCTGCCTTGGGTGAACCCCTCGCCGAACCTCCGCTCGCTGGCCGCGCTGACGAGTTACCCGGGGTCGGTCTACTTCGAGGGCACGAATCTGACCGAGGGCAGGGGCACCGACCGCCCCTTCGAGCAGATCGGCGCGCCCTGGCTGGACGCGCCCGAGGTCGCCCGCGTGATGAACGAGCGGCGGCTCCCGGGCGTCCGTTTCGAAGCCGTCACGATGTCGGTGGCGCCGACGGCCGCCAAGCACGGGGGGCAGACCATCCCCGCGATCCGCTTCGCCGTCACCGACCGGCGCGCGTACCGGCCCGTCCGCACCTCGCTCCTGCTCATCGACGAGATTCGCCGGCGGCACCCGCGCGACTTCGCCTGGACGGCGACCATAGACCGCCTCACGGGGTCTGACCGGGTGAGGCTCGCCATCGAAGGCGGCTGGCTCCAACCTCTCCTCGAAGAGTGGGATCGGCAGGCCGCGGAGTTCCGCGAGACCCGCAGGCCCTACCTCCTCTACCGCTGAGCCGTTCGACACAACTCGCGCGGGCGTACACGGTTCTCAAGCGGGACTTTGACTCCCGTGTGAATATCCGTGTCTCGCCGAAACGACGCCGACAGGCGACCTACGAATTCGCGCGCGCAGCCCCGCGCCCCATAGCGTAAATCATTAGAAGACTCTGGTTGGGTTCACGACCGGCTCCAACGTGGTGGCCGAGGCCCAGAGTGGTATGGCACGACCTAGAAGTCCGGCTGAACGGGCACGAGGGTGGTTTGCGAGGGTTTCTCTACCATTTCTCTACCATAGCAGGAAGGGTTCACAATTGACGCGTTTGTGTGTCCTACAATATCTAATTGAATATTATTTTCTATGTTATGGTAAATAACATTCTGTTCCAATGTTTCACGCAACTATAGGAGATACTCGATTCACAGCTTGAACAAACGATGCTCACACGTACCCGGCCCGCTTGCCTGAGCTAGCACCGCGGGTGCATTCCTCAGCTGACGAAGTTCTTTCCTGCAATATTATCTCTCACTCAGCCCATGCTTTGCTTGCGGATGCTATAGGTGAACAGAAAGCTTTTTTCGTTACGGCTGCTTCATATGATGTGAGAGTGTGTGGCACTTGTCCCGCGAATACTCGCTGTAGGGTTGTTCTACACCTCGGATGCGACTCGCGCGTGAAACATGAGAAGCAGGGCGAATACTTGGTTAAGCTAGAGTCTCCTGGGCGCTCTAAACGAATGGCTCAGTTATCAACTGGAGAACTTTCCTAGCCTTTGTTCAGCAAAATATGTGAAGATGCCCTAAAAATCAGCCTCCCTTTAGTAAAATATCTGAAGATTCCGACAGGACTGAATTTCTCTGATAAGTTATTGGTTTTATAGTTGTTTCCCTCATTTTCTGCTTCCGCTTGATTTACTCCCCTGTTTGGTAAGGTTTCTGAAGATTTACAACCGGAAAATGCGTCGGGGCAGTTTCACGCCGGGGCGGTTATAAGTTTATGCTTCTGATTCTTTAATCTTTTTGCCCGGGGCGTTCGCCTGCGCCAAGGCGATGCTCCGGATCATGTGCCACTGGGCAGGGCGGAAGTTGGCCGCGAACTTCTCTTCGAGCTCCCTCATCTCGGCGCCGTCGCGCATGAGCCCCGCCATCAGGTTCACCTGCTCCTGAATCTGCTCGGGCGTCAACTCAGGCTTCGCGGCGCTTGCCGCCTGCCTGGAGTTGGCTTCGATCACTTCCCTCTCTATCTGGCGCGCGTCGGCCTTACGCAGGCGGCGACGCAGGTGCTCGGCGAGGAAGGCCGGCGCAGACGTCACTGTCGTGCGCGAGGCGGCCACCTTCAGCTCTGTCACCAGCAGTTCGGCCACCTCTGTCCAGCGTTCTGCATCGGCCTTCGAAGGCTCCCTGCCGCTCACTTCTTGACTCACAGTCTTAAGCTTTTCGACCAGCCCGGCGAAAGCCTCATCATCATCTCTCTCAGTATTAGTCTTAAAAGAAGTCTTGGGTTCGACGTAACCCCCTGTATTTTCAACAGATGAAGTATGCCTAGTCTGACTAGTTTCTAGACTGACTAGTCTGTCTTCTTTCTGGGCATGGCTAGTCAGCCTAGTCAGACTACTCTGACTAGGCATACTTAATTCTTCGGGAATAAAGACCTCATATTCGTTCCCCTCGTGTTCACCTGAGAGCACGGTGACGGCGATGAGGCCGATGGCGCGCAGGTGGTCCACGTTGGCGTCGAAGGTCGCGCGCGCGCCGATGTGCGCCAGTTTCATCAGCCTCGGGCGTGAGATCCGCACCTTCCTCTTCGGCGCGACTGCGCCGCGCGTCATGCCGTATAGCGCGTCGTAGAGCTGCTTTGATTTACCCCGGAAGACGCCGGCCGGGACTGCTTCACGCCGGATCGAGTTCGCGACTTTCGTGTAATCGCGCACCGGTGAAACGGGTGCTTCGCTTGGGGCGGGAGCTTCGGCGTTGGGACTATGCCTAGTCAGACTAGTCTGACTACTCTGACTAGGCAGACTTTGAATCAGATCCTCGTGCGGCATCCGTAGCGCCGGCGGCACGGAGAGTCCCAACGTCTTTTTCGCCCGAGGCTGGCGTAGGGAAGGCGACTCTTTATGCTTGGTTTCTGCCAACTTTCACCTCACTACTTCACTGCGGAGATCTTCTGCCGCGGCATCTTGAGCCGGTCGAGGACCTCCTCGGTCAGCGTCCAGAGCTGGTCGGCCGCCCGGTGTGAGCGCGCGTACATTACGGCCGGCATCTTTTGTGACGGGGCCTCGGCCACCTTCGAATAGTCGTGGAGGTTGGTGTCGAAGACGTGCCCGACGAGTCCCACGGCGGCCTCGACGGCCTGGCGCGACTCGGCCGAGAGGTTACGCGACGGCTTGTAGAGATTGATGACCGCGCCGAGCATCCGCAGGTTCGCGTTGACGTTCTTCCGCACCTGCTCGATGGTGAAGGCCAGATCAGAGAGCCCCTGGAGCCCCATCGCGTCGGCCGCGCAGGGGACGAGCACGTAGTCGGCGGAGTAGAGCGCAGCCGTCAACAGCTTGCCGAGCTGCGGCGGGCAGTCGATGAAGACGAGGTCGTAACCCTGCCCGTGCTCCCGGAGTTGATTGCTGAGCCGGTGCGTCAGGTAATCGGGCTGCATCTCGAAGCGTGCGAGCCGGATGTCGGCGGGCACGATGTCGAGGTTTTCCACGGGGCTTTCGACCACGGCGTCCGACAGCGGCAGCGGCTCGGCCTTCAGCCCCGCGGGCGAATCGGGCTCGATCAGGACGTGCGAGAGTGTCGCCTCGTAGACGTCCGAGTCAACCCACGAGCTGGTCAGGTTGCCCTGCGGGTCGCAGTCGATGGCGAGCACCTGGTAGCCGCGTAGGGCGCAGCAGGCGGAGAGTTCCCGCGTGGCCGTGGTCTTCCCGACACCGCCTTTCTGGTTCGCGACGGCGATGGTGATCATGCGGCCTTCTTCCTCCGCGCCTCGATGGCCTCGAGGGCGAGTCCGATATAGTGGGGAATCGGGTAGATGCCGCGCTCCCAGCGGGAGACGCTCATGGTCGTCACGTCTAACTCACGCGCGAGCTGCTCCTGCGTCAGCCCGAGCGCCTCGCGGCGCCGCTTCAGCTCTTCGGGTTTCATAGCCGTGGAGTCTAGACGGCACGTCTAGTGACTGTCAAGATAATTCGGGGCGGGGGAGGGGAGGGCTAAGGCGCGGCGGGCAAGGTGGCCCGGCGGCTAAGAATTAGACGGTGTTCCGCGTTGACCACCGCGGTCGACTCCTCATGAGGCTTGCTCCACTTCAGTAGAGGAGAAAGTTCTGCCTTATGATTGTAAATTCTGGCGCGTCAAGTATCTCAACAACATCATCGAGCAGGATCACGGAGCGACCCCCGGGGGGCGAGCGATGCAATGCTTCCG
>DASVWB010000106.1:0-2747 GCA_036389815.1 Pyrinomonadaceae bacterium | reverse complement strand
GCGCGGCGAGGGCGGGCGCGTCTGGGTGCCGAAAGCTCAGGGCGACAAGCGTCAGCCCTCTTCCATCCCCGAGTCCGAGCGCTGGTACTTCCTCGAAGAGAAGTACCCGGCCTACGGCAACCTCGTCCCGCGCGACATCGCCACGCGCGAGATTTTCCAGGTGTGTCTGGACGGCTACGGCGTCTACGGCGAGAATCAGGTCTACTTAGATTTGACGCACATTCCGGCCGAGACCTTAGACCGCAAGCTCGGCGCGATCCTCGAAATCTACGAGATGTTCGTCGGCGACGACCCGCGCCACGTCCCGATGCGCATCTTCCCCGGCGTGCATTATTCGATGGGCGGCCTGTGGGTGGACTTCGAGCAGCGGACGAACATTCCGGGGCTGCTCGCCGCGGGCGAGTGCGACTACTCCATCCACGGCGCGAACCGCCTCGGCGCGAACTCGCTCGTCAGTTGCGTCTACGGCGGCTTCGTCGCCGCGCCGGCCGCCATCGAGTTTGCGAAGAACGTCGAGCGCAACGGCGCCGACGGCTCGCGGATTTACGACGACGAGCTAAAGCGGCAGCAGGAGATCAACGACGGGCTCTTGAAGCAGTCGGGCACGGAGAACCAGTACGTCATCCACGACGAGATGGGCAAGTGGATGACGGACAACGTGACGGTCGTCCGCTACAACGACAAGCTGAAGGCGACCGACGACAAGCTTTTGGAGTTGCTCGACCGCTACCGGCACATCTCGCTCAACGACTCGAACATGTGGGCGACGCACGCTTTGCCGCACGCGCGCCAGCTCTACAACATGCTGCAACTGGCGCGCGTCATCACGCTCGGCGCGCTCAACCGCGACGAGTCGCGCGGCGCGCACTACAAGCCGGACTTCCCCAACCGCGACGACGAGAACTTCCTGAAGACGACCATCGCCGAGTTCTCGGGCGAGGGGCCCGTCTTCTCGTGGGAGGCCGTGGACATCGGCCTCATCGAGCCGCGCAAGCGCGACTACACGAAGGGCAAGCAGAAGGCGCAGGCCGCCGCGGGCGGGCAGGCCGAGCAGTCGCCGACGAAGGACGGCGCCGCGCAGGTGCCCGCCTCCGGCTGGGAGCAGAAGCCGGCGGACGTTTCCGGCCCGGCAGTCTGGGGGCAGAAGAAGGAGGCCGTGGACTCGGCCGTCTCCGGCGAAGTCACCCCGCGCCCCGCGCGCGGCGACTCGATTGACGAAGCGGGGGGCAAGACCGAGAAGCAGTGAGCGCGCCGCGCGCTCGCCGAAGACGAAACAGACGCACTATTCAGGTGAAAGCCATGCCAACGCTGACGGTCACGCACGTGACCCCCGAAGAGTACCTCGCCGCCGAGAGGTTATCGGAAACCAGGAGCGAGTATCTCGACGGAGGTGTGGTCCCGATGCCCGGCGCGAGCTTTAATCACGGCAGAATAGTCATCAATGTCGCCACCGAGTTAATCCTTCAACTGCGTGAGCGCGATTGCGACGTGCTGGCATCAGACATTAAAGTCCGGCTGCAAGAGTCCAGAAAGTTTTTTTATCCGGATGTTATCGTCATCTGCGGCGCCCCGCAGTTTCACGACGAGCGGAAGGACATTATCACCAATCCCGACCTCGTAATCGAAGTGCTCTCGCCGAGCACGGAGGCGTTCGACCGCGGGGCGAAGTTCAGGGCTTATCAGACGATTGAATCGCTGAAGGAGTATTTGCTCGTCTCGCAGGATAAGCCGCTAATCGAGCAGTACATTAGGGACGAGGGTAGCGAATGGCGGTACAAGGCGGCGGAAGGGATTGAGAGTTCGCTGACGCTACCGTCCGTTGAGTGCACGTTGAACCTGGCCGCAGTCTACAAAAGGGTGGAGTTCTGATTCATGAGCGCAAAAGCAAACGCCGAAGAGCATCATCAGGGGTTGCGGAACCCGCCGCGGGAGGTGGTGCTGCGGATACGGCGGCGCGACAGGCGGGACGCGCCGGCGCGCTGGGAGGAGTTCGCGCTCCCCTACCGGCCGAACCTCAACGTCATCTCGTGCCTGATGGAGATTCGGAAAAATCCCGTCACGCGCGACGGGAAGCGGACGACGCCGCCCGTCTGGGAGATGAACTGTCTGGAGCAGGTCTGCGGCATCTGCACGATGGTCATCAACGGTCGCGCGCGCCAGTCCTGCTCGGCGCTCGTCGACCACCTCGAACCGCACAAGCCCATCACGCTGGAGCCGATGTCGAAATTCCCGAACGTGCGCGACCTCGTCGTCGACCGCTCGGAGATGTTCGAGCACCTCAAGCGCGTCAAGGCGTGGATCGAGATCGACGGCTCCTACGACCTCGGCCCCGGCCCCCGCATGTCGCAGGAAGAGGTGATGGAGCGTTACGCCTACTCGCGCTGCATGACGTGCGGCTGCTGCCTCGAAGCCTGCCCGCAGTACGGCGACGGCAACTACATCGGCCCGCAGGCCATCGCGCAGGTGCGCTACCAGAACATGCACCCGTCGGGCAGGATCACGCGCGACGAACGCCTCTCGGGCATCACGGGCGACGACGGCATCACCAACTGCGGCAACGCGCAGAACTGCGTCCGCGCCTGCCCGATGTCCATCCCGCTCACCAAGGCCATCTACGAGGAGAACCGCGAGACCGTCCTCCACGGCCTCTTCGGCTGGCTGCGGAAGTAGTCGGCGGCAGGAAAGCGGTAGACGGTAGACGGTAGACGGTAAACGGTAGAAGACGGGCGGCGCGGCTCTCGACGTGA
>DASVWB010000105.1:0-8930 GCA_036389815.1 Pyrinomonadaceae bacterium | reverse complement strand
CTCTGGGCCGGGCGCGCCGCTTAGCTTTTCTACTGTCTACTGTCTACTGTCTACTGTCTACTGCCTACTGGTCTACTTTCCCTTCACAGTGCCTTTATAATCACGAAGGTCACGTCGTCGCCGGAGCCGCGGCCGCCCGTCCAGTCGAAGATGTCGTTGTAGATGAAGTCGATCATCTCGCGGGCGCGGCGCTCGCGGCTGCGGCGGACGGCCTCGACGAGGCGGTCGCGGCCGTACTCGACGCCCGCGGGGCTCTGCGCCTCGGTCGCGCCGTCGGTGTAGAGGACGAGCGTCTGGCCGGAGTCGATGGGCAGGTAGTACTCGTAGTAGCGCGTGTCCTTGAAGAGCCCGAGCGGGAGGCCGCCGCGCTCGACGAAGCGCGGGCTGCCGTCGGGGTTGAGGACGAGCAGGGGGTTGTGGCCGGCGTTGACGAAGGCCAGCGTGCGGTTCGTCGCGTCGAGCATGCCGTAGAAGGCCGTGACGAACTGGTGCTCCTCGATGGACTCCCAGAGCAGGTAGTTGACCTTCGCCATCGCCACGTTCGGCGCGTAGCCGATGTGGATGGCCGCGCGCAAGCTCGCGCGCAGGAAGGCCATCAGGAGCGAGGCCGGCACGCCCTTCCCCGACACGTCCGCGATGACGAGCCCGAGGTGGTCTTCGTACGGCTTGACGAAGTCGTAGTAGTCGCCCGAGACCTCCTCGGTCGAGAAGTTGTAGGCCGAGATGTCGAAGCCGCAGACCTCCGGGTCGCGCTCGGGCAGCAAGGCGAGCTGCACCTGGCGGGCGACTTCGAGCTGGGCTTCGAGCCGCTTCTTCTCGACCAACTGCTCGTGCAGCATCGCCTTCTCGACGATGATGGCGACCTGCGAGGCGAGCAGCATGAGGAGCTGCTTGTCGTCCTCGGTGTACGCGCCCACGTCGTCCGACTCCAGGTCGAAGACGCCGATGACCGAGTCGTTCGAGATGATGGGCGCGACCATCTCGGAGCGCGTCTCGCGGCGCGCGTTGACGTAGCGCGGGTCGGAGGAGACGTCGGGGACGACGACCGCGTCGCCCGTCTGCGCGACCCAGCCGATGAGCCCCTCGCCGAGCTTGAGGCGCAGCTCCATCAGCTCCTCGATGTCGTAGCCCCGCACGGCCTCGGCGTGGAAGACGAGCGAGGCCGTGCCTCCCTCGGAGAGGTGCGGGTCGCGGCGGATGATGTAGATGCCGGCGGCGTCGTAAGGCAGCAGCGAGTCGAGCGTGTCCATCACCTGCGCCAGCACCTCTTCGAGGTCGAGCGAGCGGCTGATCTTCCGCGTGATCTCCAGAAGCAGCCGCAGCTTGTCCGCGAGGCTCAAGCCCCCCGCCCCCACGCCAACGTTCGCGGTCTCTTCGGCCATAAGCGGAAGATTATAGAGTAGACAGTAGACAGTAGTCAGTAGACAGTAGAAAAAAACTTTAACGGCCCTTGCGCCGGCCCCTCGCCGTCAACGTGGGCCGGGCGAAGCCCTACTGTCTACTGTCCACTTTTTCCAGCGCCTTCTCCGTCAGCAGGTCGAGTTCGAGGCCGGCGACGGGGCAGTGGCGGAAGAAGTCGTTGACGTCCGAGGGCAGCTCGACGGCGGCGAGCTTGAGGCCGCGGGAGGCGAAGAGGTCGCGGTAGCGTGCGGCGGCGCGGCGCCCCGCGGCGTCCGGGTCGAGCGCGGCGACGACGCGGAAGCGCCCCAGGGGCGCCAGCCACTCCCCTTTCAATCCCCCCGCGCCGACAAGCCCGACGGCCGCGAAGCCGTTGGCGAGGAGCGTCAGCGTATCCGTGAAGCCCTCGACGAGGTAGACGACCTCGCCGCTCGGCAGACTTTCGAGCGCGTCGGCGTTGTAGAGCGCGGGGACGGGGCCGCGCATGTTGTGCCAGCGCGGCTCGACGCCGGCCGCGGTCGTGCGCGCCTGGAGGTAGACGGGGCGGCCGCCGACGAAGAAGGGGAAGAGCAGGCGGTGGCGGTAGAAGGTCAGGTGCTCCCTGCGGTTGAAGAGCCCCGCGCGGCGCAGCGTCTCCAAGGGGAAGGCGTCGAGCGCCCGGCGCATGACGCGGCGGTAGGCGCGGCGCGGGAAGTAGGTTATCCGTGCGCGGCGCGCGGTGGCGGCGTCGATGCCGCGGCGCGCGAGGTAGGCCGTGCCTTCGAGCTGGTCTTCGGCGCGGCAGATTTCGAGGAAGCGCGCGCAGACCTCGGCCGCCTGCACGGCGTCGAGCGGCTCGAAGCTCTCGCCTTCCGCCTCGGCCGCGTCCGGGGCGGCGCGCGAGGCGAGCGAGGGGCCGCGCCGCCCGCGCCCTTCGAGCCCCAGCTCGCGCGCAAGCTCGCGCACCGCGCGGGCGAACGAGACGCCGTGCATCAGCTCGTAGAAGGTGATGGCGTCGCCGCCCTCGTCGCGCGAGAAGCAGTTGAAGAGGCCGTGCTGGAGGTCGACGGAGAGGCTCGGGTGCCCCTTGCCGCTGTGGCCGTGCGCGGGGAGGGGGCAGAGGCCCTGGAGGCGCGAGCCCGTAGAGCGCGCCTCGGGGCAGTAGCGCAGGTAGAAGGAGCGGTAGTCTATGCGACGCTTGACCTCGTCGCGCAGCTCGCGCAGTTTGTCGGGGACGCCGCCGCCCGTCTTCATGCCTGAGAAGTTAACGGGCGGGGTCGGAAAATGGAAGGGGGAGGCGCGGGGCGCGGCGCCGCCGCGGGCGAAAAATATTTACGCCGCCGCTCTTGTCCAACCGTCCGCCGGCGGGATAACATCTAGGAACTGCGGTATCTTTCAAACCTTCGGAGAATTAAGAAACCCAATGCACAACCCAAGTTTCACCCGCTCGAAGATGCTGGCGCTCTGCGCGCTGCTGCTCGCGGCGTGCGCGGGCAGCGCCTCGGCGCAGCTCGGCGGCTTAGGCGGCCTCGGCGACAAGCTGAAGAAGAAGACGCCGAACCTGCTCGGCGACAAGCAGCCCATCACGACTTCCCTGCCCGACGCGAAGTGGGGCGACTCGTCGAAGGACGGCTTCACGCCGCGCGAGGCCGAGCGCAGCCTGATGACCTTGCAGCGCACGCCCAACGGCGGCTTCGTCCTCCAGCCCGGCTACTACACGTTCCAGGATCAGAGCTACTGCCTCAAGGCCGGCACGCACGGCCCCGGCGAAGGCGACGGCTACCTCTACGCGCCCCCGAAGGGCCCGGCCGAGGACGCCGTGATGACCATCGTCCGCAACTCGGTCAACCACCCCGAGATTCCGCAGCACGACATCCAAGTGCTGCTCTGGGCCATCATCGCCCGCGCGAAGTTCGAAGACCTCCAGCCCGGGATGAAGGCGACGGCCTCGCGCCTGCTCACGCCGCGCCAGCTCGCGGGGCTCAACCGCAGCGCGCTCGACGCGCTCTCCGGCAACGCCCTGACCGACGCGCTCGGCGGCGTGCCCGAGCCTTTGCGGCAGATAGCGCAGGCCGAGGCCCAGCTCCGCCAGATGGTGACCACGCCCGGCGCGACCTTCGCCGAGATAGAGCGCGTCGCCGTGCTCTCGGGCAACGCCCCGCTCGGGCCGGGGAGCCAGAGCGTCCCCTCGGGGCGCTGGTCTGTCCACCCGGACGGCTACTACGTGCGCTACATCCCTTCGGGCTACAGCTCGACGCGCGTGGAGGTCTGGGTGCCGCA
Source organism: Pyrinomonadaceae bacterium (assembly GCA_036389815.1). Lineage (GTDB taxonomy): Bacteria > Acidobacteriota > Blastocatellia > Pyrinomonadales > Pyrinomonadaceae > QHXN01. The sequence continues at coordinate 5,273 of DASVWB010000105.1, read as the reverse complement.
GGGCAGCCCCGCCGTCGGCAAGGAGTACGACCCGGCGACGCACATCGCCGTCCCCGGCAACACCGCGCGCCAGCGCCTCATACAGTCGGGCCGCCCGCAGCAGTCGCACTGAGGAAGTAGACAGTAATCAGTAGTCAGTAGTCAGTAGTCAGTAGAAAAACACAGGCGGCGCGCCTCAGCCTTCGGGCCGGGCGCGCCGCTTTGTATCCTTACTGACTACTGTCTACTGCCTACTGTCTACTTCTTTGGCGGCGGCGAAGGCGCGGCGCCGCAGCTCGCGCGCGGCGTCCTCCTCCGGGTGGCGTTGCCGGTACTCGGCCCACAGCCGGCAGACCTTCAGACGGTATTCGATGAGTTCGCGGCTCACACGGAAGTGGCGCGCCATCTCGATGGAGGTCAGCCCGCGCTTGAGGAGCCTGCGCAGCCCCGCGAAGGGCACGAGCGCGGCGGCGCCGACGGCGTAGGCGGCCTCCTCGTCGGCCTCATTGTAGTCGCGCGCGACCGTCTTCCCCTGCTTGTTCTGCGCCACGATGGAGAGCCGGTTCGCCTTGTGCCCGAGGAAGACGTGGCAGACCTCCTCCATCAGCGTCGCGTTGTTGCGCGCCTTCCCGTGCTTCGGGTTGAGGATGACGAGCCGCCACCCGTTCGGCAACGGCCGCGACGAAGTCCCGCCCGACCAGTCGTTGACGCCCACGCCCAAAAGGTGCTCGCGCGTCTCCTCGGACAGCCCCGCAATCTCGTCGAAGTTGATGACCATCAGCTTCGCGAAGTAGGCCAGCTCGAAGGGGTCGAGCGCCTCGTCGTCCCGGCGCAGCCCCGCGAAGTCGCGCAAGCCAAGGGCGCGAATCTCGTACTGTCTCCCCTTAAAAGTCGGCGGCAGCTTGTCCGTGTCCACGGCTCGGATTATACCCCGCATCCGGGTGCTTCCCCTCACCTAATTCGGCGCGGCCCCTTCAGACATACAGGCGTCCTTCGCGCGGGTAGCGTCGGTGGCGTGCGACCGCCGTGTGGTCTGTCTCGCGCCAGGAGCGCGCGGCGCCGAGGGCCGCCAGCACCGCGTCGAGGGCGTCGCCGCCGCCGTTGCGCATGATGCGGAGGCGGGCCGAAGGGCTGATGCAGACGTGCGGGGCGAGGCCGTCGAGAATCGTCTTGCGCGTGCGGCGGCGCTTCGGGGTGAGCGGGCCGCCCTCGGGCTGCTTGTAGTTCTGGTGCGGGAGCCCCATGCGCTTCAGGGTCGAGGCCGGGCAGGCTTCGACGAGGACGCGGCGCGCGCGCGGGAGCCGTCGGTACTGGAAGGGGAGGATGGCCGTGTGCCTCCGCCGCAGCAGTGGCGCGAGCACGTCGCGCATGCCGTGGAAGGTCTGGTAGATGATGCGGTAGTGGTAAGGGTCGAACGGGGCGCGCTCCTCGATGTCGGTCAGGCGGCGGATGTGCTTCAACCCGCACAACTCCTTCGAACGCCGCACGCATTCGAGCCCCGCCCCGTACCCGTCCTCGCCCCACTCGCCGATGAAGTCGAACTGCCCCGCCCAGCGCCCGCCCAACACCTCCAACGGCATCCCGAACGGGAAGTCCAGAGACCACAGGGCACCTTCCGACTCCCCTATCAACCCGACCAGATGCCCCAAAGCCTCCGCGCGCTCGGCCGTCCCGCACAAATCCTCAAGCCGCGCCAACTCCGCCAAACGCCACGGACTCCCGCAACCCTCGCCCCTCTTCCTGCGCTCAATCCGCGCCACCCAGGTATTCCGCCCCGCCAAGCGCGCCCCGCTAAAATCGACGCCGTAAATCACCCTGAACTTCAAATTTCAATCCCCGCGCTCGCTCTTTAAGGCGGGCGCGGGGAGAGACCGCCCCTCCCCGCGCCCCCGACAAACTTACGCCCCGGCCTGCTGCCCCATCTCGGCTTCCATGCGCCGTTTGATCTCCTCCGGCGTCGGGTCTTCGATGTGCGTGGCGACGTACCAGAGGTGACCGAACGGGTCTTCGACGCTGCCCGAACGGTCGCCGTAGAACTCGTCCTTGACGGGCTTCTTGAGCGTCGCGCCCGCCTTGACGGCCTGCTCGACGCGCGCGTCAACGTCCTCGACGTAAAGCATGAAATGGCACGAGGGGCCGCCGAGCGTCCGCGGGCTGCGGAAGTTCATCTCGGGCATCTCGTCGGCGAGCATGACGATTGTGTCGCCGATTAGAATCTCGGCGTGCCCGATCTTCCCGCCCGGCATCTCCATGCGCATGCGCTCGGTCGCGCCGAACGCCTCCTTGTAAAAATCGATGGCCCGCGCCGCGTCGTCCACGCACAGGTAGGAGTTCACGCTGCGGTACCCTTCGGGGATGGGCTGCACTGCCTTGTCTGCCATGATTCTCTCCTTTGCAGTTAAGAATCTGATCGGGAGATTCAGATTGCGCCTGATTTTTCGACGACCATTCCGGCCGAAGGCGAGGAGCCTCTGCGGTTAAAACTGTCTGTGAATAAGCGCCGAATCGATGAAGAGGCGCTCGACCCGGCCGGGTCGAGCGCCTCTCGTAGGGTGTTCGTCCTTCAACTTACCCCGACTACTTCCGGCCTTTGCGGCCGCGGCTGTCGGTTCCGGGCGCGGAGAACTGCTGGTAGGCGACCCGGAAGAGTTCGGAGAGCGCCTTGGCCGTCTCGGGCGTGAGGTTGCGGTCGGCGCGCAGGTGCGCCTCGACGATGTCGGGCGTGGCCTCGTGCGGGAAGTAGACGACGGCCGAGTTGTCCGTGCCCTCCTCGGTCTGGCGCGCGCCCATGACGCGCTCCATCGGCATGTTGAGCCACGAGGTCAGGCGCGCGATGTTGTCCGCGTCGGGCTTGCCCGTGCCGTTCTCGATGCGCGAGAGCGTCGAGGCCGAGACCTGCGTCTCGTCGGCCACGTCCCGCAGCGAGAGCCCCGCCTCCTCGCGCTTGCGCCGGATGGCGCGCCCCAGCTCCACCGTGTTGACTAAACTCTTCGACTGATCTGCCATTTTCGGCCTCCTTCGGCGGCTCCCCGGTCGCCCACACGGACTCCGGCGCCACCCTTTCGACCCTCAACATAGCACAAGAAAATTTCCTGCGCAAGACCTTGTTTTATGCTTGCAACAACACGGGGACGGTGGTACACTGTTTCACGTATGAAACAGGGCGTCGCAGCAAACATGCGGGCGCGCCCTAGTCGAAGGAGTGAGACCGAAGGTGAGCGACACGGTTTGGGAGACGTTCGACGGCCTGTTCAAGACCCTGCACCGGCAGGGGCGCCGGGTCGAGGAGTTGGAGCGCAGGGTCGTCGAGCTTGAGCGCCGCCTACAGGAGCGCGCCGGGTTCCCCGCCCCGCAGCCCGAAGCGGCCGAGCGGGTCGCGCAGATGCCGACCGAGAAGGCCGCCTGAGAAGTTTCCGCCTGGTTCGGACGGAGGAGTTTTAAAGCCATGACTGCCGTACTCGACAAGAAAGCTTTGATGCGCGACAAGCGCGCGCAGGGCATCGCCGCCATGGGGCTCGTGAACCGCGAGGGCGACCGCTTCCGCGTCACCACGCCCACGCTGCGCGGCCGGCGCGCCTCCTACGAGGTCTGGCGCGACGAGGCGGGGCGGGTGCGCTGCACCTGCCTGGAGTTCGAGGAGCAGTCGGCGGCCGACCCGCGCTACCGCTGCGAGCACATCCTCGCCGTCAAGCACGCCGTCCTCGCCAAGAACACGGAGGCCGCGGCCAAGCAGCAGGCGGCCCCGAAGGAAGACGCCCCGCAGGCGCAGGGCGCGACTCCCGAGAACGTTGTTGCGGCGGAGACGCCCAACACTTTGACGCAACCCGCATCCGAGAAGCTCGGCGAGGCTGCCGCGGAGGCCCAGCTCAGGGCGCCGCGCAAAGCGCCGCGCTTCGTACGGGAGCAGAACGAGCAGCCGGAAGTCGCGGCGGACGGGGTCGAACCCCTCGCCCCCGAGACTCCTCAGCGTTCGCTCGCGGAACACGAAGAGACAGAGGAGCCAGAGATGACGAAGAAAGCAACCGCACACGTTCAGAAGACCGACGAGCAGGACTTCATCACCGCCGAGGAGTACGAGCAGCAGGCGGCCGCCCCCGTGGTGCCGCTCTCGTTCGCCAAGACCTTGAGCGCGCTCAAGCAGCCCGTCGACCCCCGCCTCATCAAGCAGCGCGAGGGCTGGCGCGACCGCAACGGCAACCAGCACATGGTCGAGTACGTCGAGTGGCACGCCGTCGCCGACATCCTCGACCGCCTCGCCCCGACCTGGTCGCACGCCGTGCGCGGCATCGTCCAGATCGGCGACATGGTGGCCGTTACCTGCGCCATCACCGTCGAGGGCGTCACGCGCGAGGGCGTCGGCACGGGTAACGCCGACAACGAGACCGGCATCAAGAAGGCCGAGCACGACGCCCTGAAGCGCGCCGCCATCAAGTTCGGCATCGCGCGCGAGCTCTACCAGCGCGAGTCGGAGGTCATCGAGCGCGAGGGCGCGGGCCCGCAGCCCGGCGACTTCCCGCGCGACCCGCTCGCCAAGTCGATGGCCGACCTCGTCACGCCGAAGCAGCTCGGCATGATCCGCGCGCTCGCGCGCGAGGCCGGCGTGGACATGGACGAGGAGTGCCAGCAGGTGATGCGCGTCCGCACCGAGGAGCTTTCGAAGCGCGCCGCTTCGAGCTTCATCGACCACCTGAAGGGCCTGCAGAACCAGACCTTCGAGGTGCGCCGCGCCAGCTAAGACGGTAAGCAGTGGGCGGTGAGCAGTAAGCAGCGACAGGGCGAACTGCTCACCGCCACGGGCATCTAAACAGTCGCCGGACTGCTCACTGCTTACGGCTCACTTGGCAAGGGGGTGAATGAAGATGACGACCGAAGAGATGATCGAGGAGATGAGGCCGCTCACGCTGGAGCTCGACTACGCCGACGAGGCCGTCGAGCGCGAGCGCGTCGAGGCGGCGCAGGCGGGGGCGTCGGAGGTCGAGCCGGCCGAGCAGCGGACGAAGAAGGAGCAGATCGTCGCGCTCTTCGAGTCCGGCACGAAGGACATCGCCGAGATCGTGCGCAGGGTGAAGGCGCGGCCTTCCTACGTCGCGCAGGTCTTGCAGCAGGCCGGGCACCTGGACGGCTACTTCGACCTCTACACGACCACGGGGCGCGAGCAGAACGTCTACACGCGCTACTTCCGCAACGTGCTCCACTTCCGCAACCCGGAGGCCGCGCGCGAGAGCGTCCAGCGCATCGACCGCCTCTACAACTACTTCGAGCGGCTCGGCGACCGCGCCGGGCAGCACCAGGCG
>DASVWB010000104.1:0-1500 GCA_036389815.1 Pyrinomonadaceae bacterium | reverse complement strand
GATCGTGGGCGCCGCCCGCGCCCGCGGCGAGAAGACGATGATCGACCGCCTCGCCGGCGAGATGCTCGACGCCGCCAACAACCGCGGCAACGCCGTCAAGAAGAAGGACGACACGCACCGCATGGCCGAGGCGAACAAGGCGTTCGCGCACTACAAGTGGTAAGCGCTGGTAAATAGTGAATGGTGAATGGTGAATAGATAAGAACCATTTACTATTTACCATTGACCATTCACGGGGTTGGCTATGGCTAAGCAAGACCTGAACAAGTTCCGGAACATCGGCATCATGGCGCACATCGATGCCGGCAAGACCACCACCACCGAGCGCGTGCTCTTCTACACGGGCGTCTCGCACAAGATCGGCGAGGTGCACGAGGGCACGGCCACGATGGACTGGATGGAGCAGGAGCAGGAGCGCGGCATCACCATCACGTCGGCCGCCACGACCTGCTTCTGGAAGCGCAACGGCGTCGAGCACCGCATCAACATCATCGACACGCCCGGCCACGTGGACTTCACCATGGAGGTCGAGCGCAGCCTCCGCGTCCTCGACGGCGCGGTCGCCGTCTTCGACGGCGTCGCCGGCGTCGAGCCGCAGTCGGAGACCGTCTGGCGCCAGGCCGACAAGTACGGCGTGCCCAGAATCTGCTTCATCAACAAGCTCGACCGCGCCGGCGCCTCCTTCGACCGCTCGTTCCAGTCCATCATCGACCGCCTCGGCGCGAACCCCGTCGCCCTCCAGATTCCCATCGGCCTCGAAGACCAGTTCAAGGGCGTCGTGGACCTCATCACGATGAAGGCGCTCATCTGGAACGACGAGTCGAAGGGCGCAGAGTACCAGACGACCGAGATTCCGGCCGACCTCCGCGAGCGCGCGCAGGAGATGCGCCACAAGCTCCTGGAAGCCGCCGCCGAGGCCGACGAGGAGCTGATGGAGCAGTACCTCGAAGACGAGGGCGCCAGCTTCACCGAGGAGCAGATTCGCGCGGCGCTGCGCAAGGGCACCATCGCCATCAAGCTCGTCCCCGTCGTCACCGGCTCCGCCTTCAAGAACAAGGGCGTGCAGACCTTGCTCGACGCGGTCGTGGACTACCTGCCGAGCCCGCTCGACATCCCGGCGATCGAGGGCACGAACCCGAAGACCGGAGAAGTCGAGCCGCGCCCGGCCGACGCCTCCGCGCCGTTCGCGGGGCTCGTCTTCAAGATCATGGCCGACAAGCACCTCGGCCAGCTCTCGTTCGTCCGCATCTACTCGGGCACCGTCCGCGGCGGCTCCTACGCCTACAACTCTGTGAAGGGGACGAAGGAGCGCGTCGGCCGCCTGATGCGCATGCACGCCAACAAGCGCGAGGACATCGAGGAGGCGTCGGCCGGCGAGATCATCGCCATCGGCGGCATGAAGCAGGTCACGACGGGCGACACCGTGTGCGACGAGAACAAGCCCGTCGTCCTTGAGGCGATGGAGTTCCCGGCGCCCGTCATCCGCGTCGCCGTCGAGCC
>DASVWB010000103.1:0-7095 GCA_036389815.1 Pyrinomonadaceae bacterium | reverse complement strand
GCGCTGCTCGAACGCCACGGCTTCCGCACGCTCGACGAGGCCGTCGGCTGCCGCGCCGAGGAGTTCGCCGCGGCCTGACGTTCGAAGTTTCAGGCGGGAGGGACGAGAGATGAATACTGGGACGGCCGGGGCCGCTTCGGCGAAGCGGAGGCTGATAGTCGCGCTCGACGTGGAGACGGCCGACGAGGCGCTCCGCCTGTTCGGCGGCCTGCGCGGGGAGGCGGGCATGTTCAAGGTCGGCTCGCAGCTCTTCACCTCCGCCGGCCCCGAACTCGTCCGCCGGCTCGTCGCCGAAGGCGCGCGCGTCTTCCTCGACCTCAAGTTTCACGACATCCCCAACACGGTCGCCGCGGCCGCGCGCGAGGCCGTGCGGCTCGGCGTCGCGCTCTTCAACGTGCACGCCGCGGGCGGCTCCGAGATGATGCGGCGCGCCGCCGCGGCGACGGCCGAAGAGGCCGCGCGGCTGGGCGTCGCCAGGCCGAGCCTCATCGCCGTCACGGTGCTGACGAGCGCGGACGACGCGGCGCTCGCGGAGTCGGGCGTCGCGGCCGCGTCGGTCGAGGAGCAGGTGCGGCGGCTGGCGCGGCTCGCGGACGCCTGCGGGCTCGACGGCGTCGTCGCCTCGCCCCGCGAGATAACCCCCGTGCGCGAAGAGGTCGCGCGCCACGGCTTCCTCGTCGTCACGCCCGGCGTGACGCCTTCGGGCGCCGCCTACGCCGACCAGAAGCGCGTCACCACGCCCGGCGCGGCCGTCCGCGCGGGCGCGGACTACGTCGTCGTCGGCCGCGCCATCCTCAACGCCCCCGACCCCGCGCGCGCCGCCCGCGCCGTCGCCGAGGAGATGGAGGGGGAGAAAAGCAGTAGACAGTAGTCAGTAGACATTAGTCAGTAGGGCTTCCGCCTTGCTGAGTTCGATGCTGACATTCCGATGATTCATTAAGGGTGGTATTTCTACTGACTACTGTCTACTGCCTACTGACTACTTTTTTATGTCCGTCGAGTATCGCAAAGAGGGTAGCGGGCCCGCGTTCGTGTACGTCTGCGGGATAGAGGGGTCGGGGCGGCTCTTCTACAAGCAGGCGGAGGATTTGGCGCGCGACCACACGGTCGTCTCGTTCGCGCTGCGCGGCGAGGGTTGGTACGAGCTGCCGCGGCTCGTCGAAGACCTCGCCCACGTCATACGCGAGGCCGGCGGCGGGCGCGCGACCGTGCTGGGCGAGTCGTTCGGCGGCCTGCTGACGATGGCCGCGGCGCTCGAACACCCCGACCTCTTCGAGCGCATCATCCTCGTCAACACGTTCGCGCACTTCGCCGAGCGCGCGAAGATTCACGCCGGCTGCCTGCTCTTCCGCGCCTTCTACCCGATGCTCAAGGCGCACCGGACGCGCGCCGCGCGCCGCGTCCTCTTCAGCCAGGACGTGTGCGAGGAGGATAGGCGCCTCTTCCGCGAGCACACGCGCGAGGTGGCGCGCGAGGGCTACGTCTCGCGCCTGCGCATCATCCGCGACACGGACCTGCGGCCGCGCCTCGGCGAGATAAAGGCGCCCGCCCTCGTCGTCGCCGGCACGGCCGACCGCCTGCTCGACAGCGTCGCCAACGCGCGCGTGATGGCGGCCGGACTGCCGCGCGCGCGCCTCAAGCTGCTCGAAGGGACGGGGCACGTCGCGCTGCTCTCGGGGCGCGTGCGCGTGCGCGAATGGCTCTCGGAGTTCGAAAACTTTTGAGCGGGCGGGCGGATGCGCGGAACCGGCGCGGCGGCGCGCGCGTGTAACGAGGGACGCCCGGCGTTTGTCGCGGGCGGGTTAAATTTGCGAAGATGTCTCGGGGATCGGGAAGGTGAACTCTTTGTTTCGAGCAACGCGCGTGAGGATTCTCCTGTGGGCGGCGCTGGCCGCGCTCTGCCTCTCCGCGGCCGCGAGCGGCCAGAAGCAGCAGCCGGCGCGCGCCGTCGCCTCCAGCCCCTTCTCCACCGCGCCCTACGCGGTCGGCGAGCGGCTGACCTACACCGTCGCCTTCTCGAACTTCCCGACGGCCGCGCACGTCGAGATGCGCGTCGCCGAGCGCGGCCAGCTCTACGGGCAGGAGGGCGTCGAGCTGCGCGCGCACGTCGAGACCATCGGCGTCGTCGCGGCCGCGCTCTACGCGCTCAACGACAACTACTCGACCTTCGTCGACCCCGCCACCGGCCTCCCCTACCGCGCCAATCAGTCGATACGCAAGGGCGGCGTCGTCAACGACGTGACGCAGGACTACAACAGGCCGCTCGGCGACGCGGCGCTCGCGCCCGGGCGTGAGGTGCCCGTCACGGCCGGCACCTTCGACCTGCTCTCGGCGCTCTACCGCCTGCGCGCGCTGCCGCTCGAACAGGGCGCGGTCTATAGCATCCCCGTCAGGCACGGCGAGTCGGTCTACGACGCCGAGGTGCGCGTGACCGGCCGCGAGACCCTGAAGACGAACGTCGGCTCCTCCAACGCCGTCGTCGCGCAGGTGCGCGTGCGCGGCAAAGAGAAGGCGAACGAGAAGGCGGACGACTACCGCCTGCACCTCTACTTCACGGACGACGCGCGGCACGTGCCCGTGCTCATCACCGCGCGCCTCCGCGCCGGCGAGATACGCGTGGAGCTTGCGAGTTCGGAGATGCAGACGGCGCCTGCGGAGGCGGTCGCGGCGGGGACGCCCGCCCAGCCCGGGATAGTGCTCCCGCCAGACCCGCGCGGGCGCGTGACGCCTCCCGCCGCGGGCGCGAACCCGGCCGCGCGGCCGACGCCTTTGCCGGGCGCGACCATCACCCCGCCCGCGGAGCTGCCGTTCAAGCCGGGCGAGCAGCTCAACTTCAACTTCTTCCTCGGGGCCGGGACGCAGCCCGTCGGCGTCGCCTCCTTCCTCGTCCGCCCGCGCGCGAGGTACTTCAACCGCGAGGGGCTCCAGCTCGTCGCCAACCTACAGACCTCGGGCGCCGGCCAGACTCTCTTCCCCGTCAGCGACCAGATCAGCTCGTACGTAGACCCCTCGTCCGTGCTCCCGTTCCGCACGGAGCTGACGCTCGCGGAGGGCAAGCGGCGCGCGCGCCTCGTCGTCTCGGCCGACCAGTCGGGCGGCAGCGCGCTCTTCGAGGACGGGACGCGGCTGGAGGTGCCCGTCGGCACGCACGACCTGCTCTCGGTCTTCTACGCGCTGCGCTCCTTCGACCTCAGCCCCGGCAAGCGCAACGCCGTCTCGCTCCTCGTCAACAAGCGGCCGCGCCTGCTCTTCATCACGGCGCTGCGCGCCGCCACCATCCAACTCGGCGGCCAGCAGATTCCCGCCGTCGAGCTGGCGCTCGCCACGAGCGACCCCGGCGGCGACAGGCTCAACCTGCGCCTCTGGGTCAGCACGGACAAGCGCCGCCTCCCGCTCCGGCTCACCGCGCAGACCCCGCTCGGCCCCGTCCGCGCAGACCTCGCCATCATCCCGACGGCGCTCCAGTGAGCGCGCCTTCGGTTGCAGACTTCACCCTCCATCCTCCCCGAGCTTCTGCCTCTTTGCGGCAGACGCGCGGCTTAAATTTCAAATCTCAAATTTGAGACTTCAAATCGTCTCCGCCGCGGCTCCGTTCCCACGCCGGTCATTCGCCTTTTCTTTCCCGACCCCCAGATGAAATTGAAATTTATTTTCAACTGGAGTATTATTTCGTCGGAGCGGAGGACGACAGCGCCCCGGCCGCATTTATCCTGAACCGGTCATCCGTGGTGAACGTCTCATGAGTCTCGCATACGCCGCACTCGGACAGAAGGAACTCCCGGAAGGCGCCGGGGCTCACGCGCCGGCGACCGTCTCGCTCGACGGGCTGAGCGCCGGCACGCCCGCGCGCGTGCTGGCCGTGCGCGGCGAGGGCCCCGTGGCGCGCCGCCTAATGGAGATGGGCGTCGTGCCCGGCGCGCCCGTCCGCGTCGTCAAGGCCGCGCCGCTCGGCGACCCGCTCGAAGTCCGCGTGCGCAACTACCACCTGGCGCTGCGCCGCAGCGAGGCACGGACGATTTCCGTAGTGATAAGTGATAAGTAATGAGTGATAAGAAAATCTTTATCTCGTCACTCATCACTCATCACTCGCCACTTCCCCGATGAGCAGTATCCTCGAATCCCCTCCCGAGGCCGCGCGCGCCGTGGGCGACGGCGCGGGGCGCGCGACGCGCCAGCTCGTCGTCGCGCTCGCCGGCAACCCCAACGCGGGCAAGACCAGCATCTTCAACGCGCTCACCGGCCTCCGCCAGAAGGTCGCCAACTACCCCGGGGTGACGGTCGAGCGCAAGGAGGGTCTGTGGACTCTCGACCCGGCGCTCCCCCCCGCGCGCATCGTAGACCTCCCCGGCCTCTACAGCCTCGAAGCCGCCTCCATCGACGAGGAGATAGCGCGCGACCTCCTGACCGGCCGCGTCGAGGGCGTGCCCGCGCCCGACGTGATAGTCGCCGTCGTGGACGCCACCAACCTCGAACGCAACCTCTACCTCGTCACGCAGCTCCTCGAAGCCGGCCGCCCCCTCGTCATCGCGCTCTCGATGGTAGACCTCGCGGAAGCCTCGGGGCTCGAAGTTGACGCCGGGCGGCTGTGCGAGGCGCTCGGCGTCCCCGTCGTGCCCGTCACGGCCAAGTCTCGCCGCGGGCTCGAAGGGCTTGCGCGCGCCGTCGCGGAGGCGGCCGGCACCGCTTCGCCCGGCGTGAAGTGGCGGCTGTCGCCGCGCGCCGAGGGCGAGGTCAGGCGGCTCTACGCCGCCGGCGCGGCGAGCCGCGAGGAGGCGCTGCGCGACCTCTACTCCGACGCGCTGCCCGAGGACGCGGAGCGGCGCGAGGCGGTCGAGTCGGCGCGCGCGCGGCTCTCGCGGCAAGACCCGCAGTGGTGGCAGGAGCCCCTGACGGCGCGCTACCGCTGGATCGAGGAGGTGTCGGAGGGCGCCGTGCGCGGCGCGAGGAACGTGCGCCCCGGCGCGACCGAGCGCATCGACCGCGTCGTCACGCACAAGTTCCTCGGCCCCCTGGTCCTGCTGCTCGTGATGGCGGTCGTCTTCCAGGCCATCTTCTCGTGGGCGACGCTCCCGATGGATTTAATTGACCGGGGCTTCGGGACGCTCGGCGAGGCGGCGCGGGCGCAGATGCCCGCGGGGCTTTTGACCGACCTCGTGGTGGACGGCGTCATCGCGGGCGTCGGCGGCGTGCTCGTCTTCCTGCCGCAGATTTTGCTGCTCTTCTTCTTCATCGCGCTCCTGGAAGACAGCGGCTACATGTCGCGCGCGGCGTTTTTGATGGACAGGCTGATGCGCGGCGTCGGCCTGCACGGCAAGGCGTTCATGCCGCTTTTGTCGAGCTTCGCGTGCGCCATCCCGGGCATCATGGCGACGCGCACCATCGAGAACCCGAAGGACAGGTTGGCGACCATCCTCATCGCGCCCTTCATGTCGTGCTCGGCGCGGCTGCCCGTCTACACGCTGATGATCGCCTCGTTCTTCTCGGACAAGCGCCTGTTCGGCTTCGTCTCGGTCGGAGCGCTGCTCATCCTCTCGATGTACCTGCTCGGCGTCGCGGTGGCCATCGTCGTGGCGTGGGTGCTGAAGCACACCATCCTGAAGTCGCCGCCCCCGCCGCTGGTGCTGGAGCTGCCGCCCTACCGCGTGCCGAACCTCCTCAACATCGCGCAGACGATGCGCAACCGTTCGTGGCTCTTCGTCAAGCGCGCGGGGACGGTGATCCTGACCATCTCGATCCTGCTCTGGGCGCTGATGACCTTCCCGCGCTCGGCCGAGAAGCCCGTGCCGGACGCGCAGGAGGGCGCGGCCGTGCAGGCGCTGCGCGAGACGGGCGTGGAGTCGAAGGGAGAGCCCGCGCCGGAGACCGAGAAGTCGGACGACGCGGCGGACGAGGGCGCGCAGATTCAGCAGAGCTACGCCGGCCGCCTCGGCCGCCTTATCGAGCCCGTCATCGCGCCGCTCGGCTTCGACTGGAAGATGGGCATCGGGCTCGTCGCCTCGTTCGCCGCGCGCGAGGTGCTCGTCTCGACGCTCTCCATCGTCTACAACGTCGGCAAGGACGCCGAGGCAGAGTCGCCCTCGCTCATCGAGGCGGTGCGCAACGCCAAAAGGCCCGACGGCAGTCCGGCGTGGACGCCGCTCGTCGCCGTCTCGATGATGGTCTTCTTCGTGCTCGCGTGCCAGTGCATGTCCACGATAGCCATCGTGCGGCGCGAGACGAACTCGTGGCGCTGGCCGCTCTTCATGGTCGGCTACATGCTCGTCATCGCCTACGCCGCCTCGTTCGTGACGTACCAGGGCGGGCGGCTGCTGGGGCTGGGTTGAGGTTATGAAGTTCGACTGGCAGACGGTCGCGGTCGCGCTCATCGTCGCGGGCGCGCTGCTCTACGCGGGGCGGCGGGCGCTCGCGCGGCTGCGCTCCTTCGGGCCGTCGAAGGGCGGCGGCTGTTCGACCGGCTGCGGCACCTGCGGCGACGCGGACGCGCCCCTCAGGCGGACGAACGCGCCCGTCCGAATCGGCAGGACGAAGGCGTCGGCGCGCGGGCGGGATTGAGCGGGCAGGCCGGGCGCGTCCGGCGGGAAGTTAACCGCACAGACAGAGAGACACGGCTTTAAGAATTTGAGATTTCAAATTTGAAATCTCAAATCGGCTTTAGCCGTGTCTCCGTGTCTCCGCCGTCAGTTTCTTTTAAGCCGCGCCGGACTGAAACGGGAATGACTCAGAGTGCGAAGTTGAAGCTGATGAAGCCGGAGACTCGGACGGGCTGGCCGTCAACGACCGTGGGGTTGAACTTCCAGCGGCGCGCAGCCTCGACGGCCGCCTGCTGAAGCTGCTGCGGCCCGTCGGCGCGCGACACCGACTCGACATCCCCCTTCTCGCCGACGATGAGGAAGACGGTGACGCTGCCGCTGACGCGCGCCGCGCGCGCGATGGGCGGGTAGCTCGGCGAGACGCGCTGCCTCGCCTTCCCCACCAGCGAGCCGACGGAGACGGGCCCCTTCGGTGCGCCGCCCGCGGCCGGCGGCTGCGCGGCCGGCTGGGTGTTCGCGGCCGGGGGCGCGGCCGCCGCGGCCTTCTGCGCGCCCCTCTGCGGCG
>DASVWB010000102.1:0-7123 GCA_036389815.1 Pyrinomonadaceae bacterium | reverse complement strand
GGGGGTGACCTCGGAAGGGTGGACGCCCTTGACGAAGGCGAAGAACTCTTTGATGACGCGGCGGTAGGCGCGCCGCGTCTCTTCGGAGAGCGACTTCTCGCAGAAGGGCGCGGCCAGACGCGGCTCGAAGCGCGGCGGCTGGAGAGAGCCTTCTAGGGGGGGCATGCGGGCGTGCGGTTGTTCTGACAACGGCTTCAGCGTCTCCTCAGGTGGAACTCGGCGGTGAATACGGCGGCGGCAGCTGCCTGATCTCAGTCACCCCCTCGTGCTCCTTCCGAAAAGCAGTCTTACCGGAAATGCCCACGAATAGTTCCACGCGCGGGCGAATCCCGCTTCACTTCTCCAGATTCTTGATGTTCGGGGTCACCACGGAGGCCTGTGCCATGGCGATGCTGCGGATCTGGTGCCACTGAGCGGGTCGGAAGTTCGAGGCGAACTGCTCCTCCAACTCTGCGATCGAGGCCCCCGCCTGCATCAGTCCGGCCATCAGCTGCGCCTGCTCTTCGATCTGCTCGCGCGTGAGATCCGGCTTGGGGGGGCCGGGTTGGGCCGCCAGTCCCGAGGCCGCCTCGGAGACCTCACGCTCAATCTGGCGGGCGTCCGCCTTGCGCAGGCGCCGCCGCAGATGCTCCGCTAGGAAGGCCGGCGCCGAGGAGACGGTGGTGCGCGCGGCCGCGACCTTCAGCTCCGTGACGAGTAACTCGGCGACGTCTCTCCAGCGATCAGCTTCCGTCGGCGAACTTTCCCTGCCCGTCACTTCTCTGCTGGCTTGTTTCAGGAGCACGACAAGACTGGCGAAAGCCTCATCATCAGTTCTTTCAGTACTAGTCTTAAAAGAAGTCTTGGCTTCGCCGGAAACACTTGATTCTAAAGGCCCAGAACCCACGCCACGCACACCACTTTCTACGGGGGGTACGGGGGGCACTTCCGCCCGTGCGTGGCGTGGGGTGCCTGCCGTGGGTGGGGTGGGTGGCGTGCGTGGGGTACGTAGTCCCGCCTCTTCCGGGGTGAACACCTCGTACGTGTTGCCTTCGTGGCGGCCGTCAGTATACGTCACGTTCACCAGGCCGATGGCCTTGAGGTGTGCCAGATTCTTGAGCAGGGTCCGCTCAGAGCCGATGCCGCTGGCGTCCATCAGGTCGGGCTTAGAGATCGCGAGCCGGCGGACGGGAACAATCGCCCCGCGCGTTCTTTGATAAAGGCAGTCGTAGAGCTGCTTCGATTTGCCCACGAAATGCCCGGCCGGGACCACGTCGCGCGCGACCGAGTTCGGCACCCGCGTGAAGTCGCGCTCGGGCGCTATGGGGTGGGTGGCGTCCGTAAGTGGTGTGGGTGGGGTGCGTGGTGTGGGTGGGGTGCGTGGCGTGGGTGGGGCGGGTTCTGCCTGTGCCGCCTGTGCCGGGCCAATGAGGCTGAATATCGGGTGGTCGGGGTCGGGCGGCTTGGCTTCCGGCCGCGCCAAAGGCTTGGCGGGTTCGCGCACGGGCAGCTTCGAGGCGCGGGGCTTGGGCTTCGTGTCCTTCATGCTTTATTGACCACGCTCAGGCGCGGGGCGCTGGCCGCCATGCCGATGCGCTCAAGTATCTCGTCGGTCAGTTCGGCGTATTGCAGGGCGCCGCGTGTGTTGGGGGCGTAATACTGAATGGGCTGGTGGACGGAAGGGGACTCCTCGAGCTTCGCCTGCGCGTGGATCACGGTGTTAAAGCAGAGGTCGCCGGACTTCTCCTTGAGCTCCAGGAGCGACGCGCCCGAGACGTTCATCCGCTTGTCGAACATGGTGCAGAGCGTCCCGAGTATGCGTAGGTTCTCGTTCAGGCTGCGCGCGCCCGAGATGGCGTCCATCAAATCGTCGTAGCCGAAGAGGGCGAACGGGGCAGCCTTCACGGGGATGATGACGTAGTCGGCGGCCGTGAGCGTGGCCGTGAGCAGGAGTCCGAGATTCGGGGGCGTGTCGATGATGGCGAAGTCGTACCGGCCGGCGACGGCCTTCAACGCGCTGCGGAGCTTCGTGATCGAGAGCGGGCTCTCGCGCTCGAACTTGGCGAGGTTGATGTTGGCCGCCACCATGTCGAGTTTCGGGATGGCCGTCGTCAGCCCCTTCTCGACGAGCGACGCGGCGGGTTCCGACCCGCCGCCCATAAGGACGTCGGAAAGCGTGGACGTGACCTGCTCGGGGCTGAAGAAGATCTGCGTGGCGTTCCCCTGGGGGTCGGCGTCTATGAGCAGGGTTTCGTATTCGCGGACGGCCAGTTCGGTGGCGACCGTGGCCGCCGTCGTCGATTTACCGACCCCGCCCTTCTGGTTGGCTATCGCGATGATGATCATGCCGCTTTGGACCTCACTTGGAGTGCCAGCACATCTCGCCGGCTGACCAGCTTGGCCCGCTCGTCGAGCGGATCGTCGAAGGTCGTGAGCTTGCCGCCATTCACGAGCCTGGACATCTTAGGCCGGCTCACCCCGAGCAGCCTCGCCGCCTCGGAGAGGGTGATCAGGTCGTTAGGTCTTCGGTCGTTCGAGTCCATGACCGCGGAATGTACCGGAATGTTTCGGGCGCGTCAATATATTTTCACTTAGTTTCAGCGGCGATTTTGTGTAGGGGAGGGGAATAGTGCTTCGAGTGGACAGAGCCGGGAAGGGGACTGACCGGGCCGGAAAAGTTCGAAAGGATGCGTGCGGGCCCGCGTCCTATAACGCAGTTGCCTCATACGTCTCAGACACTCCAGTCTACCGAGGTCGGCGCAGCCCGCCGTTACTGATCTTAAATCAGAGCTTCTACCTCGGGCAGGAAGCCTCTGCAACAGGCGCATTGGAGGCTGCAGCGGACGCTGTTTCCCGGGGACTATTTCCTTGTAATTCACTTCCTACACATTTACCCTTGACCTTCTAGGGGAGACGTGCGACTATTCTCCCCCAGAAGCGAATAGGAGGAACGGCCGGTGGCGAAACAGAAGTCCGATCTGCCGCAGGGCACGCTCGACCTGCTGGTCTTGAAAGCGCTCTCTCTAGGCCCGATGCACGGCTACGGGGTGGGACAGCGCATCCAGCAATTAGCCGAAGACATGCTCCAGATCGAGGAGGGGACACTCTACCCGGCCCTTTATCGAATCGAGCAGCGTGGGTGGATCGAATCGGAGTGGGGCACCTCGGAGAATAACCGGCGGGCGCGCTTCTACAAGCTGACCCGTGCGGGGCGGAAGCAGCTCGCCGCCGAGGAGGCGCAGTGGGAGCACCTGACGGCGGCCGTCGCCAAGGTGTTGCAGGCCACCTGAAGTGGAGGCTAAGGGATGGCGTGGCGGAAACTCTTTCGGGACAGGCTGCGAGCCCTGCTGCATAGCGACGCCGTCCACGGCGAGATCGATGAGGAGATGCGTTTCCACATCGAGATGCGCACCGAGGAAAACGTCCGCCGCGGGATGTCGCCGGACGAAGCACGGCGGGACGCCGAGAGACGGTTCGGCCGCCTCACGCGGATCAAGGAGATGGGCTACGAGGTGAGAGGCGGCGGTATGTTGGAAACACTCAGGCAGGACATACGCCACGGCTTACGCGTGTTGCTGAAGAACCCCGGCTTCACGCTGGTCGCCGTCAGCGCCCTCGCGCTCGGCATCGGCGCGAACACGGCGATCTTCTCGGTCATCAACGCGCTGGTACTGCGCCCGCTGCCTTACGCCGAGCCGGACCGGCTCGTGATGGTTTCGGTCGGCGGGCACGAGGCTTCGCAGGCCGACTTCTTCGACTGGCGGGCGCAGAGTCGTACGCTCGACGACCTCTCGGCGCTGAGCTACTGGAACGCGAACCTCGGCGGCGTCGAGGCGCCGGAGCGCATCCAGGGCTTCCTAGTCACGGCCGGCCTCTTCCCGATGCTCGGCGTGCGCCCGATGATGGGGCGCACGTTCACCCCCGAAGAGATGCAGCAGGGTCACGACGGCGTCGTCGTGCTCAGCCACGAGGTGTGGCGGCGCGTCTTAGGCTCCGATCAATCCGTCCTCGGTAAGACGCTCACGATCAACGCGCGGCAGCGCACGGTCGTCGGGGTCATGCCGCCCGGCTTCCAGTTCTACGATAAGGCCGAGGCGTGGGCTCCGCTCTCGCTCGACCCGCACGACGCGAGCGTCGGCGCGCGCCGCGCGCACTACCTGATCGCCGCGGCGCGCCTCAAACCCGGCGTGACGATCCAGCAGGCGCAGGTCGAGATGAACGCCATCAACCGGCGGCTCGGCGAGCAGTACCCGGAGACGGACGCGAACCGCCCCGTGAAGCTCGTGTGGGTGCACGAGTACCTGGTGGGGCCCGCGCGCCCGGCGCTGCTCGCGCTCGTCGGGATGGTCGGCTTCGTGCTGCTGATCTCGTGTGCGAACGTCGCCAACCTCGTGCTCGCGAGAAACGCGGCGCGGCAGCGCGAGTTCGCGCTGCGCGTCGCGCTCGGCGCGGGTCGCCTGCGCATCGTGAGGCAGTTGCTCACCGAGAGTGCGCTGCTCGCCGCCATCGGCGGCGGCCTCGGCCTGCTCATCGCGCTGTGGGGCGTCGAACTGCTCGTCGCGAGGATCCCGCCCGGCTGGGTGAGCGGCATCCCGCTCTCGGAGGGCGTCCCGATAGACGCGCGCGTGCTCGTCTTCACGCTCGTCGTCTCGCTCGTTACCGGCCTGGTCTTCGGCCTCGCGCCCGCGTTGCAGGTCTCGAAGCCCGATCTGAACGGCGTGCTCAAGGAGGGCGGGCGCACGGGCGGCGCGGGGGGGCGGCGTCAGCGCCGTTTGCGCGGCCTGCTCGTCGTCGCCGAAGTCGCGCTCTCGCTCACGCTGCTCATCGGCGCGGGGCTAATGGCGCGGAGCTTCGTCGAGCTGATGCGCGTGCCGTCGGGCTTTAACGCGGAGAACGTGCTGACGATGAAGCTGGCGCTGCCCGGGCTCAAGTACACGAAGGACGAGCAGGTCGCGGGCTTCTACGCGCGGGCGCTTGAGAGCATCGCGGCCGTGCCCGGCGTCGAAGCCGCCGGCGCGACGACGACCCTGCCGCTCGGCGGCGGCGATCAGCAGACCGAGGTGCTCGTCGCCGGCCGCCCCGCGCCGGCCGCCGGTCAGAGGCCCGAAGTCAGCTTCCGCGACATCAGCCCCGACTACTTCCGCGCGCTCGGCATCCCGCTGCTTCGTGGGCGAACGTTCACGGAGCGCGACGACAAGGGCGCGCCGGGTGTCGCCATCCTCAACGAGACGATGGCGCGCCGGCTCTTCGGCGCGCCCGAGGCGGCGCTCGGGCAGCGGCTGACCGACGTTGACGGCAAGAACGAGCGCGAGGTCGTCGGCTTAGTCGGCGACGTGCGCCACGCGGGGCTGGACGCCGAGCCGCAGGCGGAGATGTACGTGCCGTTCACGCAGGAGGCTTCGAACTCCATGACGCTCGTCGTGCGCACGGCGTCCGACCCGGCGTCGTTCGTCCCGGCGCTGCGCGCGCGGCTGCTCGCGATAGACAAGGATCAGCCGGCCTACAACGTGCGGACGATGGAGCAGGTCGTCGCCGAGTCGGTCTCGCAGCGGCGGCTGACGATGCTGCTCTTCGGCCTCTTCGCGGCGCTGGCGCTCGCGCTCGCGACCATCGGCATCTACGGCGTGATGTCCTACTCGGTGTCGCAGCGCGCTCACGAGATCGGCGTCCGCGTTGCGCTCGGCGCGCAGCGCCGCGACGTGCTGCGGCTCGTCATCGCCGACGGCATGGCGCTCACGCTCGGCGGCGTCGTGCTCGGTCTCGCGGCGTCGTTCGCGCTGACACGCCTGCTCGCGGGCCTGCTTTACGGCGTGAAGGCGACTGACCCCGCGACCTACGCGGCGCTTTCGCTCCTGCTCGCCGCCGTGGCGCTCCTCGCCTGCTACCTCCCGGCGCGTCGCGCCACGAAGATGGATCCGCTGATCACGCTGCGGGCAGAGTAAGGTGCGTCGGTAGAGAGGTGTGTCTCATGAGAAGAACGTTCATAGCCTTAACGCTCGTAATTCTAGGGGGCCTGTGCTCCCCGTACCACGCACAGCAGCCATCACTGGCCGGCGAGTGGGTCGGCGGGTTGGATTCCGGGCGGCAGTGGCTCGACATTAAAATCCGCTTCCCGAGGGACGGGGCCGCCGGGGGAGCAATCGATCTCCCGCAATACAACTTAATAGACCAGCCCATCAGCCACGCCAGTGTGGCGGCGAACCGCGTGCACTTCGAGTGGCCGCGGGGGGAGAGTGGCACGGCGACCTTCGACGGGGAGTTTACGCGGGGCGGCCTATTCGGGAGGTATCAGCGCGGCGACATCCGCAGCACCTTCTACCTGGTGAGGGATCCGAAAATCGCCCCCACGACATACGATAAGTATTTCGGCAACTACCGCCTCGGCCCCGACAGGTTCCTAACTATCGGCGTGGAAGGCGACGACGCCCCTCGCCTGTCGTACGTAGACACTAAAACAAGGCGCACCGGGTATCTGTTCCCGCTCTCGGAGTCCGAGTTTTTCGCCGGCCCAACTTACCAGATACCTTTCCCGGTCGATTTCAAAATCGCCTTCGTCAAAAACGCTCGGGGAGAAGTCACGGGCCTCAGGTGGAGTCAGAAAGGCTCACCGACCGTCGCGGCCCCCAAGGGCCGGTACAGGCAGGATGAGATCAGGTTCCGGAACGGTGACGCAGAGCTCACAGGGCTCTTGACCGTGCCCGGGACGGCCGGCCCGCATCCCGCAATCTTTCTAGTCAGGCCGGGATACACATTCTCGCGCCGCGGGGGTGACGTGCCCGCATCGTTCCTCCGCGAAGGGCTCGCGGTTCTCGCGCTGACGAGTAAAACAGTAGGAGGCAGGAGTACCGACTACACGAAAGCGAGCTTCGAAGAGCGCGCGCGAGACGTACTGGCAGGTCTCGCCGCACTTAAAACCCGCAAGGACATAGACGCGCGGCGAATCGGACTCTTCGGAGCCAGCCTTAGCTCGTGGGTGGCGCCCATCGCCGCGATGCTCTCAACCGACGTGGCCTTCGTGATCCTGCAAGTCCCCCCGGCCCTGCCCGTGTCCGAGAACATCGTTCACGAAATCGAGAGTTTCATGCGAGACCAAAACCTGATCAGCGCGGGCACCTTCTCCGAAGAGGACATTGTGAAGGCCAAG
>DASVWB010000101.1:0-4775 GCA_036389815.1 Pyrinomonadaceae bacterium | reverse complement strand
CAAGCCCGAGCTGAACGCGCAGCTCCAGGCCGAGAAGATCGCCGCGCAGCTTGAGAAGCGCATCGCCTTCCGCCGCGCCATGCGCAAGACCGTCGAGGAGACGCTGCGCTTCGGCGGGCAGGGCATCAAGGTCAAGGTGGCGGGGCGTCTGAACGGGGCGGAGATCGCGCGCACCGAGTGGCACCTGCAGGGGCGACTCCCCCTGCACACGCTCCGGGCGGACGTGGACTACGGCTTCGCCGAGGCGCACACGACCTTCGGCGTCATCGGCGTCAAGTGCTGGATCTACCGCGGCGAAATCCTCGACCCCCGTGCGGCGATGGCGCGCGGCACGCAGCCCGACCCCATCAACGAGCCGCGCCCCGAGCGCGGCGACGGCCGGCGCCCCCGCCGCGACCGCGAGGACGGCGACCGGCCGCGCGGTCGCGGTGACAGGGGCGGCGGCGGAGACCGCGGTCCCGGCGGCGGGCGCGGGCGCGGCCCCGGCGGCGGCGGCAGGAGATAAGAGGGTGAATAGTAAATGGTAAATGGTGAATAGAAGTTCTTCGGTCTTAATCACCATTTACTATTCACCATTTACCATTTACGAGGGTAGCAATCATGTTGATGCCGAAGAAGGTTAAGCACCGGAAGCAGATGAAGGGGCGCATGACGGGCACGGCCCAGCGCGGCGCCGCGATCAGCTTCGGTGAGTACGGCCTGAAGACGCTGGAGCCGGGCTGGATCACGGACAGGCAGATCGAGGCCGCGCGTATCGCCATGACGCGCCACGTCAAGCGCGGCGGCAAAATCTGGATTCGGATGTTCCCGGATAAGCCCATCACGAAGAAGCCCGCCGAGACCCGCATGGGCAAGGGCAAGGGCGCGCCCGACCACTGGGTGGCGGTGGTCAAGCCCGGCCGCATCCTCTACGAGATCGAGGGCGTGTCCGAGGAGATGGCGCGCGAGGCCATGCGCCTCGCCGCGCAGAAGCTGCCGCTCAAGTGCAAGTTCGTCTCGCGCGCCGAGCAGGAAGGGGGCGCGGTTTAAGCGATGAAGAGACGCGACGATTTGGAGCGCCTGAACAACATGTCCGACGAGGAGCTTCGTGAGGAGGCCGCGCGGCTCAAGGAGTCGCTCTTCCGCCTCAACTTCAAGCTCGCGCTCGGCGAGGTGGACGCCGTCAAGACCGTCCGCCGCGAGAAGAAGACGCTCGCCCGCGTCCAGACCATGATGCGCGCGCGGCAGCAGCAGCAGCAGGAGCAGGCGGCGAAGTAGAGAGGTTCGAGATGGCAGAAGAGAAGAGCAAAGAAGCGGTGGCGACCGACGCCCCCGAGAGCGCGGCCGAGGCGACCGAGTCGGGGCAGACCCTCTCGCAGGCCGTGGGCGCGGGCGTGGACGCGCAGGCCGGGGACGCGACGGGGAGCGAGGCGAAGCGGACGAGCCGCCGGGCGGAGAAGATCGGCGTCGTGGCGTCGGACAAGATGGAGAAGACGTGCGTCGTGCGCGTCGACCGCCTCATCAAGCACCCGAAGTACCGCCGCTACGTCCGCCGCACGTCGAAGTTCATGGCGCACAACGAGAAGGGCGCGACCGTCGGCGACAAGGTGCGCATCGTCGAGACGCGCCCCATCTCCGCGCACAAGCGCTGGCGCGTCGTCGAGATCATTCAGAAGGCAGAGAAGTAGGAGATTTTTGATCTTAGATTTTTGATTTGCGATTTAGCCGGGGCGGCGCGGGCCGACTCCAAATCAGAAATCAAAAATCGCAAATCAAAAATTCCGTGAGGTGAGTTATGGCAATCCAGATGCAGACGTCGCTTGACGTGGCGGACAACTCGGGCGCGAGGCGCGTCGAGATGATCCAGGCCATCGGCGGCTCGACGAAGGCGACGCGGGCCAGCTTGGGCGACAAGATCAAGGTCACGGTCAAGGAGGCGAGCCCCGACGGGGCGGTGAAGAAGGGGACGGTGCACAACGCCGTCGTCGTCCGCACCGTGAAGGAGGTGCGCCGCAAGGACGGCACCTACATCCGCTTCGACCAGAACGCCTGCGTCCTCATCAAGCCGGACGACACGCCCATCGGGACGCGCGTCTTCGGGCCCGTGGCGCGCGAGCTGCGCGACCGCAACTTCATGAAGATAGTCTCGCTCGCGCCGGAGGTGATTTAGTTATGACGCAGACGGGAACCAAGCGGGCGAAGGTGAGGAAGGGCGACCAGGTCGTCGTCATGGCGGGGCGCGACCGCGGCAAGCGCGGGCGCGTGCTGGACGTGAAGCCGCGCGAGGGCAAGGTCAAGGTCGAGGGCGTCGGCGTCGTCAAGCGCCACCAGCGCCCGAACCCCGGCGCCAACCGCCCGGGCGGCATCATCGAGAAGGAGGCCTACGTCGACATCTCGAACGTGCAGCTCATCGACCCGCGCGACGGCAAGCCCACGCGCGTCCGCTACGAGGTCGGCTCGGACGGCTCGAAGACGCGCGTCGCCGCCGGCAGCGGGCAGGCGCTCGACAAGGAATAAGGCGGAGGGGAAGTCCGCACCCCCGGAAACGTCTTCGAAAGACGAGAACCCGGGACGAAGATGCGGGGAGGTTTTAAGAGAATGTCAGCCAGACTGAAAGAGCGTTACCAGAAAGAGATCGCCCCGGCCATCGCCAAGGAGTTCGGCATCGAGAACCCGATGGCCATCCCGCGGCTGGAGAAGATCGTCATCAACATGGGGCTCGGCGAGGCCATCGCCAACGCCAAGATCGTGGACACCGGCGCGGACGAGATTCGCGCCATCACGGGGCAGAAGCCGGTGACGACGCGCGCCAAGAAATCAATCGCCTCGTTCAAGCTGCGCCAGGGCATGCCCATCGGGACGATGGTCACGCTGCGCGGCGACCGGATGTACGAGTTCCTCGACCGGCTGGTGAGCGTGGCGCTGCCGCGCGTGCGCGACTTCCGCGGCGTCTCCCCGAAGGCCTTCGACGGGCGCGGCAACTACACGCTCGGCATCCGCGACCAGCTCATCTTCCCCGAGATAGATTTCAACAAGGTGGACAAGACGCGCGGGATGAACATCTCCATCGTCACCACCGCGCGCGACGACGAGCAGGCGCGGGCGCTTTTGCGCGCGCTCGGCATGCCCTTCCGCCAGTAAGGCTTCAGAGCAGGAGAGAGAAGACAACCACATGGCCAAGAAATCCATGATCGCGAAGGCGAAGCGGACGGCGAAGTTCTCGTCGCGCGCCTACACGCGCTGCCAGCGCTGCGGCCGCCCCCGCGGCTACCTGCGCAAGTTCAAGCTGTGCCGCATCTGCTTCCGCGAGCTGGCGCTCCAGGGGCAGATACCGGGCGTCGTCAAGTCGAGCTGGTAGTTTCCGATGTTCATCGGCAGCAGTCGGGCGGCGCATCGGGCGGGCGCCCGAAACCTGTCGAGTTAATGTGGAGTTAAAAGAGTAATGACCGATCCTATTGCCGACATGCTGACGCGGATGCGTAACGCCATCGCGGCGAAGCACTCGCGCGTGGACATCCCGGCGTCGAAGCTGAAGCTGGAGATCGCCCGCATCCTGAAGGAAGAGGGCTACATCAACAATTTCGTCGTCAAGGGCGAGGGCGTGAAGCGCACCATCCGCATCTTCCTGCGCTACGACGCGCGCGGCGCCTCCTCCATCACGCACCTCTCGCGCGTCTCGACGCCGGGCCGGCGCGTCTACATGGGCGCGACCGACATCCCGAAGGTCTTGGGCGGCTACGGCGTCAACATCGTCTCGACCTCGCGCGGCCTGATGTCGGGCAAGCGCGCCCGCCGCGAGAACGTCGGCGGCGAGGTGCTGGCCGAAATCTATTGATTCATCTGTTCGTTGCTTCGTTGATTCGACGAACAGATGACGGCGGTGAATCAATCGAGGGTTTTGTTATGTCTCGCATTGGCAAGAAGGTGATCGCGGTCCCGAAGGGCGTCACGGTGACGATCAACGAGGGCGCGCGCGAAATCGAGGTGAAGGGGCCGAAGGGGACGCTGCGGACGCCGATCCCCGAGGGCGTCTCCTTCAAGCTCGAAGACGGGCAGTTGCAGGCCGAGCGCGCGTCGGACGACTTCCGCGCCAACCACGGCCTCGCCCGCGCGCTCGCCAACAACGCCGTCGTCGGCGTGACCGAGGGCTTCACGAAGCAGATGGACGTGGTCGGCGTCGGCTACAAGGCCGACATCCAGGGGCGGAAGATCGTCTTCTCCCTCGGCTACTCGCACCCCATCGAGTTCCCGCTGCCCGAGGGCATCGAGGCGCGCGGCGAGCGCATCGCGGCCAAGGCCTCGACCCCGCAGTACCAGCTCACGCTGACGCTCTCGGGGATAGACAAGCAGAAGCTCGGCCAGGTCGCCGCCGAGATGCACGGCCTGCGCCGGCCCGACCCCTACAAGGGCAAGGGCGTGCGCTACGCCGACGTGCAGCTCAAGCTCAAGCCCGGAAAGACCGGCAAGTAGTTTTTCAGGTTTAGCCCCGCGGTTCTCCACGGGAGAATCACCCCTCGCGCGCGGTGCGCGTCGGCATGCGCGGCGGCTATGGGAGCGAAAAGGAAATGGCAAAGAAAGACAAAGCAGCGGTCAGGAGGGCGGTGCACACGCGCATCCGCCGCCGCGTGCGCGGCACGCAGGGGCGCCCGCGCCTCGCGATCTTCCGCAGCCTCAACCACATCTACGCGCAGGTCATCGACGACGAGCGCGCCGTGACCATCGCCTCGGCCTCGACGGTCGAGAAGGACTTGCGCGGCGCGACGGGCGGCAACGTCGAGGCGGCGCAGCGCGTCGGC
>DASVWB010000100.1:0-17767 GCA_036389815.1 Pyrinomonadaceae bacterium | reverse complement strand
CGAGCACTACGACCTCCAGCCGGACGTGGTGACGATAGCGACGGGCATCGCCTCCGGCATCCCGATGGGCGCGTGCGTGGCGCGCGCCGACCTGATGGACTGGAAGCCGGGCGCGCACGCCTCGACCTTCGGCGGCAACCCCGTCGCCATCGCCGCCGCCCTCAAGACCATCGAGCTGCTCGAAGGCGGCCTCGTCGCCAACTCGGCGGAGGTCGGCGCCTACCTCCAGGACGGCCTGCGCGGGCTGATGCGCAGGCACGACTGCGTCGGCGACGTGCGCGGGCTGGGGTTGATGTTAGGCGTCGAGTTCGTCACAGACCGCGCCTCGCGCGAGCCCGCGCCGGAGCTGCGCGACCGCGTCGAGTTCGAGTGCTACAAGCGCGGCCTCATCATCCTCGGCGCCGGCGCCAACACCATCCGCTGGTCGCCGCCGCTCACGCTCAAGCGCGAGCACGTTGACGTGGCGCTCGAAATCTTCGACGACGCCATCGCGGCCGCTAGACAGTAGACAGTAGACAGTAGGTAAAAGGCCGAGCAGCTTAAAACGTCGGCGGCCGCGAGAGTTTAACAACCCGCGGCCGCCGACGTTTTTCTACTGACTACTGACTACTGACTACTGACTACTCCCCTTCTTCCCCGTTTGACTTTGAAACTCCGCGGCCTTTAAAGTTGGTTACCCGCCCTTTCGGCGGGGCATCGGCTGAACCGTAGTCCGCGGCCGTGCCGCGCCGGCCCGCGCTCCCCGCGCCCGTCCACCCAGCTTATTTTGAGTTAGCTAGCAGTAAGCCCTCATGCGTCAAACCCGGAAATGGCAACCGGCAGCCGTCTGCCTGCTCCTCCTGGCTCTCCTGCCGCTGGCCTTGACGCCGCGCGGCTCGGCGCAGTCCTCCGCCTACACGGTCACGGACGTGGTCGCGGCGGCCGGCACGCAGAGCCACGGGCTCGGGCTCGACCCCTGCGGCCGGGTCGTGGGGCAGTCGGGGCCGGCCGGCGGCTCCGGGCAACACCCATTCTACTGGGACGGCACGCAGGTCACAGACATCGGCACCTACAACGGCGGCGACAGCGGCGTGGCCTACGCCGTCAACCAGTCGGGCGCCGTCACCGGGTGGGCCTATAACCAGTTCGACGCGCAGCACGTCTTCGTCTGGACCGCGCCCGGCCCCAAGACGGACATCTGCCCGACTTGCAGCAACGCCGTCGCCTACGACATCAACCCGTCGGGCGCCGTCTCGGGGCAGGCCGAAGTCTCCACGCTCCAGGACCTCGCCTTCGTCTGGAGGCAGTCTTCGGGCCTACAGACCATCCCGGCCTCTTGGGGGACGCCCGTCGCGGCCTACGGCCTCAACGCGGGCGGCGACGCCGTGGGCGCGGCCATGCGCTCGTCCGGCTCGCACGCCTTCGTCTGGCACGACACGAACGGCGACGGCGCCCCGCAGGCCGCCGAGGTGGCCGACCTCGGCACGCTCGGCGGCCAGAGCAGTGTCGCCTACGACATCGGCGACGGCGGCCACGTCGCCGGCTACGCACACGTCACCTTCAACGGCGGCGGCGCCAACCGCCCCTACCACGCCTTCCGCTGGAAGGACGCCGACGGCGACTGGGTGCGCGACGCGGGCGAGATGCTCGACCTCGGCACGCTCGGCGGCACCAACAGCATCGCCTACGGCGTCAACTCGCTCGGGCAGGTCGTCGGCACGTCCGAGACCTCGCAGACCGACGGCCTCGGGCTCCCGGTCATGCACGCCTTCGTCTGGTCGGACGAGAACGGCAACGGCGCGGCCGACGCGGGCGAGATGAAGGACTTGAACACCCTCGCCCCGAGCGCCGGCTGGACGTTCAGCGAGGCCCACGCCATCAACGCGCGCGGCCAGATAGTCGGCACGGGGCGCAAGTCCGACGGCGCGTCGCACGCCTTCCTCCTCACGCCGACCAACGTCGCGGCCTCGCCCTGCGACGCGTCTCCTACGCCGACGCCGACGCCGACCCCGACGCCTACGCCTACACCCACGCCCACTCCGACCCCGACGCCGGCCCCCGCTGCGACTGCCATCTCGGCGGTCTCCGGCGCGGGCACCTACGCCGGGACGGCGACGCTGACGGCGACGCTCAAGGCCGGCGGGACTCCTCTCGGCGGCAAGTCCGTCAGCTTCACCCTCAACGGTAACTCTGTCGGCAGCGCCGCGACCGACGCGAACGGCGTCGCCACGCTCACGGGCGTCAGCCTCTCGGGCGTGAACGCCGGTAACTATCCCGGCGCCGTGGGGGCCGGCTTCGCCGGCGACCTGAGCTACGCGGCGAGCGGCGCCACGGGCGCGCTGACGGTGGACAAGGCGACGGCCGCCGTCACGCTCGGCAGCCTCTCGCAGACGTACGACGGCACGGCGAAAGCGCCCACCGCGACGACCAACCCGGCGGGCAGGGCCGTCTCCCTCTCTTATACGCAGGGCGGCCAGCCGGTCGCATCGCCGGTTCACGCCGGCAGTTATAACGTCTCGGCCACGATTGACGACCCCAACTATCAGGGCGGCACGACCGGCACGCTCGTCATCAACAAGGCGACGCTGACGGTCAAGGCCGACGACAAGTCGCGCCCCTACGGCGCGTCGAACCCCGCCTTCAGCTACACGTTGACGGGCTTCGTCAACGGCGAAACGCAGGCGTCGGCCACGACCGGCCAGCCCGCGCTCGCCACGGCGGCCGACGCGACGAGCGCGCCCGGCGCCTACGCCATCACCGCGTCCGCCGGCATGCTGAGCGCGTCGGACTACAGCTTCGCCTTCGTCAACGGCACGCTGACCGTGACGAAGGCCGACCAGTCAATCAACTTCGGCACGCTCGCCGCCAGGACCTTCGGCGACGCGCCTTTCACCGTCAGCGCTACGGCCAGTTCCGGCCTGACAGTGAAGTTCACCGCGTCGGGCAACTGCGCGGCGGGCGGCACGGATGGCGCGACCATCACCATCAACGCCGCCGGCTCCTGCACCGTCACGGCCTCACAGGCCGGCGACGCGAACTACAACGCCGCGCCGAGCGTGCAGCAGTCCTTCAACATCAACGAGGCCGGCTCGACGACGACGGTCGTCGTCTCCAACGCGACCTACGACGGCCAGCCGCACGGCGCGACCGCCTCGGTCAACGGCGCGGGCGGCCTCAGCCAGAGCCTCACGGTGACTTACGCCGGCCGCAACACGACGAGCTACGGGCCGACGACCACTGCGCCGACGGACGCGGGCGACTACAGGGCCTCGGCCTCGTTCGACGACGGCAACCACACGGCCAGCAGCGACGGCAAGGACTTCCAGATTGCGAAGGCCGGGCAGACCATCACCTTCGACAAGCCGCTCAACAGGACTTTCGGCGACGCGGACTTCGAGTTGAGCGCCGCGGCCTCTTCGCAACTCGCCGTGGCCTTCGCCGCCTCCGGCCCGTGCACGGTCAGTGGCGGGACGGTTCATCTCACGGGCGGCGGCACGTGCACCGTCACCGCCTCGCAGGCCGGGAACAATAACTTCAACCCGGCGGCGCCGGTTCAGCAGAGCTTCACGATTGCCAACAGCGGCCAGACCGTCACCTTCGACCCGCTGCCGGACAGGACTTTCGGCGACCCCGACTTCGCGGTGAGCGCGACGGCCAGTTCCGGGTTGGCGGTAACGTTCGCGGCGGCGGACAACTGCTCCATCCTCGGCGGCAACACCGTCCACCTCACCGGCGCGGGCCCCTGCACCGTGACGGCCTCGCAGGCCGGCGACACGAACTTCGGCCCGGCCAGCGTCAGCCGCACCTTCCAGACCGCGAAGGCCGCGACGACCGCCGCCCTCTCGACCTCCGCGAGCCCCGCGGCCGCCGGGCAGGCCGTGACGTTCACGGCGTCGGTCTCCTCGAACGCGGGCGTCCCGGTCGGCTCCGTGCAGTTCAAGGTTGACGGCGCGAACTTCGGCGGCGCGGTCGCGCTGGGCGCGGGCGGAGTCGCCACGCTCCAGACTTCGGGACTCGCGCCCGGCACGCACGCCGTTTCGGCCGACTACCTCGGCGGCGCGAACTTCGCCGCCTCCTCCGCCGCGCTCGCCGGCGGCCAGGTGGTCGGCAGCGTCTTCGAGTTCGGCGCGCCGCTCTACACCGTGTCCGAGCGCGGCGGCTCCGTCGTCGTTAGCGTCAAACGCACTGGCGACACGGCGGCGGCGGCGACGGTCGAGTACGCGACCGACGACGGCAGCGTCCCCGCGGTCTCCGTCCCCTGCTCCTCCGTGACGGGGCTCGCGCTGGAGCGCTGCGACTACACGCGCGCGGCCGGGACGCTGACCTTCGCCGCCGGCGAGACGCAGAAGTTCTTCACCGTGCTCGTCAACGACGACACCTACGCGGAGGGGCCGGAGACGATTTCGCTCAGGCTGTCGAACCCGGGCGCCGCGGCCGCGCTCGGCGCGCAGGGGGCGTCCACCCTCCAACTCGACGACGACCAGCCGGAGTCCGCGGGGAACCCCGTGGACTCTTCGGCCTTCTTCGTCCGCCAGCACTACCACGACTTCCTGAACCGCGAGCCGGACGACTCCGGCCTCGCCTTCTGGACGAACGAGATCGAGAAGTGCGGCGCCGACCAGCAGTGCCGCGAGATACGGCGCATCAACGTCTCGGCCGCCTTCTTCCTCGCCATCGAGTTCCAGGAGACCGGCTACCTCGTCGAGCGGATGTACAAGGCCGCCTACGGCGACGCGACCGGCGTGACGAAGATCACGGGCACGCCCGTCCAGATACCCGTCCCCGTCGTGAGGCGCGCCGAGTTCCTCTCGGACAGCAAGGCCATCTCGGACGGCGTCATCGTCGGCCGCGACGGCTGGCCGCAAGTCCTCGAAGCCAACAAGACGGCCTTCGCGCAGACGTTCGTGCAGCGCACGCGCTTCACGAACGTCTACCCCGATTCGATGGCGGCCGGCGAGTTCGTGGACAGGCTCTTCCAGAACGCGGGCGTCACGCCGACGGCCGCGGAGCGCGAGGCGGCCGTCGCGGCCTTCGGCTCGGGCGGCGCGGCCGGGCGCGCGGCGGCGCTGCGCTCGGTGGCCGAGAGCAAGAGCGTGGACAACGCCGAGAAGAACCGCGCCTTCGTGCTCATGCAGTTCTTCGGCTACCTGCAAAGGGACCCCAACGCGGCGCCCGACACGGATCACACCGGCTACCAGTTCTGGCTCGACAAGCTCAACCAGTTCGGCGGCAACTTCGTCCGCGCCGAGATGGTCAAAGCCTTCCTCGACTCCATCGAGTACCGCACGCGCTTCGCACCATAGGGGGAAGTAGACAGTAGACAGTAGACAGTAGACAGTAGAAAAAACAGGCGGCGCGCCCGGCTCTCAACCAGGGCGCGCCGCTTTGTCTTTCCTACTGTCTACTGTCTACTGTCTACTGTCTACTTCCCGTCAAAACCTCTGCGAGACGCCGCGGATGAGGCGCACGGTGTCGCGGGCGATGAGCAGCTCCTCGTCGGTGGGGATGACGTAGACGGCGAGGCGCGAGCCTTCGCGGCTGATGGGCCCCTCGCGGCGCGCCGTCGTCGCCTCGTTCGCCGCGGGGTCGAGTTCGACGCCCATCCAGCCCAGCCCCTCGCAGACGCGCGCTCGCACCTCGGCTGAGTTCTCGCCGATGCCGCCCGTGAAGACCAGCGCGTCCGCGCCGCCCAGCGCCGCCAGGTACGCCCCGACGTACTTGCGCACGCGGTAGCAGAAGATTTCGACGGCGAGCCCCGCGCGGCGGTCGCCCGACTCGTGCGACTCGTCCAAAAGCTCGCGCATGTCGTTCGTCAGCCCCGAGATGCCCATCAGCCCCGACTGCTTGTTCAGCACGGTGTCCACTTCGAGCGCCGACAGCCCCTCCTTCGCCGCGACGTACTCGACGATGGCCGGGTCTATGTCGCCCGAGCGCGTCCCCATCACCAAGCCTTCGAGCGGCGTCATGCCCATCGAGGTGTCCGCCGAATCGCCCGCCTTGATGGCCGCCGCCGAGCAGCCGTTGCCGAGGTGGAGCGTGATGATGTTCGTCCGCTCGCGCGCGAGCCCGCGGAGCTTGCGGTAGCGGTAGGCGACGTAGCGGTGCGAGGTGCCGTGGAAGCCGTAGCGGCGCACGCGGTGGCGGCGGTACCACTGGTAGGGGAGCGCGTAGAGGTATGCGTGCGGCGGGAGCGTCTGGTGGAAGGCCGTGTCGAAGACGGCGACCTGCGGCAGCCCCGGCCCGAAGACCTCGCGCGCGGCCTGTATGCCGCGGATGTTGCCGGGGTTGTGCAGCGGCGCGAGGTCTATGCAGTCCTCGATGCCGCGCAGCACGTCGTCCGTGACGAGGACGGAGTGCGTGAAGCGCTCGCCGCCGTGGACGACGCGGTGGCCGACGGCGTGGATGTCCGCGACGCTGCGCACCTCGCCGATGCCGGAGTCGGCCGAGGTCACCCAGCGGATGACGGTCTCGACGGCCGCGCGCACGTCGCGCACGGGCGCGGTCGAGCGGCGCGGCTCGCCCCGCCCGGCGCCGAGCGTGATGATGGCCTCGCCGCCGATGCGCTCGACCTGCCCGCCCGCCAGGTGCTCGTCCGCGTCCCGCGCGATGTGGTCGAGGTCGGTCGCGATGAGCTGGAACTTGACGGTGGAGCTGCCGCAGTTGAGTACGAGTACGTTCATGATTGGTGAATAGTAAATGGTAAATGGTGAATGGCGAAAGCCGACCTCCTCACCATTTACCATTCACCATTTACCATTCACTAGAGGTGGCGGAGGAAGGCTTCCGGGTTGTTGAGGAAGTCGCGCGTGAGCGAGACGTGCTCGACCTCGTCGTAGCGGACGCGGCGGACGGGCGCGCGGTCGAAGCTGAGGATGTCGGCGCCGGGCAGCGCCATCAGGATGGGCGAGTGTGTGGCGACGACGAACTGCGAGTCCTGCCCGGTCATCCCCTTGAGGAGCGCGAGCAGCGCGAGCTGCCGCTGCGGCGAGAGCGGCGCCTCGGGCTCGTCGAGCAGGTAGAGGCCGCCGGGGACGAAGCGCGACTGGAAGAGGTTCAGAAAGCTCTCGCCGTGCGAGCGCGCGTCGGCGTCCTCGCCGTAGCGGGCGGCGAGCGCGCGGCGCTGCCCGCGCGCGACGCCCTGCGCCAGCCGCAGCCCGTAACCTTTGAGGCCGTCGCGCTCGAACTCCTCGGCCATCTCCTCCAGCTCCGCGCCCGTCTGGTTGACCCGCCGCGTGAAGTTGAAGAAGTCTTCGGCGCGGAGGAAGAAGCCGCGGTGCGTCCGCTTCGCCCAGGCGAGCCTGAGCTGCGCGGCCAGCGCGCGCGCGTGCCCGAGCGTCCTGTCGCGGCGCACGTCCTCGCCGCCGACGACCACGGAGCCGGCGGCCGCCGCGATGGCTTCGAGCACCGTGGACTTCCCCGACCCGTTCTCGCCGACGAGGAAGGTGACGGGGCTGCGGAACTCTATCTCGCCGAACTCCCGGACGACGGGCAGGGCGAACGGGAAGCCTTCGAGCCGGCGCGCCTCGGGTCGGATGGCGATTGAGCGGAGGTGAATCATCTTTAAGGGCGCGCGGCGGGCGCGGCCGCTAGCGGCGGAGCCTCGCGAGCCAGTCGGAGAGACTCTTGTCGTAAGCCGCCAGCCAGCCGCGGAAGGTGAGTTGGCCGGCGGCGCCCTTCGCCTCGAAGGGCGCGACCTGCGCGAGCACGTCGCGCCTCATCCAGTCCATCGCCGCCTCGACGCTGCCCTTCAACGACTCGCGCTCGCCGTCCGCGAGCCCCGCGTAGCTGCCGAAGACCTCGTCTACCGTGTGGGCTTCGGCGTCGCGGCCGAGGGCGAGCACCTTCTCTTTGAACTTCGCGGCCGCGCCCGGCGCGTCGGCGTCGCCGGCCGCGAGCGCTTCGCGCACCAGTTCGAGCACGCGCGCTATCTGGACGCGGTAGCCCGCGTACTGCGCGGCGGCGTTGGACGCGGCCCGCAACTCGCCCTCGTAACTCCCGTCGGCGAAGAGCGCCGAGACTACGACCACGGCGTCGGGGAGCGCGGGCGCGTACCCGTCGCCCTTCATGACGCCGCCGCCGCCGCCGAAGCCCACCGCGACTTCGCCCTCCGCCCCGGCCTCGATGACGGGCCGGCCTTCGCGGCCGAGCGGCCACATGATGCTCATGACCTGGCCGCCGCGCCGCGTCTCCAGCTTCAGGGCCATGACGGGCTTCGGCGAGAGGTTGCGCAGCACGACCCGCACCACCGAACTCCTCTGGTCGACCCTGGCGCTGACGGCCCGGAGCGAGCCGGTCATGAACCGCGCCTCGACCTCGCCCGGTTCGGCCTCGACCTTCCGCGCGACATCGAACTCGAAGGGCTTGATGCCGAACTTCTCAAGCTCCTTCACGACGAAGTGGTCGCCCGCCGCGGCCTCGTACTCGGCCACGGGCTCTTCAACGTCGTAGAACTTCTCGCCCCTGTGGACGGTGACGCGGACGAAGGCGCGGTCGCCGCGCATGCGGTGGGCGAACCTGACGGCGAGGATGGGGAGCGCGCCCGCGGGCTCCACCCACGAGGGGAGGCGCTGGAACTGGCCGATCCACTCGGTCATCTCCCCGGTCGGAGGCACGGAGGTGAAAGCCGAAGACCCGGCGGGCCGGCCGGGCACGAGTATCCGCAGGGCGAGGCCGGGCGGGTCGGGCGACTTCTCCTGCGCGGAGGCCGCGCCCGCGGCCGGCAGCCAGCAGAAGGCCAGAGCTAAGACGAATAACTTCCGGACTCGGTTCATCCCCACCCCCTTTAGAGCCGCGAGAGCCAGCCCTCGTAGCGCCCCTGCCGCTGTTTGAGCCAGAGCTTGAAGCTGTTCTCGGCGGGCGCGGCGCCGAACCGCGCCTCGAACCGTTCGAGTGCGTCGAGCATCTCGCGCCTGACGCTGTGCATCGTCGTCTCGACGGCCGACTGCCAGCGCGCGCGCTCGGACGGGCGCAACTCCGTGTGCCCCTCGTAGACCGCGTCCACGGCCGACGGCGGCGCGGCGTAGTCGAGCGCCGCGACCTTCTCCCTGAGCCTGCGCACGGCCGCGGCCGACTCCACGTCGGGCGCGGCGTGCGCCTCGCGCACGAGTTCCATCAGCCGCGGTATCTGGGCGCGCTCGCCCTCGATGAAGGCGCGCTTCAGCGCGGCCGGGTAGGGCTCGCCCTCGAAGGTGTAGTCCTCGAAGAGGACGGTGGCCACGACGATGCTCTCGACGGCGACGGGTATGAAATCCGAGCCGGAGGTGGAGCCCGTCCGCGCGATGAAGCGCTCCTCGGCCGTCCCGCCGGGCTCCATGAGCGTCTTCCCCTCCCCAATCGAGATGTACCCCTCGGCGTGGTTACGCCCCCCGATGAGTTGGCGGACGTAGACGGCGCGGACGCGCTTCGGCGAGAGGTTGCGCAGCGTGACCTTGCCGCGCGGTATGGGCGTCGGCGTGAACTCGCCGACCGCGGCCTCGACCGACTGCGTGAGGTTGACGACCTCGGGCGGGGCCGCCGCCGCGTCGCGCGCGCGGAGCACCTTGAAGACGAACGGGGCGACGCCGAAGCGTTCGAGTCCGGCCGACGCGAACGTCTCGCCCGCGGCGGCGCGGTACTTCCCGACCTCTTCGAACCTGTCGAAGTGCTTCGCGCCGAGGTGGACGCCGACCGTCACCTCGACCAGCCCGCCTTCGGC
This sequence comes from Pyrinomonadaceae bacterium, assembly GCA_036389815.1. GTDB lineage: Bacteria > Acidobacteriota > Blastocatellia > Pyrinomonadales > Pyrinomonadaceae > QHXN01. The sequence continues at coordinate 8,094 of DASVWB010000100.1, read as the reverse complement.
CATGCGGGCCTTCACGTGCACGGCCTGCACGGCGTCGTCGGCCGGGCGAGGCCGCGCGCCGCGGAGGCGCGTGAAGCGAATCGTCCACCCGCCGCCGGGCACGGGGTCGTACGACGGCGGCGCGCCTTTAACGGGCTCGACCTGCACGACGAGCCTGCCGGCCTCCGGCGTCGGCGCCGCGTCCGACTGCGCCGCCGCGGAGGCCGCCGCCGAGAGGCAGGCGGTCAGGGCGCACAGGATACGGAAGAGGTTTCGCGTTCGCATCGCGCCGCTCCTTTCGTCGCGGGTCTCCTGGTCGGGCGGGGCTTACGGTCGGTTCTATGACAGGCCGCGGGGAAAGTCAACGCCCCCGGGGAGAGTGGACGCCCTTACGCGAGGCGCGCGCCCGGCTAGCGCATGTCGGAGAGCCTGCGGGCGATGTCGGCGACGCGCGCGCGGAGGGCGGCTTCGTCGAGCGTCGTCACGCGCCCGTCGCGGAAGACCTCGCGCCCGGCGACGACCGTCAGGAGCACGTCGCGCGCCGACGAGGAGAAGACGAGCGCCGCCGCCGGCTCGTAGGCGGGCGTCTGCCGGACGGAGCCGAGCCCGACGACGGCGAGGTCTGCTTCGAGCCCTTCGGCGAGCGAGCCCGCCGCGTGCGAGAGTTGGAGCGCGGCGGCCCCGCCGTGCGTCGCCAGGCGCAGCGCCTCGTCCGCCCCGAGCATCTTCCCTTCAGCGAAAGTCTCGCCGGCCGCGCGCGAGGCGAGCACGGCGTAGCGCGCCTCTTCGAGCAGGTCGCAGGTGTTGTTGCTCGCCATCGAGTCGCTGCCGAGCCCTACGCGGACGCCCGCGCCGAGCATCGCCCCGAGCGGCGCGCGCCCGTGCCCGAGCTTCGCGTTCGACTTCGGGCAGTGCGCGACGCCCGCGCCGTGCTCCTTCAACAGACGCACGTCGCCCTCGTCCACGTGGACGCAGTGCGCGAGGAGCGGGCGCGCGTCGAGGACGCCCGTTTGCGCGAGGTGGCGGACGGGCGTGGTGCGCGGCGAGTCGAAGCCGATGCCGCGCAGGGCGTAGGCCGCGGCGAAGATGCCGCCGCCTTCGAGCATCAGCGCCTGCTCGGCCTCGGACTCGGCCGCGTGCATCATCAGCGGCAGGCGCTCCGAGACGGCGTAGCGCGCGAGCCTTTCGAGCAGAGGGGGCGCGACCGAGTAGGGCGCGTGCGGCGACAGCCCCAGCGTGACGAGCGCCGTCTCGCCGCCGCGCAGGGCGTCGATCTTCGCGCGCGCCTTGTCGTACTGTTCGGCGGCGAGCGTGGCGTCCGGCCCGAAAGCCTCCTGGAAGACGACGCCGCGCAGCCCGGCGTCGCGCAGAGCGCGCATGGTCGTCGCGCCCGAGTCGGTCGCGTCGCCGACGCAGGTGACGCCGGCGCGCGCGGCCTCGGCCGCGCCCCAGGCGGCGGAGGCATAGAGGTCTTCCGGGCTCATGCGCTCGCCGCGCGCGACCGTGACCTTGCGCAGCCAGGCGAAGAAGTCGCCCTCCTGCGGTTCGAGGAAGCCGCGCATCGCGGTCAACTCCAGGTGCGTGTGGCAGTTGACGAAGCCCGGCAGGACGGCCGCCTCGCCGAACTCCTCGACCTCCGCCGCGGGGAACCTTTCCAACACCTCCCGGCGCGCGCCCACAGCGGCGACGCGCGTCCCCTCGACGGCGACCGCGCCGTCCTCTATCGCCTCCGAAGTTATCGGCAGCACCCAGCGTGCGCAGTAGATTTTCGTCATCCCTTCTCCCCGCCGCGGCGGCGCAGCGCGAACCACAGGAGCCCGGAAAGTATAACCACGCCCCCGCCGCCGGCCGCGACCGCCCGGATGCCGACGCGGTCGGCCGCCGCGCCCGAGACGAGTATCGAGCCGACCATCGTCAGCGTCGTTAAGGTCTCGTAGGAGGCGAAGACGCGGCCGGCGAAGGCGTCGTGCGTCCGGCGCATCAGCAGCGTCTGCTGCGACGTCCACCAGATGGCGTAGTTCATCTCGCGCGCGACGAGGAGCGACGCCGCGCCGAAGAGGTTCGGCGTCAGGCTGAAGAGCAGCAGCCCGCACCCGTCGAGCGTGAGCGAACGCCCCATGCGCGCGCCGAGCCCCTCGGCCGCGCCGCTGTTGACCCTGCGCGCCAGCGGCGCGCCCAGCACGCCGCCGACCCCCATCGCCACGAACAGCACCGAGATGCCGAAGTCAGTCGGCCGCTCCGCGATGGACGGGAGGGCCGCGCCCCAGCGGACGGCCGCCTGCCCACCCAGCCTCGCCCCGAACAGGCTGTAGAGCGCGCGCGCCGCGCCGTTGCCGAGCCCCCACCCGCCCGACACCACGAAGACCGCCGTCAAAACGCGGTCGCTCCTCACGTAGCGCAGCCCCTCGCGGAAGTCCGCCGCCGCGCGCCGGAGGACGGAGTAGGCGGCAGGCGGCAGGCCGCAGGCGGTTTGAAAAAATCCTCGTCGTTTCTGAACGGACGGTTGAAGGACTTCTCCCCCGGCGGCCCCAAATCCCGCGGGCCCCAGGTTCTCTGCGGCGCCGCCTTCGTTAGCGGTCAAATCACCCGCGGCGTCTCCCCCGCCGCCAACCGCCGACTGTCTGCCGCCCGTCAGCTTCCTTATCCTCCGTATCATCTCGGCCGAGGCGAGGAAGGTGAGCGAGTTGAGGACGAAGACCGTGTCGCGCCCGAGCGCCGTGGCGATGACGCCGCCGAGCGCGGAGCCGACGGCGATGGTCGCCGCGGTCGTCGAGGCCGAGATGGAGTTGGCGGCCAGCAACTCCTCCGTGCCGGCGACGAGGTTCGGGATGGAGGCGCGCTTGGCCGCGTTGAAGAAGGCCGAGACCGAGAAGAGCGAGGCGCCGACCGCGTAGATGAGCGCGAGCGAGCCGAGGCGGTGCGCCGCCAGGAAGCCGAGCGCGAGCGCCGCGCGCGCGAGGTCGGCCGCGATCATCACGCGGCGGCGGTTCGCGCGGTCTACGACGACGCCCGCCGCCGGGCCGAAGAGGAAGAGCGGGAGGTGGCGCGCGATGGCGTAGGTCGCCACGGCGAGGCCGACGCGGCCGGGCGCCGCGAGCTGGACGGCGAGCGCGAGCACGGCGATGTTGTTGAGCCAGTCGCCCACCTCCGAGACGACCTGCCCCGCCCACAGCCTGCGGAAGTCGGCGTTGCCCGCGAGCAGCTCACGGTAGGTCACCGCCCGTCGCCCGCCTTCTTCTTCCGGTAGCGTTCGAGGATGTTGGTGACGTAGGCGCGCGTCGAGGGGAAGTCGATGCGCGCGACGAACTGCGGGCCGTTGAGCGGCGGGCGGCCGGGCGCGACGCGCCCCCACTCGGCGGCGCGCGAGGGGCCGGCGTTGTAGGCGGCGACGACGCGCTCCTCCGCGCCGGGCGTGTCGCGGTAGTCCTTCGCGATCTTCTCCAGATACCAGCAGCCGACCTGTATGTTGCGCTCGGGGTCGCCGAGCGCCGCCGCGGGGTCGCGCCGCATCTGCTCGGCCAGCTCGCGCATGCCGGTCTCGGCCGCCCACTCGCGCCCGACCGTCGGCGTCACCTGCATCAGCCCCACCTCGCCGGCCTCGCCCGTCTTCCACGGCCGGAAGTACGTCTCCTCGTAGATGATGCTCCAGACGAGGTCGGGGTCGAGGCGGTAGACGGCCGCCTGCCGCGCGATCAGCGCGTCGAAGCGGTGAACCCAGTACTGGTTGAAGAGGTAGGCGGCGGCGGCGCAGGCGATGAGGACGACGAGCGCGGCGAGGCTGAAACGTCTGAGGGAGGGCATCGGGGTAGAGGCTGTCGGCTTTCAGCGGTCGGCACTCGGCCGGAGAGTGCCGCGGCGCCGTTGACGTTTCAGTTCCTTCTCCTGAGGTGCGCCCAGAGCGAGGCGCGCGTGGCGGAGGCGTCGCGCCCCTCGTAGCGCGAGAGGAGCGCGCGGCGGTCGAGGACGTGGCCCTGCAGCCAGACCTCCGCCGCGAAGCCCGCGCCGACGGCCAGCGGCTCGCCGCGCAGCGCACGCCCGTTGACGAGCACTTCGAGCTTGAGGCGGCCGAGGTCGGCGTAGACCCAGTAGAGCTCGCTGCCCGAGAGCGGGTTGCGCAGCGGCTTGAACGAGATGACGCGCCCCGCCAGCGACCAGTCGTTCTCGTGCGCGGCGCGCGAGGGCGCGGCCTCTTCGAGCGGGCGCCAGACGGCCTCGCCCGCCGCGGGCGTGACGCGCGCGCGGTAGGCCAGCCCGCACAGCCCGACGTGCAGCTCCTGCGCGCGGAAGCCCTCGGGGCCGACCTCGGTCAGGTTCTGAAGCTCGAAGAGCACCTCCGTCTCGTGGCCGTCGTAGTAGCCGTGGACGATGGCCTCGCCGTCCTCGTCGTACTCGGTCAAGGCCCAGGGGCTGATGCGCTGCGTGTAGCGGGCGCGGAAGCCGGGGCGGCAGTCGGCGTAGAAGATTTCGCCCGTGCCCGACTCGTAGAGCACCGTCCAGACTTCGAGCCCCTCGCCGAGCTTCCAGCAGCGGCCGTGGAGCACGGCCCCGCGCCGGCAGAGCCGCGTCGCCTCGCCCTGGTCGCCCGCGCGCTCCGCGAGGTGGTTGAAGTCCTTCTCGCTCGGCAGCTCAAGCCCGATGGCCTCGAACGTCTCTTCCATAATTCTCTAAAAGTCCGGAGTCCGGAGCCGGAAAATTCATTGATGACGAAAGTGCCGCTGTCTTGACTCCAGACTGCGGACTCCGGACTTCTTATCTTGACGCCCTCTTCCTGGGGTTGGGTTTCGCCCCCGCGTCGTCCGCGCGCGGGGCGCGGGTGCGGAAGCCGCGGATGTTGCGGACGGGGCCGTGGCGCGGCGGCGCGCCCGAGCGCACCATCTCGGCGAACAGCTCGACGTCGTAGTCGGCCTCGCGCGACATCTCCTCGCGGATGGCGTGCAGCTCTTCGAGGAACCTGGGCTTGCGGTACATCGTGCGTCAATCGTAAATGGTAAATCGTGAATCGTAAATAGCAGAAGCGGCATTCCGGCTATTCGCGGCCCGCGATTTACGCTTCACTGCCTTTCGGTCATCTCCGAGACCAGAAACTCGGGCGTCACGATCTGCGGAACGAAGAAGCCGGCGGCGGCGTTGAAGAGGCGGATGCGCGCCTGCCGGCGGACGTTCGCGAGGTGGCCGAAGTTCCACGTCACGAGGTAGTCGATCTTATGGAACGAGGCGAGCGCGACGTGCAGGGCGTCGCCGATGTACTTGCGGTGGAAGATGCCGCGCGAGATGTAGCCTTCGGCGAGGATGGCGACCTCGTCCGTCAGCTCGACCCGTTCGAGCGGGGCGACGAGCTTGAGGTAGCCCGTGCGGTGCGGCTCCGGCACGCGCTCCAGCTCGCGGTGGACGAGCTGCGAGACGACGGGGCGGTACTCCGACATCTCGTGCTCCCACCACCGTATCGTCAGGTCGCGCCGGAACGGCTCGCCGTTGTCGAGGTATGCGCCGACGACCGAGGTCTCCAGGTAGATGCTCTGCTTCATGACTGGCTCGTGACGACCGAGGGCTTGCCGCGCTGGTCGTCGGGGGCGGCCGCGCCGGCCGGGTCGAGCCGCATCAGCCCGCGCTCGAAGTCGAAGGTCACGCGGTAGCGGCGCAGGAGGTTGCCGCCGATGATGCCCGTCTGCTCGAAGCCGGCCGTCTCGTTGATCGGCTCCATGTCGAGCACCGCGGCGTAGACGTTCTGCCACGAGTAGGAGCCGAGCGCGACGCGCGGCAGCATGAGGGTCGTGATGTTCTCGGCCAGGCCCGCCGCGCCGTAGACCTTGATGGGGTCGCCCTGCGCGTAGCGTTCGAGCCCGGCGCGCGCGGCGAGCGCCCGCGAGACGACCGAGATGGAGGCGCCCGTGTCGAGGATGAAGTTGGCCGGCTTCTCCAGCCCGTCGAAGCTCACCTCGCCGCTCCAGAAGCCGCTCGAAGTCGTGCGCATCGGCACCTCGACCGAGGCGGGCGAGGCCGAGGCGGCGGCCGCGCGCCGCGACTCCTCGTCGCGCAGGAGCTGTAGGCGGCGCGCGCCGTAGTCGATGACCGTCAGGTACTTGCCGAGGATGGAGAGGCCGACGTAGCCGTCGACCGGCTCCTGCTCGTTGTGGAACTGGCGGATGTAGACCGGGACGTGCTCGACCCTCGCCTCGCCGATGCTGACCGACTGGAGGAAGCCGTAGACGATCTCGAAGCGCCCCTCGCCGCCGACGGCGCGCGCCATGCCGCCGCGCGCGACCGGCTTGAGGCCGAGGCGCTCGGCCGCCTTGTTCGAGATGACGCACATGCCGGCGCCCGTGTCGATGACGAAGCGCAGCACGTCCTTCGAGCCGTTGACCCTGACCTCGATGACGGGCCGGTTGTTGGCCAGCTCGAAGGGGAGCGTGACCGAGCCGGGGCCGTTCACGTCGAGCAGGCTCCGCTGCGCGCCGAGGTAGCGCAGGAAGTCTATCAGGCCGCGGATGCGCGCGCGGCGGTCGGCGTCCGTCTTGGGCGCGATGCGGAGGAAGGTCTCGTAGGCGTTGGCGGCCTCGGCGTAGCGCTCGGTGCGCGCGGCGACCTGCCCGAGGTTGTAGACGTAGTCGGGCTCGCCGCCGTCGATGTAGAAGGCGCGGCGCAGCCCCGCGAGGCTCTGCGAGACGCGGTTCTCGTAGAAGTCCACCATGGCGAGGCCGGCGATGGCCATCGCCTCGTCCTCCTTGAAGGTGAGCGCCGTGCGGAACTCCTCGACCGAGAGGCGGAAGTCGCCCGAGCCGAGCAGCGCCGACCCCAGGAGCGCGTGGGCGCGCGCCGACTCGGGCTGGCGTGCCAGCACCCGCGCCGCGTGGTCGTAAGCCTCGAAGTTCTTGCGCTGCTTGAGGAGCGCGTGGCTCAGGCCGAGGCGCGCCGGCGTGTCCCGCGGGTCTTTGGCGAGGAGGTCTCGGTACATCTTCTCGGCCGCGGCGAAGTCCCCGTCGCGCACGGCGCGCTCGGCGCGCGCGAGCGCCTTGTTGTCGGCGGCACGGGCCGCCGCGCCCACCGTTGCGGCCAGCGCGAGCGCGGCCACAACGCCGGCCGCCGTGCGGGACAGTTTGCGCATCTTGCTCACCTCCAGGGGGGAGTGATGAGTGAGGAGAGGCAGGCCGCGGGCCCTGTCCCCTCTCGTCACCCACCGCCCAACGTTCGTCACTTTAAAATCTCGCCGGTCTTCATCGACCAGAGCACGAGGTCGAGTTCGTCGAAGTCTACGCCCAGGTCGCGCGCGAAGTCGCGCAGGCGCGACTCGGTGGCGAGGTAGCGGGCGCGGGTCGCGGGCGGCTGCGGCGAGGCGATGACGCCGGCCTCGGCCATGCAGCGCAGGATGTGCTTGTCGAGGATGGCGTAGCCGCGCAGGCCGACGTTGCGCAGGAAGTGGCTCGACTCCTTGTAGCCGAGCCCCTTGATGCCCCGGCTCCGCGCGAGCCAGTCGCGCCGCTCGACCGGGTCAGCGAAGCCTTCGAGCCGCCCGCGCAGGCGCATCCCGCAGTCGCCCCGCAGGAACTCGCGCGTGACCACGACGTAGCCCGAGCGCGAGTTCGGGTAGCGGTGCCGCCCCGCGAGCGCCGAGGCCAACTCCTCATGCGTGCCGCCCCCGAGCAGGTGCCGGACGGCCTCGACCGACCCGAGCCCCATCCGCGCCGACGCGCCCGCGGTGAAGATGCAGTAGACCATCTCCTCCCACAGGCGCTCGTCCGTGGCCGCGCGCCACACCTCATCGAACTCCGCGAGGCGCGCGTGTATCTCGTCGCGGCGCGCGCGGTGCGCGGCGCGAATACTCTCGACCGTGACGGGCTCCCTCTCCTGCCGCACTCTGTACAGACGATTCAAAGGCGAGGCTCGTTCCGAACGTTGTCGAAATTCTATGGTCGCGCTTTCCGCATTGTCAAAAGAAAGTAGGCAGGTGGCAGTTGGCAGTTGGCAGTCGCTCCGCGTTTAGAACCTTGAAGGGTTAAATCAGAATTTCGGACACCGGCGCTCCCGAACTGCCTACTGCCTACTGCCTACTGCCTACTGCCTTTCAGAACCAGAACAGGCTGAACGCGAAGCGCAGGGCGGCGGCGCCGGCCATGACGA
>DASVWB010000099.1:0-6859 GCA_036389815.1 Pyrinomonadaceae bacterium | reverse complement strand
GCGGGCGAGCGCGACGGCGTCGGGCGCGCGGCGGGCCTGCGCCTCGAAGAGGTGGTGGAGGCAGGCGGCGGGGCGCGGGGGCCAGTCGGCCGGCCAGTCTAAGGGCGCGGGCGCGGTGAGCCGACGCAGCTCCTCGGGAGGGGAGAGCGGGAGGCGCGAGAGCGGGAGCGAGCGGGCTGAGCAGGCGGCCGAGAGCAGTTGGCGGAAGTGGGAGAGCAGGCGCGCGGCCGTCTCTGGCTCGAAGAGGTCTGTGCTGTATTCGAGTTGTACCGCGAGCCCGTCGGCCCCTTCCGCGACTCGGAGGGTGAGGTCGAATTGAGATATCTGCTGCTTGAGGGCGAAGGGCTCGAAGGGGAGGCCGCCGACTTCGACGCGGGCCGAGGGGTCGCCGAGCGCGAGGAGGGCGAGGTTCTGGTCTTCCGGCCGGGGGGTGCTTTCGAGGACGAACATGGCCTGGAAGACGGGCGAGTAGCTCGGGTCTCTGTGCGGCTGTAGGCGCTCGACGAGCAGCGGGAACGGGTAGTCCTGGTGCGCCAGCGCGTCGAGCACCGTCTCGCGCGTCCGGCCGAGGAGTTCCGAGAAGGTCTGCTCGCCCGAGACGTCGGCGCGCAGCGCGACGGAGTTGACGAAGTAGCCGACCAGCGGGGCCCACTCGGCGCGGCCGCGTCCGGCGACCGGCGAGCCGACGACGAAACTCCCCTGCCCCGTGTGGCGGTAGAGCAGAGCCTCGAAGGCCGCGAGCAGCGTCACGTAGAGCGTCGCGTCGTGGCTGCGGCCGAGGGCCTTGAGGCGTTCGGAGAGCGGCAGGTCGAGCTTGACGGATTCGGAGGCGCCGCGGAAGGACTGCGCCTGAGGGCGCGGCAAGTCCGTCGGCAGGTCCAGAACCGGCGGCGGGTCTTCGAGGCTCTTGCGCCAGAAAGCCTCAAGGCGCTCGCCCTCCGCGCCGGCCAGCGTCTCGGCCTGCCAGCGCGCGTAGTCCGTGTATTGCAGAGCGAGCGGCGGCAGGCGCAGCCCCTCGCCGCTCGACTCGGCGCGGTACGCGAGTCCCAACTCCCGCACGAGCACGCCCATCGACCAGAGGTCTACGACGATGTGGTGCGCGACGAGCAGAAGGACGTGCTCGCCGCGCGTGCGCGTAAACAGCGTCACGCGCAGCGGCGGGCCCTGCTCGAGGTCGAAGGGGCGGTGCGCTTCGGCGGCTAGGGCGTCGTTCAGCTCCGCGTCGCTCAGCGCCGAGGCGTCGCGCTGCTCGAAGGAGACCTCGGCGCGTTCGTGCACACGTTGCAGCGGCTCGCCGGTCGCGTCGTCGAAGGTCGTGCGGAGCGCGGCGTGGCGTTCGACGAGAAGCCGGAACGCACGCCGTAACGCTCCGACATTCAACTCGGCCGGGATGCGTGCGGCGACGGGGACGTTGTAGGCGGCGCTCTCCGGCGCGAGCCTGTGCAGGAACCACAAAGCCCTCTGGCCGTAAGAGAGCGGGTGCCGCGCGCCCTCGCGCGCGCCGGGCCGCGGCGCGCTCCTCCGCCCGGCCGCCTCCGCGTAGACGCGCGCGGCGACCTCCGAGACGCTCTGGCTCTGAAGGAGGCTGACCACGGGGAGGCTCACGCCCGCGCCGGCCTCCAGGGCGTGAACGACTTCGAGCGCCGTCAGCGAGTCGAGGTTGTAGCGCGAGAGCGGCTGCCGTGGGTCTATCTCCGCCGGGCCGACGCCGAGCCACGCGGCGAGCTGTGCGACGAGCAGTTCGGCGACGGCCTCGGGGCTCTCAAGGGGGAAGGCGTGCGCGTCGGGCGCGGCCGTCGCGTTCGTCTCGGCCGCGGCGCTCGCGCGCCACTCGGCCACGACCTCAAGGTCGCCGCCCAGGAATTTCGCGCGGCAGGCGGCGCGCTGAATCTTGCCGCTCGAAGTCTTCGGGACGCCGCCCGGCTTGACGAGCACGACGGCGTGGACGGGCACCTCGTGCTCCTCGGCCACATTGCCGCGGACGGCCGCCGCCGCCTCTTCGGCTTCGCGGAAGCGGCCGCGTTGCACCTCCTGAACGACGACCAGCCGCTCCTCGCCCCGCACCTCGACGCTGAAGGCGGCGCCGCTCCCGGGGCGCAGCGCCGCGTGACTCCGCTCGGCAGTTAGCTCGATGTCCTGCGGGTAGTGGTTCCCGCCGCGGATGATGAGCAGCTCCTTGAGGCGGCCCGTGACGTACAGGCTCCCCTCGTGCCGGAAGCCGAGGTCGCCCGTGCGCAGGAAAGGCCCCTCGCCCGTCCGCGCGAGGCGCGCGCCGAAAGTCTCCTCGGTCTGCGCGGGCCGGTTCCAGTAGCCTTCGGCGACTGACGGCCCCGCGACCCACACTTCGCCGACGCGCCCGTCGGCGCACTCCTCAAGCGTGTCAGGCGCGACGACGACGGCGCGCGTCCCGCCGAGCGTCCGGCCGCAACTGACGAGCGTGCGCGTGTCTTCGTCTTCGGTGTGAGCGGGTGTGGCGAGGCCGGCTTCGAGCGGCCGGCGGCGGAAGGCGGCGGCGATACGACCCGCGCCCGCGGAGTTGCCCGAGACGAACAGGGTCGCCTCCGCGAGTCCGTAACAGGGGTAGAAGGACTCGCGGCGGAAGCCGCACGGCTCGAACGCCTCGGCGAAGCGTTCGAGCGTCTCGTGGCGGACGGGCTCGGCCCCGTTGAAGGCGACCTTCCAACTGCTCAGGTCGAGCGAGGCGCGCTGTTCGGGCGTGACCTTGCTCGCGCAGAGGTCGTAGGCGAAGTTGGGGCCGCCGCTCGTGGTGGCGCGGTAGCGTGAGATGGCTTCGAGCCAGCGGAAGGGCTTCTGGAGGAAGGCCGCGGGCGACATCAGGATGCTCGGCGCCCCGACGTAGAGCGGCTGAAGCACGTTCCCGATGAGCCCCATGTCGTGGTAGAGCGGGAGCCAGCCGACGATGACGGACTGCTCGGACTGGCCGAACGCCTCCTGAATCATCCGCTCGTTGCCGAGGACGTTCCCGTGCGTGACGACGACGCCCTTCGGGTCTGAGGTCGAGCCGGAGGTGTACTGGAGGAAGGCGACCGTCTTGCCGCCGACCGCGGGCTCCCGCCAGGCGTCGGCGCGGTCGTCTTCAACGCCGTCGGTGGCGAGCCAGCTCAGCCCCTCGCGACTCCACGCGGCCTGGCCCTGCGCGCCCGGTCTGGAGAGTGCCTTCGAGGTCGTGAGCGCCAGCGAAGCGCGCGCGTCGTCCGCGATAGAGCGCAGGCGCAACTGGTGGCGGCTCTGCCGCGGCGGGTAGGCCGGCACGGCCACGACGCCCGCGTACAGGCAGCCGAAGAAGGCTTCGACGAAATCCAGCCCCGGCGGGTAGAGCAGCAGGGCGCGCCCGCCGCCGGCGCCTCTCTCGGCGAGCGCCGCGGCGATGGCGCGGGCGCGGCGGTCGAGTCCGGCGTAGGTGAGGCAGGTCTCCTCGCCGCCCTCGTCCGGCAGGAAGACGTAGGCGCGGCCGTCCGGCCTCTGCCGCGCCCTTTGGCGCAGGAGTTCGACCAGTGTTGAGGGCTGTGACGCTGGGGCTAAGCGTTCAGACATGGGGCAACGTCTTGTCAACCTCGCGCCCGACCCGCGGACGGACGCGAGCCGGGCGTGCAGACGCCGGGGCGGGCCCGGTGAGGCCGGGGTTACCGCCGACGGTTGTGGGGAGAATTGTGCGCGCGGGATGTGGCCGACTAGCTTGGCGCCGTGGAGAGGTGCGTAGGTGAGACTTTAGCTGGCGCTACTGACCGGGGAGATTAGGTCGAGGTCGTCCGGAACTTTGAACTTCAGAGAGTTGACGCAGAACTCCTTCCACTCAGGCGTGACCTGGTCGAAGACCACGTCCTCGTTATGCCAGATCAGGCGCGTGACCGTAAAATCCTGATGCAGGTAGACGATGTCGTTCTCGGCCGCCTCCGCGCCGGGGGCGCCGCCGGGGTGGCCGTTGCCGTCCGCCACCTGCCGCGCGTCCTCCTTCGGCCAGTCCGGGAACTCGCGCAGGCGGCCGACCTCGTACGCGCTGCAATAACGCCGCTCGGGGCGGCTCGCCGGCTCGCCCTGCGCCGCCTCCTCGGCCTCGCGCAGCAGCCGCGCCGTATCCTGCTGGCCGGCGGCGAGCGCGATCATGTAAGGCGTCCGCTGGTCGCGCCCGACCTTGAAGACCTCGGCGCCCTTGTCGAGCAGCAGCCTGACGACCTCGACGTCGCCCCTGCCCGCCGCCCAGTTGAGCGGCGTCCAGCCGTTCTCGTCCTGCTCGTTGAGGTCGGCGCCGCCCGCGACGAGTTCTTCGACGGCTGCGCGGTCGCCGCCCTTCACCGCCTCTATCACACGTGCTTCGCTCATCTCTAAAAAATCCTTTCCGGTGAACTCTTCAACCGCACGCCGGCCGGCCGGCCCCGGCGTCACGCCTGCTCGACGACCTGTAGATGGCCCTTGCCGGCCAGCGTGGCGAGGTCTATGTCGGCGACGCATCTGACCTTGACGAAGTTGAGCGTCAGCCCGCCCTCAAGGTGCACGCTGCCCTTCTGCCCGTCGAAGTCGGCCTGGTCGAGGTTGACGGAGTCGCGGTCGAGTTCGACGCCCAGTTCGGTGCCGCCGCGTGTCCCCGTGAACTTGATGTGGACGTGGCCGAGATCGATCCGTTCCTTGAGCGCCCGCGCGCTCCTCTCGGGGCGCAGGCTGACCTCAACGTTTTGGTCGGCTTCCGACAGGCGCTTCAGCAAGTCGTCCTGCTCGGGCTCCTCTGACTCCGGCAGCGGGTCTTCGCCGTCAGGCCCCGCAGCCGCGCGCCGCTCGTACTCCTCCATCTGCTTCCGCAGGCTGAGCGGCCGCATGTCCGTCCACACTTCCTCGATGTAGGCGAGGCACTCGGCCTTCGTCCCGCTCTTGCCGGCGTCGTTCCAGCCCAGGGCGTTCTCGCGGTCGGCGGGCCAGATCGAGTATTGCTCCTCGTGGTTGACCACGACCTTGTAGATCGTCTTATCTTCTCTCTCGGGATCGTACCAACTCATTGACACCTCCTCGACCGCCGGGCCCTCGCCGCGGCGGCAGCGGTAAAGTTACCTGCCCCGCCCCGCGGACGGCGTGAAACTCCACGAATCCGCGCCGGAGGGCCGTATTCAGAATTTATTTGTTGGGAATTAAAACTACGAAGGTAGGAATTCCGGCTGAAGCGGGAAACGGGCAGAGCTACCGCACTTTGAGCTGCAAGCTCAACCTACAATCTCTCGTAATCAGAGACGGATTTGCTGTCCGCAATTCGGAGCCCCGAACTGCTGTCGGTCCGAGATGTCACTGCACAGTATGCAACGACACTCCAATGGGCCGCGTTCCAAAAATTCTTTAAGGAGAGTTGAACCAGAATGCTGGTTCGGCAGATCCGAGTCAGGCGCGGGGCATAATACGTTCTTTCGCCACGGGTGTCAACAGGAGGTTTCTCTAAGCTCAAAGTCTATTCATTCTCGGGGTCTGATGCCGACCGCCGCGAGGGCTAACGCCGGCCGCGCGGCTCACGCTCTGTACGCCTCGACCTCCCAACGCCAGCAGCGGAGCCGCCAGTCTCGCCCTTCGACCGCGAGGGCCGCGGCGTAGCCGGGCTCCGTTGACAACTCGCGCAACGTCCAGCGTGAAGCCTCGCACGCGTCGTCGCGCGTGCGGAGGAGGGCGGCGGGCTCGCCCGGCGCGACCGAGACGTCGAAGCTGTCGAGCGGAAGCGAGAGGCCGTCGCCGCGCGCCTTGACGTAAGCCTCCTTCCGCGTCCAGCAATCGAAGAAGGCGCGCTTCTGCGCCTCGGGCGGCAGCGTGCGCAACGCCGCGACCTCACTCGGCGAGAAGAACCGCTCGGCGACGCCGCCGCAATCCATCTCGTCCTTCAGTTGCTCGACGTCCACGCCGACCTCGCGCCCGAGGGCGACGGCGTAGAGGGCAATGCCGCCGGAGTGCGAGAGGTTGAAGCGCACGCCCCGCGCGCCGTCGTCGAGCGAAGGCTTTCCGAAGGGATTGTATTTAAAGCGCAGACTCGCGGGCGCGAGTCCCAGGTAGCGCCCAAGGATGTCCCTGAGCACCGCCCGCGCTACGGTGTAGTGGTCGCGGTCGCGCGCGAAGTGAAATCTTCCCGCGCGCTCCAACTCATCATCAGAAAGCAGCCGGCGGAGCGAAAGAGTCCCCGCTGCCGTAAGCCTGCACGAAGCAAGCCACACGTGCACCTCGTCGCGCGCCGCGTGAACATGCGCCGGCGCGCGCTCCCAGCCAGGATGATTTATGCCCGCCTGTGTGGCGGCCCCGCCCTCCGTCGAAGCACCCATCGGCCAACCTCAATCAAGCTACTTCTACCAAACTACCTCTACCACAGCCCATAGTAACCGTTCAGATGGTGCGGCACGGTCACACGTCCGATAAGAACAAACCACTAAGCCCATCCATGCATCTGCCGCTGTCAGCAGTGGGTGTCTAAACCACCAACTTCTTCCAAAGGTGCGGAGAGAATCCATACGGGGGCGTTATCGGACGCCTTTCGGCTTTGCGCGCATGTTTATTCGTTGACATCCCGGCACAACGAGAATATCGTGCGGGTCGCCCGATAGCACCCCGCCGGCACACAGCACTTCCGCCGCGTACCCCTCGCGCCGGCGCAGCAGTTCCGAAGTCTCACTTACACACGAGAGGAGCTAGCGATGAGTAATAACGTGAACCGCGCCGACGTGCTCGTCAGCCTCCGTGACGTCCACGGACGACCCATCAAGGACGACGTGGAGGTCATCTTTAAGAACACGCAGGTCGGCAGCCTCAGCCAGGGCTTCAACCTCAGGCTCGACGGCTCGCAGGACCCCGTCGTCCTCTCCGGCGTCCCGGCGTTCCCCAC
>DASVWB010000098.1:0-1715 GCA_036389815.1 Pyrinomonadaceae bacterium | reverse complement strand
CGCGGCGAGGGGGGACTGGGCGGCCACAGCTTCGGCAACCTCTTTCTGGCGGCGCTGACGGAGGTGACGGGCGACTTCGTCGAGGCCGTGCGGCTCTCCTCCGAAGTCCTCGCCAGCAAGGGGCGCATCTACCCCGCGACTTTGAACGACGTGCGGCTCGTCGCCGAACTCGAGGACGGGCGCGAGGTGCGCGGCGAGACGCGCATCACGGCCGCGCGCGCGGCCATACGCCGCCTCAGGCTTGAGCCCGAGCAGTGCCTGCCGCTCCCCGAGGCGCTCGCGGCCGTCCGCGTGGCCGACATCATCACGGTCGGGCCCGGCTCGCTCTACACATCGATCCTGCCGAACCTGCTCGTGGCGCGCGTGGCCGAATCAATCGGCGCGTCGCCGGCCGTCAAAATCTTCATCTGCAACCTGATGACGCAGCCCGGCGAGACCGACGGCTACACGGCGCGCCGCCACATCGAGGTCGTCAAGGCTTACGCGCCCGAGATCGAGTTCGACTTCGTGGTCGTCAACGACCGGCGGGTCACGCCGGGGCAGGCCGAGGCGTACGCCGCCGAGGGCGCGCACCAGATCGGGCTCACCGACCACATGCTCGAAGCGGAGTTCGGCCGCGAGGCCGAGATCGTGCGCGCCGACCTGCTCGACGAGGGCGAGAAGGTGCGCCACAGCCCCGAGAAGCTGGCGCGCGTCATCCTCGCCTGCTACGAGAAGGCGCGCGCCGCCCTGCCGGCCGTCACGACCGCCGCCCGCTGAAGCCACCCTATGGAGAGACAGCCCACCCAAAGCCCGCCCGCGCAGACGGCGCCGCTCGACATACTCATCCTCGCGGCCGGCTTAGGCACGCGCATGCGCTCCTCGACGGCGAAGGTGCTGCACAGGCTCGGCGGCCGCCCGCTCATCGCGCACGTCTGCCGCACGGCGTCGGCGCTCGTCAAGGGCGAGCGCCCGGTCTACGTCGTCGTCGGCCACCAGGCCGAGGAGGTCGAGGCGGCGGTGCGCGCCGAACTCGGCGAGGGCGGGGCCGTCTTCGTCACGCAGACCGAGCAGCGCGGCACGGGCGACGCGGTCTTCGCCGCGCGCGACGCGCTGGGCTCGGCCAACTCCACGCTCCTCGTGCTCTCGGGCGACGTGCCGCTGGTTCGCGCCGAGACGCTGGGCTCGCTCGTCCACCAGCACCGGACGCACCGCGGCCGGGGCGCGGCGTGCACGCTGATGGCCGTCCGGCTCGAAGACCCGACCGGCTACGGCCGCGTCGTGCGCGACGAGGAGGGGCGCTTCGACCGCATCGTCGAGCAGAAGGACGCCAGCGCCGAAGAGAGACAGATCAGCGAGATCAACGTCGGCATCTACTGCTTCGAGACGCGGCTGCTCTTCCCCGCACTGGAGCGCGTCCGCCCCGAGAACGCGCAGGGCGAGTTCTACCTGACGGACGTGCCCGGCATCCTTCGCGCCGACGGCGAGGACGTTTCCGTCTACGCGCACACGGACGCGCGCGAGGTCTCCGGCATCAACACGCGCGTCGAACTCTCCGAGTTCGAGCGCCTCCTGCGCCTGCGGACGCTGCGCAGCCTGATGCTCAACTCGGGCGTCACCGTCATCGACCCGCAGCACACCTACGTCAGCCCCGACGCGCAGATCGGCCGCGACACCACGCTCCACCCGAACGTCCACGTCGAGGGGCGCACGGTCATCGGCGAGGGCTGCGAGAT
>DASVWB010000097.1:0-19932 GCA_036389815.1 Pyrinomonadaceae bacterium | reverse complement strand
CAGCTTTCAGCCGGACAGAGACAGCAATTTTTAATCAACCTGCTTCTTCCGCCGCCGGGTTCGGCTGAAAGCTGGAAGCCGACCGCCGACCGCTTCAAGGCTATGCACGACCTCCGACTGCGAACGACGCACCCGCGCGAGCCGCCGCCGGACGCGGCCGGCGAGGCCGCGCGCGTCGAGGCGCTGCTCGAAGAGCGGAGCGCGGAGCTGTCGCGGTTGCAGGCCGAGTTCCGCGAGTTCAAGGAGCGTTACGCGCGCACCGTCGGCGCGCGCCTCGCCGAGCTGGCCGAGGTCGAGGACGAGATACGCCGCGCCGAGGCGCGACTCGCCGGGCTCGAAGAGGGCGACCGCGAGGCGGAAGAGGGGCGCCCCGACTTCCACGACACCGCGCCCTCGGCCGCGCCGGCACAGTCGGGCCTCCGCAAGCTCTTCTGGTCGGTCGCGCGCATGTTCCACCCCGACCACGCCGCCGACGAGGATGAGGCGCGCCGCCGCCACCGGATCATGGCCGAGGCCAGCCGCGCCTACCGCGAAGGCGACGTGGAGAGCCTCTCGACGCTCCTCGACGACGAGCAGCTACAGTCCTACTGCGCCTCCGTCCCGCGCGACGGCGACGCGGAGGAGGACGCACCCACGCGCCTCCTCCGCCTGCGCGAAGAACTCGTCACCGTCGAGTTCGGCATCAAGCGCGTCAGGCAGGACAGGCTCTACCACCTCATGCTCAAGGCGGAGGCAGAGGCGAGAGAAGGACGCGACGCGCTCGCGCAGATGGCCGAGTCGGTCGCGCGCAAGGTCGCCAAGGCGCGCAACCGCCTCGCGCACCTCTCTTAGGGAAGGGTGACGGATGAAAGGTGAAGGACGAAGCGGACGCTTCGACGGCGTCCGCTTCGTCCTTCACCTTTCTTCGTTTAGGGTGGTGTTCCGGGCCCCCTGCGCCAACGGCGCGACGCCCTCGCCGCATACGTCTCGAATGAATAACGCGGGCGGAGGGCTCAGTGCCCGAGTGACTCTTCCGCCCTTCTGATGAAGTCGAGCGCGGCGCGGAGGTTCGCGAGTGCGGCGCGGCCGGCGTCGTCGGCGCGCAGGCCGAGGCGCGGGAGCGCGCCGGGCTCCGCGGCGTAGGAGCGCGCGTCCACGAAGAGCGCGCGCGCGGGGCCTGCCTTGAGCTGCCAGTAGAGGCCGTCGCGGAAGGCGTCGCGCGCCTGCGCGAGCAGTTGGCGCGTGCGGTCGCGGGGGATGGACGAGAGCAGGCGGTCAATCTGTTCGAGCCTGTCCGCGGGCGTCGCGTTCGCCCGCGCCGTCCGATTCGCGCCGCGCGCCTCCGCCTCGGACTCCGCGCCGCCGAGTTCGCCGGCCAGCCTTTTGAGTTCCCACAAAGCCTCTTCGGCGAGCGCGCGGTCGGTGCCGCGTTCGGCGCGTATGTCGGCCGACGCTTCGAGCGTCGCGGGCGAGCGGTCGCCGCGCGCGTAGAGCAGTTCACACTCGGCGCGCGCCGCGTGCAGCCGCGCCTTCGCGCGCAGCAGAGGCGCCCGCTCGCCGCCCGCCTCAACGCAGAGGCGCGCGTAAACGTCGCGCACCTCGCGCGAGCAGTCGGCCGCGGCCGCCTTCCCCTCCGCGCGCAGCGCAGACTCGTAGAGCGCGACCGCCGTCGCAAGCTCCGTCCTCAACCCGCCCTCCCGCAGCCCCGACACCGAGGCGAAGAGCCCCGGGTAGAGCTTGCGCGCCGCCTTCGCGAAGGCCGACTGCTCCGCGGAGCGTGACGCCTCCCCGAGCCGCCTGAGCTTCGAGAGCACGGCCTCGGCCTTCTTCAACTCCTTCTTGAGTTCTTTGCCGCCGGACTCGTCGGCGCGCCCCGCGGCGTGCGCGGAGACGGGTAGGCACAGGAGCGTGAGAAGGACTATCCAGCGGGGCATGCGTTGAGTAAAGGCCAAATGGCCCGGGGATTCCTCAAACCCCGCCGGCGCGATTTCTGTTCAAGGGCGTTGGCCTTGAGGGAGCGCGTGCGCACGATGCCCGACCCGCGCGCAGGGACAGGGCGGCGCAGGGGATGAGGGCTCTCGGCAACTGAGCCCTCACCCCGCCGCGCGGCGCGTGAAAATTTTAAGGGGGCGGTGAGTTAGCGGAGGACGGGTCGCGGGTAGCTGGCCGTCCGTCCCGTGTCGTTGAGGTCCTGCATCTTCCAGATGCTCGGGACGCCGCGGTGGAGGAGCCGGCCGTCCCTGTCAACCCAGTACTCGGCCAGCCCGAAAGCCTCCCAAGACTGCGGCGAGTAGAGGCTGCACCCGTCGTGGTAGATCGTGCTGACGACGAACTCCCTGCCGTCCGGCAGTGTGTAGATGCCCAGCTCGCGAAGCCTCGGCTTCGTGGGCCTCGGTGCCCTTTGGGCTGCGATTGCCTGAACCATTACAACCTCCCTTGGAGAAGAAGTGCGTGCCCGAGGGGGAAGTCAGGGCAACCACCGAATCAAAATAAATCTGTCGGGGAAAAGTGTGCCGCGATGATAGCACAAAGTACGACTTTGGGAAGAAAATTTTTCGCCGGACTTAGTTCGCAACTGATACAAAATCAGTACGTTAGATGACATTGGTGCGGCCCCGTGTGCCCCTCCGGAGGCCGCTGGCGGGGCGCGCTCTGCGGCTCTCTCCGGAACCCCCGGCCGCGCCATCTGGCACCATCATTGCAACCCTTAGCGCGCGAAAAGTGGCTCCAATAAAATGTGCGGAAAAGTGTGCTCGGGGCGCGGCGCGCGCGTACGGTTTCGGCCGCGCGCACGTCCCGTTAGTGAACATCCGCGCGGGCGAGGAGGGCTGAGAGTTGATGGCTGAAGAAGGGGCAGACGGGGGCGCCGCCGCGCGCGACGAAGGCGGGGCCGACTGGCGCGAGAATCTCGTCAGGGACGACGAGGGGTTGAGGCGGCTGCTCGCGGAGACGCGGCGCGTGGCCGTGCTCGGGATGAAGACGGAGAAGCAGGCTTACCAGCCGGCCTTCTACGTCCCGCAGTACCTCGCGGCGGCCGGGCTCGAAGTCGTCCCCGTGCCGGTCTACTACCCGGAGGTGACGGAGATTCTGGGGCTCAAGGTCTACAGGAAACTCGCGGACGTGCCCGGCCCCATCGACATGGTCGACGTCTTCCGCCGCTCCGAGGACATCCCGCCGCACGTCGAAGACATTCTGGCCGCCAGACCGAAGTCGGTCTGGTTCCAGTCCGGCATACGCAACGACCGTGTGGCCGAGCGGCTCGCGCGCGCGGGGATTAAGGTCGTGCAAGACCTCTGCCTGATGGTCGAGCACCGCGCGGTCGCGCGCCGACGTTGACGGGCGCCGCCCGAAAAAAAACTGTCGCGAAGGGGGTTTTACGATGGGCGTGAAGCTGAAGAAGCTGTCCGAGCAGGTCGTGGTCGTCACGGGCGCGTCGTCCGGCATCGGGCTGGTGACGGCGCGCGAGGCCGCGCGCCGCGGGGCGAAGCTCGTGCTGGCGGCGCGCTCCGAGGACGCACTGCGCCGCCTCGCCGACGAGATCAACGGCGCGGGCGGCGAGGCCGTCTACGTCGCGGCCGACGTGGGGCGCGAGGATGACGTGCGGCGCATCGCGGAGGCCGCGCTCGCGCGCTTCGGGCGGGTGGACACGTGGGTCAACAACGCGGGCGTCTCCATCTACGGGAGGATTCTCGACACGCCGGTCGAGGACATGCGGCGGCTCTACGAGACGAACTTCTGGGGCGTGGTCTACGGCTCGCGCGTCGCCGCCGAGCTACTGCGCCAGCGCGGCGGGGCGCTCGTCAACGTCGGGAGCGTGCTCTCCGACCGCGCCATCCCCGTGCAGGGCGTCTACAGCTCGTCGAAGCACGCGGTCAAGGGCTTCACCGACGCGCTGCGGATGGAGCTTGAGGCGGAGGGCGCGCCCGTCTCCGTCTCGCTCGTCAAGCCCTCGACCATCGACACGCCGTACACGAAGCACGCGAAGAACCTGATGGAGAGGGAGCCTTCGCTGCCGCCGCCCGTCTACGCGCCCGAGACGGTGGCCGAGGCCATCCTCCACTGCGCCGAGACGCCCGAGCGCGACGTTTACGTCGGCGGCGGCGGCAAGGCGCTCTCCGTGATGGGGAAGTACGCGCCGCGCCTGAGCGACAGGCTGATGGAGGCCGTCGGGTTCGAGGCGCAGCAGCAGGACTGGCCGCCGGGCGCGCGGGGCGACGGCGGGCTCTACGAGGCGTCGGGCGAGCTGAAGGAGCGCTCCGGCGACCCGCGCTTCGTCATGGAGTCGAGCGCCTACACGAAGGCTTCGCTCCACCCGCTGCTCACCGGCGCGCTCTTCGGCGTCGCCGGCCTCGCGGCGGTCGCGCTCCTCAGCCGCCCGCGCCGCGCCGACGGCAGCCGCAACGGCCGCACGCGCCGCCGCCCCGCGGAAGGCGCATGGCCCTCGGCCGCCGGCCTCCCGGCCGAAGGCTGAAGCGGTCTGGATTTTCGAGTCAACCAGCACGGGCGCGACGGCGTTTCACACGGGCCGTCGCGCCCTTCCTTCGCACGCCTTCCCTTCCGCGCCGCGCGGCGAGTCACTTCGGTAGGGCTTCCGCGCCGAGCAGGACGTATAATGATGGCCCGTCGCCGTCTTGAAAGGGGTAGTCGTACAGCAGAAGATGATGATGCAAAGCCCGGAACCGCCTAAGCCGGCCGTCTGGAACTGGTATGCCGCCTACTGCGTCGCGATGGCACTGATGTACCTGCTCTGCGTCGTCGGCGGCTTCTTCTTCCTCTTCGCCGACCCGGCCGAGTTGGAGATGGACCCCGGGGGCGCCAGGTTTATGGGCGTCGTCCTCATCGTGCTTGGGCTCGGGTTAACGGCCCTCTACGCCTCGGGGCCGCTGCTGCCGCTGAGGAAGTGGGCGTGGGTGGTCGGAATAGTCCTGATCGCCATCGGGCTGACCAGCATGTGCTGTCTGCCGGCGGCGGTTCCGCTGTTGATCTGGTGGCTCAAGCCTGAGACGAAACAGTATTACAACGCGGGCTGAAGGCGGGGGGCTTGGTGAGAGGCCGATGGGCGTGACTTTAGTTGACGTGCTGCTCGTGCTGGTCGTGGCGCTGGGCGTTTGGCAGGGGTGGCAGCGGGGGCTGCTGCTCGGGCTGCTCGACCTGGCGCGTTGGGCCGGCGGGCTGCTGTTCGCGCTGCGGTTCTACCAGCCGGTGGCGCGTTGGCTGGGGCCGCGCGTGAACTGGGATCAGGCGTGGGACGAGCCGGCGGCCTTCCTGCTGACGGCGTTGGTGGCCGGGCTCACGATACAGCTCCTGGGACAGGCGCTGCTGCGGAAGGTGTCGGACGCGACCCACCGCGGGACAGTGAACCGCACGCTCGGGATGGTGCCGGGGCTCGCGGGCGGGCTCATCTCGGCGGCCATCCTCGCGTCGCTCCTGCTCGCCGCCCCGCTGCCCGAAAACTTACGCGAGTCCGCGCGCCGGAGCGCCTTCGCCGACCAACTCACGGCCTACACCGAGCGGCTCGAAGACCAACTCGCGCCCGTCTTCAACGAGGCCATACAGCGCACTCTCAACCGCCTGACCATCCGCCCCGAGTCGAACGAGCGCGTCGAACTCGGCTACAAGGTCACTTCCGTCACGCCCCGCGCCGACCTCGAAGCCCAGATGCTCGAAATGGTGAACGCCGAGCGCGAGGCCGCCGGCCTGAAGCCGCTCGCGCCCGACCCCGAGATGACCGCGGTGGCGCGCGCGCACTCGGCCGACATGTTCGCGCGCGGCTACTTCGCGCACGTCTCGCCCGACGGCCTGAACCCCTTCGACCGGATGACGCGCGCGGGCGTCACGTTCCGCGCCGCGGGCGAGAACCTCGCGCTCGCGCCGACGGTCAAGATCGCGCACACGGGGCTGATGAACTCGCCCGGCCACCGCGCGAACATCCTCCACCCCTCCTTCGGACGCCTCGGCATCGGCATCATGGACGGCGGCTACCGCGGCATCATGGTCTCGCAGGAGTTCAGGAATTAGCGTTGAGTGTTGAGTGTTGAGAGAAGGCACGCGGCTTTTTCTTATCATGCATCACTCATCACTCGTCACTCATGAAGGGGGCGCGTGACGCGGCCGATTCGGTTCACGGTTGAGGAAGACTCGGAGGGGCGCAGGCTCGACGTGTTTCTGGCGGAGCGGGTCGTGGGCCTGAGCCGGATGCGCATCGCGGGGCTGCTCGCGCGCGGGTCGTGCTCGGTCAACGGCGAGGCGGCGCGGGCGGGGCGCAGGCTCCGCGCCGGAGATGCCGTGCTGTTGGAGCCCCCGGCCGAGTCGCCCAACTCGATGACGCCCGAGCCGGCGCCGCTCGAAATCGTCCACGAGGACGATCAACTGCTGGTCGTCGTCAAGCCCGCGGGCGTCCTCGTGCACCCGACGCTCGGCGTCAAGCGCGGCACGCTCGCCAACGCGCTCGCGTACCACCTGAACCGGGCGGCGATTGAAGAAGGTATAGCCGAAGGGGGCCGGATTTCCGTCAGCGTCCCCTTCGTCCGCCCGGGGCTCGTCCACCGGCTCGACCGCGACACGTCGGGGCTCCTCGCCGTCGCGAAGACGCAGGCCGCGCTCAGCCGCCTCTCGCAGCACTTCCAGCGCAGGCTCGTCGAGAAGCGCTACGCGGCCGTCGTCGTCGGAATCGTTCGAGAGGACTCGATTGTCGTCGAGGCGCGCATCGGGCGCGAGGCGGGGGCGCGCCCGCCCTGGAAAGTTTCGGAGGCGGGCAAGCACGCCGAGACGCGCCTGCGCGTCATAGAGCGCGGCGCGCGCCGCACGCTCGTCGAGCTGGAGCCGGTGACGGGGCGCACGAACCAGTTGCGCATACACTGCGCGCACGCCGGCCACGCCGTCGTCGGCGACGTGCTCTACGGCGGCGAGCCGCACGCGCGCCTTTGCCTGCACGCGGCGCGGCTCGCGCTGCGCCACCCGGCCACGAACGAGTGGGTCGAATTCGTCTCTGAAGCGCCGGCCGGTCTGCTCTCCGCGCTCGCCTGAAACGGCCGCGGGAACGCATTTTTTCGCACGAATTTCGGCTAAATCGGTCAAACCAATTTTTTTAAACTTAGTGGTTGCATTCAGGGCGCGGAAAGATTTATAGTCTGCGCAATTCGGGCATGCGGTGAATCCAAATGCCTAGACGGTTGCTGGGGTGAGGACAGTGACCGTTGCCATGAGTGGGCGCAGCGAGTCCCAAAACCCGCTGCGCCCGCTTTTATTTTTCCCGCTTTTCATCGCCACATCACCCCCGGCGTCTGTACGTCCCCGTACGGCGTAAGCGCATTTAACGTCATACAATCCCGCGCGGTAATCGCCCCCCCTGTTGTAAAGCTCTGTCCCGGAAGTTAGCCCGCGTGTGCCTTCCCGCTTCTGGCACCGTAGCGGTATGACTCGGGCGCCGCCACGCCCGCCTTCTTCGAGGAGTCAACATGAGCCGAGTCAGACGGGTCGGGCCGTTCGGTCGCGTCTTCCTCCAACTACTACCCGCGCTCGCACTCCTCGCGTCACTCTCCTGTTCGACCAAGCCCGAAGGCGGCTCGGCGCTCGCGCCGCAGCCCAAGCCACCGCAGGCGACGAACCTCCCGACCGGCGCGCAGTCGGCCGCGGAGCCCGAGGACGGCCAGTGGCTCATGCCCGCGAAGAACTACGCGAGCACGCGCTTCAGCGGCCTCGACCAGATCAACGCCGACAACGCGCGGGCGCTGAAGGTGGCGTGGACTTTCTCGACCGGCGTCAACCGCGGGCACGAGGCCGCGCCGCTCGTCGTCGGCGACACGATGTACGTCGTCACGCCCTACCCGAACATCCTCTACGCGCTCGACCTGAAGAACCCCGGCGCGGCGAAGTGGAAGTACGAGCCCGACCCTGTGGCGGCCGCGCAGGGCGTCGCCTGCTGCGACCTCGTCAACCGCGGCGCGGCCTTCGCCGACGGGAAGATTTTCTACAACACGCTCGACGCGCACACCGTCGCCGTGGACGCCGCGACGGGCAAGGAGGTCTGGAAGACGCAGGTCGGCGACATCAACAAGGGCGAGACGGTGACGATGGCGCCGCTCGTCGTCAAGGGCAAGGTGCTGGTCGGGAACTCGGGCGGCGAGTTCGGCGTGCGCGGCTGGATTCAGGCGCTCGACGCCGCCGACGGCAAGGTCGCGTGGAAGGCCTACAACACCGGCCCCGACGCGGACGTGCTCATCGGCCCGGACTTCAAGCCCTTCTACACGAAGGATCAGGGCAAAGACCTCGGCGTGTCGACGTGGCCGCCCGACGCGTGGAAGATCGGCGGCGGCACCGTCTGGGGCTGGATTTCGTATGACCCGGAGCTGAACCTCATCTACCACGGCACGGCGAACCCCGGCCCTTGGAACCCGGACGCGCGGCCGGGCGACAACAAGTGGACGTGCTCGCTCTTCGCGCGCGACGCAGACACGGGCGCGGCGAAGTGGGCCTACCAGGTCGGCCCGCACGACCTATACGACTGGGACGGCATCAACGAGAGCCTGCTCGTCGAACTCCCCCTGAACGGCCGGCAGCGCAAGGTGCTCGTGCGCCCCGAGCGCGACGGCTACGTCTACGTCCTCGACCGCGCGACCGGCGAGGTGCTCTCGGCCGAGCCGTTCGCGCACCTGACGGCGACGAAGGGCGTGGACACGAAGACGGGCACGCTCGAACACGTCGAGGAGAAGAAGACGGGGATGGGCAAGGTCGTGCGCGACATCTGCCCGGCCGCGCCGGGCGCGAAGGACTGGGAGCCCTCGGCCTTCTCGCCCCGGACGGGGCTCGTCTACATCCCGCACCAGCACCTCTGCATGGACTTCGAGGGCGTCGAGGCGAACTACATCGCCGGCACCCCTTACGTCGGCGCGAACGTCAAGATGTACGCCGGCCCGGGCGACGGCCACCGCGGCGAGTTCACCGCCTGGGACCCCGTGGCGCAGCGCGCCGTGTGGAAGATCAACGAGCGCTTCCCCGTGTGGAGCGGGGCGGTCGTGACGGCCGGCGACGTGGTCTTCTACGGGACGATGGACGGGTACTTCAAGGCAGTCAACGCGCGCACGGGCGAGGTGGTGTGGCAGTTCAAGGTGGGCTCCGGAATCATCGGCCAGCCGATTGTCTACAGGGGGCCGGACGGCAAGGAGTACGTGGCGGTGCTGTCGGGCGTCGGCGGGTGGGCCGGCGCGATTGTCGCGGGCGGCCTCGACCCGCGCGACCCGACGGCCGCGCTCGGCTACGTCGGCGCGATGGGCGACCTGCCCGACTACACGACGAAGGGGGGCATGCTCTATGTCTTCTCGCTCCCCTAAAGAAGATTTGAAATTTCAAATTTCAAATTTGAAATTCTCATCTCCTCATTTCGCGTCGTCGGTCTTGCTCGCCGTCTGCATCTGTCTTAGTTCGTGCGCGCGTGCGCCGCGGCCGCAGGCGCAGACGCCTGCTCAGCCGCAGCCTCAAGAGGCGCAGTCGGCGACGGCGCAGCCGCACTTCGACCGGCCGGCGGGCGTGCTGAGGGTGTGCGCCGACCCGAACAACCTGCCGTTCTCGAACGAGCGCGGCGAGGGCTTCGAGAACAAGATAGCGGAGCTTCTGGCCGCAGACCTGCACGAGCGGCTTGAGTACACGTGGTGGGCGCAGCGGCGCGGCTTCTTCCGCAACACTCTGCGCGCGGGCGCGTGTGACGTGGTCGTCGGCGTGCCATCGAGCTTCGAGCTGGCCGCGACGACCGCGCCCTACTACCGCTCGACCTACGTCTTCGTCTACCGCAAAGGCAGGGGGGTGAGCGTCCGCTCGTTCGACGACGCCGTGCTGCGCGACGTGCGCGTGGGCGTGCAGCTCGTCGGCGACGACGGGGCGAACACGCCGCCCGCGCACGCGCTCGCCGCGCGCGGCGTCGTCCAAAACGTCCGCGGCTACACGCTCTACGGCGACTACCGCGAGCCGAACCCGCCGGCGCGCATCGTCGAGGCGGTGGCGAAGGGCGAGGTGGACGTGGGCGTCGTGTGGGGGCCGCTCGCCGGCTACTTCGCGCCGCGCCAGCGCGTGCCGCTCGAAGTCGTCCCCGTCTCGCCGCAGTTCGACCTCCCCTTCCTCCCCTTCGTCTACGACATCTCGATGGGCGTGCGCCGCGGCGACGAGGGCCTGCGCCTGAAGCTCGAAGAGTTCCTCGCGCGGCGCCGACCCGACATCGAGCGCATACTCGACCGGTACGGCGTGCCGCGCGCCGCCGCTTCGCAGGCTTCCGCCGCCTCTTCGGCCGGGGGGTAAGAACAGGATGAGACTCGCGCGCAAGGTTGCGGCCGTGGTGTGCGGCGTGGGCGCGTCGCTCGCGCTCGGCTCGTGCAAGAGGGAGGAGCGCGGCTTCCGCGTGACGCCGCCGCCGTCGGGGCGCGTGCAGACCACGCGGCTGACGGAGTTGCAGCCCGGGCCGGCGCAGCCGCCCGACAAGACGTTGAACGAGTACGAGGAGAACGCCTACGCCGTCTCCGAAGGCAAGCGCCTCTACGAGCAGATGAACTGCGTCGGCTGCCACTTCCACGGCGGCGGCGGCATCGGGCCGCCGCTGATGGACGCGCGCTGGATATACGGCTCCGACCCTTCGCAGATTTTCTCGACGGTCGTGCAGGGGCGGCCGAACGGCATGCCCTCGTTTCGCAACAAGCTCAACGACGACCAGGTCTGGAAGATCGCGGCCTACGTCCGGAGCATGAGCGGCAACGTGTCGAAGGACGTGGCGCCCGCGCGCAGCGACGACATGTCCGGCCCCCCGCCCGAAGCCTCGACCGAGCGCAAGCCGCCGGTCAAGACGGGCGGGATACCGAAGTCGGCGGAGATGCCGAAGTGAAGTAGACAGTAGACAGTAGACAGTAGTCAGTAGAAAACAGAACGGGTGAGGCGTTGATTAAAGACAGCATCACTTTCGTCCTCGCGAAGGCGCTCGCGGCCGTCGAGAAAGCACGCGCGGCGGCCCGCCGGCCTTCTTCTACTGTCTACTGTCTACTGTCTACTGTCTACTTCGCCCAAGGCATCCCTTCGCAGTCGGCGCTGCACCCGGCGGGGCCGCAGGCGGAGCGCATCATCAGCCTGTGGTGGATGATGTTCTACGTAACGGGGGCGGTCTTCCTCGTCGTGATGGGCCTGCTCGTCGCCTCGCTCGCGCGCTCGCGCAGGCCGTACGCGGGCGAGGCGGCGGACGTGCCCGACGTGCGACCGGAGCCGGGGCGCGAGCGGCGGATGTCTCGCGCGGTGCTCGCGGGCGTCGGCCTGACGGTCGTCATCCTCTTCGTCTTCCTCGTCCGCAGCTTCGTCACGGGGCGCGCGCTCGACTCCGTCTCGGCCAGCGAGCACCTGACGCTGACCGTGACGGGGCACCAGTGGTGGTGGGAGGTGCGCTACGAGAACCAGACGGCGCAGTACGTCCTGACGACGGCCAACGAGATACACCTGCCCGTCGGCCGGCCCGTGCTCCTGAAGCTCACCTCGACCGACGTGATTCACAGCTTCTGGGTGCCGAACCTGCACGGCAAGACCGACCTCGTTCCGGGGCACGAGAACGTGACGTGGCTGAGGGCCGACCGCGAGGGCACCTTCCGCGGCCAGTGCGCCGAGTTCTGCGGACACCAGCACGCGCACATGGCGTTTACGGTCGTCGTCGAGCCCTACGAGAAGTTCAAGGCGTGGTACGACTCTCAGCTCGCGCCCGCCGCCGAGCCCGCGACGCCGTCGCAGGCGCAGGGCCGCCAGGTCTTCCTCTCCTCGCCCTGCGTGATGTGCCACACCGTGCGCGGCACCGACGCCGGGAGCCGCGTCGGGCCCGAGCTGACGCACGTCGCGTCGCGCGGGACGCTCGCCGCCGGGACGCTTGAGAACACGCGCGGCCACCTCGCGGGCTGGGTGGTCGACTCGCAGAAGATCAAGCCCGGCAACCGCATGCCCCCGAACAACATCGAGCCGGCCGACCTACAGGCGCTGCTCGACTACCTGCAAAGCCTGAAGTGAGCGCGGAGGTCTTCAGTGCCACGACGCAAGAAGGAAGAGCAGAAGGCCGCGCCGCCCGCCGACGCGACCTTCCCGGACGCCGCGTCGCTGCGGGCGACGGCCGAGCGCGTCCTCGGCCGCGACCCCGACCCCGTCAGCGGCTCCGACGACGTGCTCGCCGACGAGGTCGCGGAGGAGCACGAGCGCCGCGCGCTGGAGAAGACGTGGGGCGACGAGCCGGGCTTCTGGGGCTGGCTCGCCTCGACCAACCACAAGACGAACGGCAAGCGGTTCATCTACACCGCCTTCGGCTTCTTCATCCTCGGCGGCATCCTCGCCGTGCTGATGCGCGTCCAGCTCTCGCGCCCCGAGAACAACTTCCTCGGCCCAGACCTCTACAACCAGGTCTTCACCATGCACGGGACGACGATGATGTTCCTCTTCGCCGTGCCCGTCATGGAGGCCGTCGCCATCTACGTCCTGCCGCTGATGCTGGGGAACCGGAACATCTGCTTCCCGCGCCTGAACGCGTACGGCTACTGGGTCTACCTCTTCGGCGGCATCATGCTCTACGTCGCCTTCTTCCTGAACGTCGGGCCGGACGCCGGCTGGTTCAGCTACGTCCCGCTCTCGGGGCCCGAGTTCTCGCCCGGCAAGCGCGTGGACTTCTGGGCGCAGATGATCACGTTCACAGAGGTCTCGGCGCTCGTCGTCGCGACCGAGATCATCACGACCTTCTTCAAGATGCGCGCGCCGGGGATGAGCCTCAACCGCGTCCCCGTCTACGCCTGGTCGGTGCTGGTGATGTCGTTCATGGTCTTCTTCGCCATGCCGACGGTGGCGCTGGCGAGCGCGTGCCTCATCATGGACAGGCTCGTCGGGACGCACTTCTTCAACCCGGCCGAGGGCGGCGACCCGCTGCTCTGGCAGCACCTCTTCTGGTTCTTCGGCCACCCGGAGGTCTACATCATCTTCATCCCGGGCACGGGGTTCGTCTCGACCATCATCTCGACCTTCTCGCGCCGCCCCGTCTTCGGCCACACGGCGCTGGTGCTCGCGCTCGTCTCGACGGGCTTCATCGGCTTCGGCCTCTGGGTGCACCACATGTTCGCGGCGGGACTGCCCCGCATGGGCGAGAGCTTCTTCACGGGCGCGACCATCATGATCGCCATCCCCTCGGGCGTGCAGATATTCTGCTGGCTGGCGACGCTGTGGGGCGGGCGCCCCCAGTTCAAGTCGCCGATGATGTTCGTCCTCGGCTTCTTCTTCATCTTCGTCATCGGCGGGATGACGGGCGTCATGCAGGGCAGCGTCCCCGTCGACCTTCAGGTGCACGACACCTACTTCGTCGTGGCGCACTTCCACTACGTCCTCATCGGCGGCGCGGTCTTCCCGCTCTTCGGCGCGTTCCACTACTGGTTCCCGAAGGTGACGGGGCGGCTCCTCTCCGAAAGGGTCGGGCACGCGACGTTCTGGCTGATGTTCGTCGGCTTCAACCTGACCTTCTTCCCGATGCACATCCTCGGCCTGCGCGGCATGCCGCGGCGCGTCTACACCTACCAGCCGCACCTCGGCTGGGCCGACCTGAACCTGCTGGCGACCGCGGGCGGCGTCCTGCTCACGCTCGGCGTGCTCGTCTTCATCGCCAACGCGCTGCGCTCCGTGCGCGCGGGCGAGTTGGCCGGCGCGAACCCGTGGGGCGCTTCGACTCTTGAGTGGGCCACCTCCTCGCCGCCGCCCGCCTACAACTTCCTGCACCCGCCGACCGTGGCGGGGCGCGACACGCTGTGGGAGCAGCCCGAAGACCAGCCGGTCGTCGTCGGGCTGCGCAGCGACGTGCGCGAGGTGCTCGTCACCAAGGTGCTCGACGCCGAGCCCGACCTCAGGACGGAGTTCCCCGAGTCGTCCATCTGGCCGCTGCTGGCGGCGCTGGCGACGACGGCGATGTTCGTCGCCTCCATATTCACGCCGTGGGCGGTGCCCGTCGGCATGGTGCCCATCTTCGTCACGCTCACGGGCTGGTTCTGGCCCAGCAGGAAGGACGCCGAGGAGCGGCCGCCCGCCGACGTGCAGGAGAAGCACGGCGAG
The DNA here is from genome assembly GCA_036389815.1 of Pyrinomonadaceae bacterium. GTDB lineage: Bacteria > Acidobacteriota > Blastocatellia > Pyrinomonadales > Pyrinomonadaceae > QHXN01. The sequence continues at coordinate 5,868 of DASVWB010000097.1, read as the reverse complement.
CGCTACCTCAGGCTGAAGGAGCAGGAGTCATGAGGGCGCGCACGACGCTGGACGTTTCCGAGCTTCCGACCTTCGCCTTCGGGCACCGCCCGATAACGTGGTGGTGCACGTGGAGCCTCATCCTGATAGAGGGCGGCATGTTCGTCGTCCTCTTCGCCACCTACTTCTTCCTGCGCACGCCCGTCCCCGACTGGCCGCCGGGCGTCGGCTACCCGCGCCTGCTGTGGGGAACGGTCAACCTCGTCATCATCCTCGCGAGCTGCGTGCCGAACTACTTCCAGAAGAAGGCGGCCGAGAGCCTCGACCTGCGCGGCGTGCGCCTGTGGCTCGGGGTGCTCATCGTCTTCACGTTCGCGGCGACCGCCGTCCGCTTCGTCGAGTTCGGGTATCTCAACTGCCGCTGGGACCAGAACGCCTACGGCTCGGCCGTGTGGGTCATCATGGGGACGCACCTTCTGCACCTCTTCACAGACCTGCTCGACTCGCTCGTGATTCTGGCGCTGATGACTTTAGGCCCCGTGGAGGGCAAGCGGTTCGTGGACGTGAGCGAGAACGCCGTCTACTGGTACTTCGTCGTGGCGCTGTGGGTGCCGACCTACGCCGTCGTCTACTGGGCGCCGCGCCTGATTTAGGAGGGGAGGGGAGCCTTTGAGCCGGAGTCGTGCGGCGGGAGCCGAACGGGCCGCGGGCGAGTTCAAGGAGGGCGCGGGGCCGGGCCTGCTCTGGGCGTGCATGCTCGCGGGCCCCGTGGCCGCGCTCGTGCAGTTGCAGGCCAACTACGCGCTCGTGCTCTGGGCCTGCGGGGCGGGGCGGACGTGGCCGCTGCACCTCGTGTCGCTGCTCGCGCTGCTCGTGGCGGCGGGCGCGGGCCTCCTCGCGTGGCGCAACTGGCTGAGGGCCGGCGCCGAGTGGGACGACGACCGCGCGGGCGTGCTGCCGCGCAGCGGCTTCATGGCCGCCGTCGGGATGCTGGTCAGCGCGCACTCCGCGCTCGTCATCGTCGCGCAGTGGATCGCGGTCTTCATCTTCGGCCCGTGCCAGAGGAGCTGAAAGAAGTAGACAGTAGACAGTAGTCAGTAGTCAGTAGGGAGGGTCTTCGCACCCGCCGTGCCGGCGGCTTCTTCTATGACGGATTTCAAATCTGAAATTTCAAATCTGAAATCTCGTCGGGCGCGCGCCCGCCGCCCGCCGCCCGCCGCTTCGTGCGTGCCGTCTACTGTCTACTGTCTACTGTCTACTGTCTACTGTCTACTGCCTACCGCCTACTTCCTGCTGACTACCGACCACTTCACCGCTTCCGCGCACGGCGGCAAGCCGCACCGCTTCTCCGACCTGCCGTACACGTGGGGGCGCGACCCCCTCGTGTGGGCGAGCCTGCTCGCGTCGGGGTGGCTGTACCTGCGCGGGGTGCGGAGGCTGGGGGGCGAGTCGGGGGCGGGGCGCGGCGTGAGGCGCTGGGAGGCGTGGTGTTACGCGGGCGGGTGGGCGGCGCTCTTCGTCGCGCTCGCCTCGCCGCTCCACCCTTGGGGCGAGGCCCTGTTCTCGGCGCACATGACGCAGCACGAGGTCCTGATGGTGGCGGCCGCGCCGCTCCTCGTGCTGGGCCGGCCCGTGGTCGCGTTCCTGTGGGCGGTGCCTAAGAGTTGGGCGCGGGGTTTGGGCGAGGCGGCGAAGGCGGGCTGGTTCCGGCGCGCGTGGCGCGCGGTGACGAACCCGCTGGCGGCGTGGGCGATCCACGCCGTCGCGCTGTGGGTGTGGCACGTGCCGGCGCTCTTTCAGGCGACGCTCGGGAGCGACCTCGTGCACACGTTCCAGCACGTCTCCTTCCTCGGGTCGGCGCTCCTCTTCTGGTGGGCGCTCGTGCACGGGCCGCGCGGGCTGATGGGCTACGGCGCGGCGGTGCTCTACCTGTTCACGACCTCCGTGCACAGCGGCGTGCTCGGCGCCTTCCTCGCGTTCTCGGGGCGCGTGCTCTACCCGGCCTACGCGCAGTCCACGCAGTCGTGGGGGCTGACGCCGCTCGAAGACCAGCAGTTGGGCGGGCTCATCATGTGGGTGCCGGCGGGGCTCGTCTACGTCGTCGCGGGGCTGGCGCTCCTCGCCGGCTGGATGCGCGAGTCGGAGCGCACGGTCGTGCGGCGCGAGCGCGCGGCGCTCAAGGTCGCGGGCGCCGGGGGCGCGGGGCCGAAGTGATGCGTGAAAGACTTCAAACGAAGTGGCCCTTCGCGGCGTGCGCGGCGGCGCTGCTCCTGACGCTCGCGGCCGGGTGCGGCGGCGGGGGCGGGATGAGCGAGGCGGAGCAGGCGGCGGCCGAGATGACCGGCGGCGGCAACCCCGCGCGGGGGCGCGCGGCGATAGAGCGCTACGGCTGCGCGACGTGCCACACCATCCCGGGCGTGCGCGGCGCGGATGCCATGGTCGGCCCGCCGCTCACGCAGGTCGCCGGCCGCTCCTACATCGGCGGCGTGCTCACCAACTCGCCCGAGAACATGATGCGCTGGATACGCGACCCGCGCGCCGTAGACCCGCTCACGGCCATGCCCGCCCTCGGCGTCACGGACGGCGAGGCGCGCGACATCGCCAGCTACCTCTACACCCTCAAGTGAAGGCGAAAGGCGAAAGGCGAAAGGCAGAAGTAAAAGGGGCGGACGCGCCGCGCTCGAAGAATTTTTATTCGCTCCCTCGCCCCATCCTCGCTCTCACCCTTTGCCTTTTGCCTTTCGCCCCGGCGGCTTGCGGAGCGAGGCCGCGCGGGCCGCTCGCCTACGTGACGAACGAGCGCGACGGGACGGTGTCGGTGATAGACACGGCGACCGACCGCGTCGTCGAGACGTGGGAGATAGGCGGCCGCCTGCGCGGCGTGCGCGTGAGCGCGGACGGACGCACGGTCTACGTCGCGTCGTCCACGCCCTCGGGGAAGAATTACGACCCGCGGGAGAACCACGTCGCGGCGATAGACGCCGATACGGGGCGCGTCCTGAAGACCTACGAGGTCGGCACGGACCCGGAGCAGTTGGCCGTGCTCCCCGACGGCTCGCGCCTCTACGCGTCGAACGAGGACGCGGGCACGGCCTCGGTCGTAGACCTGAAGACGGGCGCGACGCTCGCCACCCTCGTCGCGGGCATCGAGCCGGAGGGCGTGCGCGCGAGCCCCGACGGCCGCTGGGTCTACGTCACCTCGGAGACGAGCAACACCGTGACCGTCGTGGACACTAAGACCGACGCCGTGGCCGCGACCTTCATGGTGGACTCGCGCCCGCGCGACGCGGCCTTCTCGCCCGACGGCTCGCGCGCCTACGTGACGACCGAGATCGGCCGCACGCTCGTCGTCGTGGACGCCTCGGCGCACAGAGTCCTGCGCGGCGTCCGCGTGCCGGACGAGGCGAACGGCACGAAGCCGATGGGCGTCGCCGTCAGCCCCGACGGCCGCCGCGTCTACGTCGCCACGGGGCGCGGCGGCACCGTGGACGTTTTCGACGCCGCGACGCTCGACCTCGTCGCGCGCGTCCCCGTGGGGCAGCGTCCGTGGGGGCTCGCCGCCACGCCCGACGGCCGCAAGGTCTACGCCGCGTGCGGCGGCTCGGACGCGGGCGCGCCCGGCGCCAACGAGGTCACGGTCATCGACGCGGCGACGAACACGGTCGCGGCCCGCGTCAAGGCCGGCGACGGGCCGTGGGGCGTGGCCGTGGGGAAGTAGACAGTAGTCAATAGGCCCGGCGGCGCGGGAGGCACGCCGGCGGCGAAAGAACTTTTATTCAAGGGTAAGGCGAAACTTCTAACACACGGCGAGCGAAGAATCGGCCGGAGAACGCGGCGAGGGGAGCGGCCCCCCGCGTTCTCCTTTGCTTTTGGGAGGCTCGGGGGAAGGGGGACGCGCAGGGTGGAGGAGCAGAGGAACGCCGGGCAGCCGCGGCTCTCGGAGGACGAGCGGGAAGAGGTCGAGTGGCGCACGGCGCCGCGCACCGAGGTCGTCTACGAGGCGGTGCGCGAGGAGGGCGAAGGCGAGCTGAAGCGCTCCTCGCCGACGCTCGCGTGGGACGGGCTGGCGGCCGGGCTCTCGATGGGCTTCTCGCTCGTCGCCGAAGGGCTCCTGCGCTCGCACCTCCCCGACGCGGGTTGGCGGCCGCTCGTCGCCAAGCTCGGCTACAGCGTCGGCTTCCTCATCATCGTCCTCGGCCGCCACCAGCTCTTCACGGAGAACACGCTGACGGCCGTCCTCCCCTTCCTACAGCGCCGCGACTCGCACACGCTCGCGCAGGTGCTCAGGCTGTGGGCGGTCGTGCTGGCGGCGAACCTCGCCGGCGCGCTCATCTTCTCCCTCGTGCTCGCGCGCACCGAGCTGTTCGAGCCGCACGTGCGCCAGACGTTCCTCGAAATCGGGCGCGAGGCGATGGCGAGCTGGTGGGGCCTGACGTTCCTGAAGGGCGTCTTCGCCGGGTGGCTGATAGCGATGATGGTCTGGATGCTGCCGGCGGCGGAGTCGGCGCGCTTCTTCGTCGTCATCGTGATGACGTACCTCGTCGCGCTGGGGAAGTTCGCGCACATCATCGCGGGCTCGGCCGACACGTTCTACGTCGTCTGGTCGGGCGCCGCGGGCTGGGGCGACTACCTCGGGTGGATGCTCCCGACGCTCGCGGGCAACATCGTCGGCGGGACGACGCTCGTCGCCGCGCTCGGCCACGCGCAGGTGGCGGGCGAGGCGAAGCGCGCCGGCTGAAGCCGCCCCGCGCGCCCGGCCCGCCCTCCACGACGCCCGCCCGCGCGTACGCCGTTTTGTACACGCCGCGACTTACGTCGCGTGCCCGTCTGCGTTATATTCCAGGCATCCCCTGCACAACTTCTCCCCCGCGCGCGCGGGCCGCGTGTGCCCGTGCGGCGCGCCGGGGCGGGCGTTTTCTTGTAACCGGCGTTTGCGATGCGCCGTCTTCCAACTGAGGGGGTTTCCGATGGCTGAACAGGATAGGGCGGGCGAGGCCGACCGCTTCGCGCACGGCACGGGACGCAGCGAAACGAAGCAGGCCGAGCAGGACAGCTTCAGGCCGGGCGAGACCGGCGGCGCGGGGACTACCCTGCCCGACACGGGGCGCGCGGGCGGCGCGGGCGCCGGCCTCGCCGAAGGGACGCAGGGCGCCGTCGGCGAGATGGACTTCACCGGCGCGCCGGCCGGCCCCGCGGGCGGCTCAGGCCCTTCGGGCGGGAGCGGCGCGGGCGCGAGCCAGGGCGGCGGGCCCGGGGGCGGCTCGGTCAGCGGGGGCGGCACGGGCCCCGGCGTGGCGGGCCCCGGCCCGCAGTCGATACAGAGCACGACGGCCGCGCTCGGCGACATGGAACCTTCGGCGGGCTCGGGCGGCGCGAGCCGCGCCGAGACGGACAACGACGACGACAGCCCCCCTTCGACCAAAGGATGACCGGGGCGGCGGCTCGTCAAACACGAGACACGACGGCGGCAGTGAACGAAATGAAAAAGCTTTTCCTCCTCTTACTGGCACTCTCCCTCTTCGCGCCGGCCTACGCGGCGGCGCAGACTCAGCAGGGTGGCGACACGGCGGGGGCGCGGCCGGCGCGCCAGCGCCTCGTCGGCGAGGTGACGGCCGTAGACCCCGCGACGCGGCAGGTCACCGTGCGCTCCGACTCGGGCGAGACGACGACCGTCACGACCACGGAGCAGACGGCCTACACGCGCCTGCCGCCCGGCGAGACCGACTTGCAGAAGGGCGAGCGCGTCACGCTCGCGGAGGTGCGTGTGGGCGACCGCGTGCTCGTGCCCGGCGTCACGGCGGCGGGCGGCACGGCCGCGCGCGTCATCGTGATGGCGCGCGCGGGCGGCGGCGGCGGCGCGGGGCGCGACGAAGGGCGCAGGCTGGGCGG
>DASVWB010000096.1:0-2299 GCA_036389815.1 Pyrinomonadaceae bacterium | reverse complement strand
TCCTCGGCCGCCGCGCTGGCGGCGCGGGCGCGGCCACAAGCCCCGGGGGCGATGCCGCGCGTCCGTCCTCCGCGGCGGCGGCCGACGGCCAGAAGGCCGCGCCCGACGGCGGCGCTGTAAAGGGGCGGGGGGGCGCCTCGCCGGCCTCGCCCGGCGGCACGTCGTCGCAGGCGGCGAGCACGAATGACGCGAACGTGAACGCCGCGCCGCCGCCCGTGCCCGCGGCCGCGGCGGTCGTCGGCTCGCGCAGGTTCGACGGCACGCCCGCGCCGCGGCGCGAGTATCTGGTCGAAGTCCTCGTCGAGGTGAAGGGCGGGCGCGTGACGGACGCGCGCGTGTGGAACCCGCGGCCGGGCGCGTCCGGCTACGAGGAGGTCGCGCTCCGCATGGCGCGCGAGCGCCGCTACCCCGAAGGCTTCACGGGCGGCGAGCGCCTGCGCATCAGGGTCAGGCCGTAAGCGCCCGCCGAGCCGCCGCGCCCGCGACGAGAGAGATGCTGTTTATCCAGAGCAACAGCCTTGCGCTCCCGCTGACAGAGGTCGAGCGGCTCAGCCTGCTCGAAGCGCTGGCCGCGCGCGGGCTCAAGCCCCTCGCGCGCACGCTGCGCCGAAACCTCTTCGGCCCTCTCGCGGGCGGCGCCGTGGTCGCGTCGGAGCTTGAGCGCGAGTGCGCCGCGCGCGGACGGCTCGAAGGCGCGGACGCCTACACGCCCGGCGACCTCTTCTGCGACGGCGACTGCGTGCTCGCGCTCGTCTTCGGGCCGGGCGAGGCGTTGACGGCGAGCGTCGTCTACGACCTCGACACGTCGGGGCCGCTCGCGCGCCTCGAACGCTTCTGCGGCGACGTGCGCGGGGCGCTGGGCGCGTCGGGCGGCGGGGCCGCGACTCCGGAGACGCAGGCCGTCCTCCCCGTATGGCGTCCGGGCGCGCGGGGCGTGCCGCAGGGGCTCGCGCGCTTCGCGGGACTTCAGCCCGAGGGATTCGCCCGCGTCGGCGCTGCGCTCCGAGGCCGTCGCGAGCTGGCGCTCGCCTCGGAGCTGCTGGAGTCGCGCGCCGTGCGCGACTTCCTCCGGCGCGTGCAGGAGCTGCGGCGCGAGGGCTACACGCCGCGGCGTCTGCTCGCGGAGGCCGGCTCGCTCGGGGGCGTCTCGCTGGAAAGGATGTCGGAGGCGGGGCTGCTCGAACGCGAGCTGAGGGTGAGCTGCCGCAAGTCGGGGCACGCGCTCTTCGACCTGCCGTCGCCCGACTCGCTCGCGGCCGTCACCGTCAGCCGCGCGAAGTGCCCGCTGTGCGCCGCGCCCGTCGCCGACGAGGTGGTCGAGGAGACTTTCAACCCGACGCGCCTCGCCGTCGCGCTGCTCGAAGACGGCGGCTGGCTCGCCAACCGCGTCTACCGCGTCGTCCGCTCGCTCGGCGTGCCCGAGAGCGACATCTCGACGGGGCCGCCCACGCCGCACGGCGAGTCGTACCTCGCCGCCGAGGTCTGCGGCAGCTCGTTCCTCTTCGTCACGCGCGACGGCGACCTGACGCCGGCCTTCGCGCGCCGCGTCGCCGAGATAGTCGAGGAGACGGACGCGACGCACCTCGTCGCGGTCGTCACCGGCTCGGCCGAAGACGAGGGGCGCCTGCGGCTCTACGAGTTCGCCTGGCGGCGCGCGCGCGACGGGCGCGACCTCGGCACCACGGTCGTCGAGGGGCTCGACCAGGCGCGCGAGCAGATAGGGCGCGCCTTCGAGGCGGCCGCGCTGCGGGAGCTTTCGCGCGGCCTCTTCACGCTCGACGCCGCGCTCGGCTTCGGGGCCGCCTCGTTCGTGCTCGACTGGTTCAGGGCGGCGAAGGGTCGCGCCGCGCGCCGCGATGACGAGCGCGCGCCCGCCGCCGCCGCCGTCACGCTCTAGCCGCGCGCGGCCGCGCCGCCGTTCACGCCCCAGACCCCGTGCCGCCCGCCTCTATCTCGCGCAGCAGCTCTTCGTCGGAACACTCGTCCTCCCAGCCCGCGGCGAGCCTTAGCCGCACCGTCTGCGCCCCGCCGCTCGGCGTGCAGACCACTTCGACGCGGCCGTCCTCGCCCGCCGCGGCGTCGGCCGCCGCGCCCCCGCCGTCCTGAGTCAGACCCGCGTACGCCTGAACGCAAGTCCACCTCGTGCCTTCGCCGTCCGTCACCTCGCGCTGCATTAAGTCTTTCCCCCGCCCGTGTCGTTCGCCGGAACGGCTGAGGCTAGCACAGAAGTCGGCCGCCCGCCCCGGATGAGTTGGACGTAGAGACGCGGAGGCCCGTCTTTAAGAATTTGAGATCTCAA
>DASVWB010000095.1:0-4717 GCA_036389815.1 Pyrinomonadaceae bacterium | reverse complement strand
GGAACTCGTAGGTGTAGCGGGCGGCGTTCGGGTCTTCCTTCGGCTTCGCGGGCATGCCGGCGCGCACGGAGGCCGGCACCTCGTCCGCCCCCTTCTTCACGTCCTCGGGGCGCTGCGTGACCTTCTGCGGCTGCCGCTGCTCGACCGCCGGCGCGGGGCGCGGCGTGGCCTTGCGCGGCGCGGACTGCCCCCCTTGAGAGCGAAGCGCCGCGCCCGTCGCCAGGACGAGCGCGGCCGCGGAGGCGAGCGCGAGACTCCTAAAACGCATTGCTCACTCGAACCTCACGGAGACGAGGCGCGAGATGCCCGCCTCCTCCATCGTCACGCCGTAGAGGGCGCGCGCCATCTCCATCGTGCGCTTGTTGTGCGTGATGACGAGGAACTGCGTGTCCTCTGACATCTCCTTGATCTTCGTCGTGAAGCGGCTGACGTTGGCCTCGTCGAGCGGCGCGTCCACCTCGTCCAAGAGGCAGAAGGGCGACGGCCGGTAGCGGAAGATGGCGAGGACGAGCGCGAGCGCCGCCATCGCCTTCTCGCCGCCCGAAAGCAGCAGCACGTTCTGCAAACGCTTGCCCGGCGGCTGCGCCACGATGTCGATGCCGGACTCCAGAACGTCCTCGCCGTCGAGGAGGCTCATCTCGCCGCGGCCGCCGCCGAAGAGTTCGACGAAGAACTGGCCGAAGTTGCGGTTGACCTCCTCGAAGGCGTGGCGGAAGCGCTCGCGCGAGCGGCGCTTGATCTCGCGCAGCGCCTCCTCGGTCGAATGAATCCCGTCGGTGATGTCCTGCCGCTGCGCGGTGAGGAAGGTCAGGCGCTCCTCGTTCTCGGCCAGCTCTTCGAGCGCCATCATGTTGACCGCGCCGAAACTCTCGACCCGCGCGCGCAGTTCTTCGAGGCGCGCCCGCGAGGCTTCGAGGTCGAAGCCCTCCTCGGCCGGGTGCTCGGCCGCGACCTCTTCGAGCGGCTGGTTCAGCTCGCTCGCGCACGACTCGCGCACGTAGTTGAGGCGGGCTGCCGCCTCGGCCCTCTGCACTTCGAGCGCCGAGCGCGCGTCGCGCGCGGATGACGCGCGCTGGTGAAGCTCCGTCACTTCGAGCGCGAGTGCGTCGGCGCGCTCGCGCGCCTCCGAGAGCCGAGCCGCGGCCTCGCCGACGCGGCGCTCCAACGTGGAGCGCTCGTCCTCCTCGCCGGCCGAAGACTCGTCCAGCTCGGCGAGCGAGCGGCGCAGGTCTTCGAGCCTCCCGGCGGCCTCCGACTCCTCGCGCTCGTGCCGCTCAAGGCGCGACCGAAGCTCCGCGGCCTCCGACTCCATCCGGCGCAACTCCGCGGCGGCGGCGCGGCGGCGCTCCGCGGCGGCGGCGGCCTGCGCGCGCTGCGCCCCAAGGTTCTCGCTCTCCGCCTCGGCGGCGCGGCGCGCCTCGGCCAGCGCCTCCGCCGCCCCGCCGACGGACACTTGCGCCGCGGCGCGCGACGCCTGCGCGGTCTCAAGCTCGCTCAACTGGCGTGCGCGGCGCTCCTCGACCTCGCGCCGCTCGTCGGCGAGCCGCGCGGCGTCGTCGGCCACGACGCGCATGTGGCGCTCGGCGCGCTCTATCTCCTGCCGGAGCTGCGAGGCGCTCACCTCGCGCGCTACCTGCTCGCGCTCGCAGCGCCCTATCTCGTCGTTGAGGAGGATGAAGGCGTCCTCCAACTCGACCAGCCGCGCGCGCGCCCCCTGCGCCGCCTCGTCGGCAAAGACGAGGTCGGCTTCGAGCCCGACCGCGCGCAGCTCAAGCTCGCGCATCTCGCGCTTGAAGGCCAGGAGCCCCGCGCCCTCTTCGGAGACGGGGTGGCCGCCCGCCGCGATGAGCTGGCCGGCGACGACCCACTCGCCCGCGGCCGTCACGCACATCTCGCCGGTGGGGAGCGTCAGGAGCATCGCGCGCTCCAGGTCGGCCGCCACGCGCGCGCCCATCTCGCGCGAGAGCGTGCGCGAGAGCACGGCCCCGATCTCGCGCGGCGCGCCGAGCAGGTTCGCGACGCGCGCGCCCTCGTCAATCTCGGCCTCGGCCGCCGGCCCCGCGGCGGCGCCGCCCTCGTCTTCGAGCGCCGCGCCCGCCGCGTCGTCGGCCTCGTCGAGGCCGGCGCCGCCGCGCAGGCCCGCGACGATGAAGGTCGCGCGCCCCGCGTTCGTGACCCGGAGCCACGCGGCCGCGCGCACGGCGTCGTCCGGCGTCGGCACGATGACCGACTGGAGGTAGTGGCCGAGCACGCTCTCGACGGCGCGCTCCCAGCGCGGCTCGACCCGCAGAACGTCGGCGAGCGTGGCGACGACGTGGAAGTCGCGCGGGGCGTCGCCCTCGGCCGGCGCGAAGATGCGCTGGACGGACTGCGAGTAGAGCGAGTGCTGCGTGTCTATCTCGCGGAGCGTGTCGAGGCGGTGGCGGACGCGCGCCGACTCGTCGCGGGCGCGGGCGCGCTCGGCCTCCGCGGCCGCGACCTCCGCGCGCGCGTCGGAGAGTTCGCGCGTGCGCGACTCGCGCTCCGAGTAGAGCGCGTTCATGTGCGTGCGCGCCGACTCGATCTCGCCCTGAAGTTTTTCGGCCTCGGCCTCGGCCTGCTCGTGCGCGGCCGCGGCGCGCTCGCCCTCGCGCGCGAGCCCCTCGGCCTGCGCCGCCAGCTTGTCGAGCACGGCCTCCAACTGGCGGCCGATCTCGGCGAGGCGCTCGGCCGCGGCCGTGTGCGTCAGGAGTTCGGCGCGCGCCGCCTCGATGCGCGCCTCGGCCTCCACGACCTCCGAAGTGCGGCGGGCGTAGGCGGCCTCGGCCTCTTCGAGCCGGCGGGCGCTCTGCTCGCTCGCCTCGCGCATCTGCACGTCGCGGAGCACCAGCGACTCGCTCTCGGCCGTCACGGCGGCGAGCCGCGCGCGGACGACCTCGGCCTCGCGCCGCACGTCGGCGAGCCGCTTTTCGAGCGACACGATCTGCTCGCCCTGGTAGGCGCGCTCGCGCTCGCGGCGGTCGAACTTCAGGGCGGATTCGGAGACGGCGGCGCGCGCCTCCGACAGCTCCCCCTCGCGCGCGCGCGCCTCGGTCGTTGCGCCGCGCGCCTCCTCCTCGCGCTCTTCGAGTTCGGAGGCGAGGCGCTCGACCTCCTCGTTCGCCCCGTCGAGCCCTCCGCGCAAGGCTTCGAGCCGCGCGTTCAGCTCGCGCTCGTCGGCCGCGTAGACCTGCCGGAGTAGTTCGCGCAGCTCCTCGCGTATCTGGTGGTAGCGGCGCGCCTTCGCGGCCTGCCGGCGGAGGCTGCCGACCTGCCGCTCTATCTCGCTGACGATGTCGGAGACGCGGTTGAGGTTGGCGCGGGCGGCTTCGAGGCGCGCCTCGGCCGCGCGCTGCCGCACGCGAAACTTCGTGATGCCGGCCGCCTCCTCGATGAGCGTGCGGCGGTCCATGGGCTTCGCGGAGAGTATCTGGCCGATGCGCCCCTGCTCGATGATGGCGTAGTGCGCGCCGGAGAGGCCGGTGCCCGAGAAGAGGTCCTGGATGTCGCGCAGGCGGCAGACGCGGCCGTTCAGCAGGTACTCGCTCTCGCCGTCGCGGTAGAGCCGGCGCGTGACCGAGACGCTCTCGCCCGGCGCGAAGTCGAGCCCGAGGCGGCGCGGCCGCCAGTGGCGCTTGTGGTGCGCGCGCGGCTTCGGGGCGGGGACGGCCGCGGCGTCGTCCGGCGCGACGACCGCGAGCGCCTGAGTCGCCTCGCCTTCGGCCTGCGCCGCCCCGGCGCTTTCGTCCGGGGTGACCGGCGCGGCGCCGTCGCCGTTCGGCGCGGCGGCTTCGGGCCGCGGCGCGAGCGCTTCGAGTTCGGGCGCGAACCGCTCTCCGACGACGCCGGCCTGGTCGTCCAGCTCTTCGAGCGTCGCGTCTATGTCCTCGATGTCGGGCTCTTCCTCGACCGTCTCGTCGCGCACCATGTGGAGCACGACCTCGGCCATCCCCGAGGGCGCGCGGTTCTTCGAGCCCTGGAAGATGACGTCCTTCATCTCGCCGCCGCGCAGGTTCTTCACCTTCTGCTCGCCCAGGACCCACGAGATGGCGTCGGCCACGTTCGACTTGCCGCAGCCGTTGGGGCCGACGATGCCGGTGATGCCGTTGCCGGTGAAGACGAGGTCTGTGTAGTCTGCGAAGGACTTGAAGCCGGTGATTTCGAGGCGTTGGAGTTTGAACATGCTGCGCGTTTTCGGCCTTTACGGGATGCCCCAAGGGACACACAGTCCCTAGAGCCTTTGTGGGAGAGGCACACTATATGTTGGCGTAAGACCGCTTGTCAAACTGAAACTTTAAGCGGCGGCCGTTTAGTCGTTGAGGCCGCAGCCGTTACGCGCGCCGGAAAAGGGCGGGGCGGCGCGGGACGAACCATCCCGTCCCGCGCCGCCCCGGAAACCGCGCTCCCGGCCGCCTAGTCGGACAGCCAGAACCGCCTGAGCAACGAGTCTATGGGGGTGGGCGCGGCGCGCGCAAGCTCCGGCCACGGCCGGAAGCCGGCGTCGGCCGTCCCCTCTTCCCCGATGACGGAGCTGCCCTCCTGGTTACCCGTCGGCGAGCCCTGGAAGCGGCGGCGGTACTCGATGGACTCGATAAACGCCCGCACCATCTCCGCCCTCCTCACCCGCGCCAGCGCCACCCCCTCGTCCCTCACGTTCTCGCCCGCCCGGCTGAAGTCGTTCATCTTCGCCAGCCAGAAG
>DASVWB010000094.1:0-16894 GCA_036389815.1 Pyrinomonadaceae bacterium | reverse complement strand
CCATCGGGTTGGGGGCGACCGTCGGGCTCAGAGCCCAGAACTCGTCCTCCTCGGCGCGCGCCTCCGCCCTCGTCCCGCCTTCGGGCGCGAGCCGGAGGCGGCGTATGAGCGCGGTCGCCACGGGGTTGGCCACGAGGCTGGAGACGAAGATGCCGAAGAGCGCCGACGCGATGATGACGGAGCCCGCGCCCGCGAGCCCCAGCTCGGCGAACTTCCCCTCCCACGCCTGCCCCGTCGCCGGCCCGCCCGTCAGCGTCAGCGCGCCGCACACGACGCCGAGCAGTGCGGGCGCGCCCAGCAGCACCGCCAGCCCCATCCCGACGAGGTTCTGCACGACGGCCGTCAAGCTGGCCAGCAGCCAGAAGAAGCCCATCCGCCAACCGCCCGCGCGCAGCAGCCCCAGCGTCGCGCCGAGCCCGATGGTCGTGAAGAAGGCCGTCTGGAGCGGCGCGCGCAAAGACGTGTTGAGCGAGACGCCGACGACCCCGCCCGAGCGCAGCACGAAGACGAGCCCCGCGAAGAGCAGCCCGCCCACGGCCGCCGCCGGGATGTTCGCGCGCGACAGAAACCCCACACGCCGCTGCACGAAGTACCCGGCGAACAGCACCAGCGCCGCCAGCGCCAGCGAGAAGACGAGGTCGAACTTGACCGTCCGCAACCCTTCGACGACCGTGAACTCCAACGCGCCCCCCGCGGTTAATCCTTCTTCTCGTAAACGACCCTGCCGTCCATGACCGTCATCCGCACCTTCACCTTCTCAATGGCGGCGGGGTCTATCCGGAAGATGTCTTCGGTGAGGATGACGAGGTCTGCGAGCTTGCCGGGCGTGATGGTGCCTTTGACGTTCTCGGCGAACTCGGCGTAGGCCGAGCCGACGGTGTAGGCGCGCGCGGCCTCCTCGACCGTGATCTTCTGCTCGGGCACCCAGCCGCCGGGGTTCTTGCCGTCGAGCGTGCGGCGGGTCGCGGCGGCGTAGATTCCAAGGACGGGGTCGAGCGGCGCGACCGACCAGTCCGAGCCGAAGGCGAGCACGGCGCCCGTGTCGAGCAGCGTGCGGAAGGCGTAGGTGCCCTTCGCCCTCGCCGGGCCGATGCGCTTCTCGGCCCAGCGGCCGTCGTCTATGCAGTGATAGGGCTGCATCGAGGCGACGACTTTATCCCGGCCGAAGCGCGGGATGTCCTGCGCGCGGAGGTGCTGCGCGTGTTCGACGCGGAAGCGGCGGTCGCGCGCGCCGTTCTTCTTCGCGACCTGCTCGTAGATAGAGAGTATCGCGTCGTTGGCCCTGTCGCCGATGGCGTGAATCATCACCTGGAGGCCGGCGGCGTCCGCCGCCGCGACGCGCCCGAGCATCGCGCCCTCGGGGAACATCTCGTCGCCGGGGAGCCCCGAGGTGTTCGGCGCGTCGAGGTACGGCTCGAAGAAGAGCGCCGTCGTCGAGCCGAGGCTCCCGTCGGCGAAGCCCTTCAGGCCGCCGATGCGCAGCACGTCCCCGCCGAAGGCGCGCCGGACGCCGACGCGCCCCAGACGCTCCCAGTCCGGCAGCGGCGAGACGGCGTAGATTCTCGTCTTCAGCTCGCCGCGTTCGAGCAGGGTCTGGTAGACGCCCACGTCGTTGCCGGCCGACATGTCCTGCACGCTCGTCACGCCGTGCGCGGCGGCGTGCGCGGTCGCGGCGCGCGCCGCCTCCAGCTTCTCCTCGAAGCTCGGCTCGGGGAAGACCTTCCAGACGAAGCTCTGCGCCGCGTCCTTCAGCACGCCGGTCGGCTCGCCCGTCGCGGGGTCGCGCACGATGAGCCCGCCGGGCGGGTCTTTCGTCTCGCGCGTGACGCCGGCGAGCTTGAGCGCGAAGCTGTTGGCGAGCGCCATGTGGCCGTCGAGGCGGTTGACGAAGACGGGGCGGTCGGGCGTGAACGAATCGATCAGTTCTTTGGTCGGGAGCGGCGCGCTTCCGTTAACGGCAGGCCAGCGCTCGTGATCCCAGTCGCCGCCCGTCACCCAGCGCCCCTCCGGGAGCTTCTCGGCGAAGCGGCGGATGCGCCCGGCGAACTCCTGCGGCGTCGCCGCGTCGCGCAGGTCTACGCTCGACAACTGGAAGCCGCCCGACAGGAAGTGCACGTGCGCGTCGTTGAAGCCCGGCAGCACGAGCGCGCCGCCCGCGTCTACGACCCGCGTGCCCGCGCCGGCCATGCGCCTTATCTCCTCGCTCGTCCCGACGGCCACGATGCGGTTGCCGTGGACGGCGACGGCCTCGGCCCGCGGCCGCGCGGCGTCCATCGTGCGGACGTTCGCGTTGACGACGACGAGGTCGGCCTCGAACCTCTGCGCGCCGGAGCGGGGCGTGATGAATGCGGACATAAGACAGGCGAGAAGCGCGAAGGCGGAGAGTGCTCTCATCAAAGGTAAGTGTCCCTCGGGTCTGTTACGGGATGCGGCCGCGTGCTGTTACGGAAACGGCGGAGGCGTAGTGTATCATTGCGCCGTCGCCTTCCGGCAAGAATTTTCCGACGCGCTCGCAGACGATTCCCTTGGACACTCTCGTCAAAACGCTCCGCGCCACACTCCGGCCCGAGCAGGTCATCTCCGACCCGGAGGAGTTGCTCGTCTTCGAGTGCGACGGGCTGACGCACTACCGCCACAGGCCGCGCGCGGTCGTCTTCCCGGCCTCGACCGAAGAGGCCGCGGAGGTGATGCGCCTGCTCTCGCGCGAGGGCGTGGCGGTCGTTCCGCGCGGCGCGGGGACGGGGCTCTCGGGCGGCGCGCTGGCGTTGGGCGGCGGCGTCTGCGTCTCGACGGCGCGGATGCGGCGCGTCTTGAAGGTGGACGCGGGGAACCGGCTGGCCGTCGTCGAGGCGGGCGTCGTCAACGCGCACGTCTCGCGCGCCGTCGCGCGCCACGGTCTCTACTACGTGCCCGACCCTTCGAGCCAGACGACCTGCACCGTCGGCGGCAACGTCGGCGAGAACGCGGGCGGCATACACTGTCTGAAGTACGGCACGACGACCGACCACGTGCTCGGGGCGCGCGTCGTGCTCTCCGACGGGCGCGTCGTTGACCTGGGCGGCGCGGGCGCGGAGGCGCCGGGCTACGACCTGCTCGGCGTCTTCGTCGGGAGCGAGGGCACGTTCGGCGTCGTCACCGAGGTGACCGTGCGGCTGACGCCGGTCGCCCCCTCCGTCCGCACGCTGCTCGCGGACTTCACAAACATAGACGACGCGAGCCGCGCCGTCTCGGCCGTCATCGCCGAGGGCATCACGCCGGCCGGCCTTGAGATGGTTGACGGCGCGACCATCCGCGCCGTCGAGGCGAGCGTCTTCGCCGCCGGGATGCCTCTGGACGCGGAGGCCGCGCTGCTCGTCGAGCTGGACGGGCTCGAAGCCGGGATGGACGAGGAGGTCGAGCGCGTGCGCGCCGTCTGCCGGCGCAACGGCGCGCGCGGCGTGCGCCTCGCGGCCGACGAGTCGGAGCGCAAGCGGCTGTGGGCGGCGCGCAAGGGCGCCTTCGGCGCGATGGGGCGCATCACGCCCGACATACTCATACAGGACGCCGTCGTGCCGCGCTCGCGGCTGCCCGAGGTGCTGGCCGAGACCTACCGCGTCGGCGCGCGCTACCGTTTGCGCGTGGCCAACGTCTTCCACGCGGGCGACGGCAACCTCCACCCGCTCGTCTGCTTCGACTCGCGCGACGCCGACGAGGTCAGGCGCGTCCACGAGGCCGGCCGCGAGATCATGGAGACGTGCGTACGCGCGGGCGGCACCATCACGGGCGAGCACGGCGTCGGGCTCGACAAGAGCGAATACCTGCCGCTCGTCTTCTCGGAGGAGGACATGCGCGCGATGCTGCAAGTGCGCGCGGCCTTCGACCCGTCGGGGCTGTGCAACCCCGGCAAGGTCATCCCCGTGCTCAAGGGCTGCGGCGAGGCGCGCGCCGTCGCGGAGGCCAAGGCCGCCGCCGCGCCGGCCGGACGGCATGTGACGGAAGACGGGGGCCGCCGTGTCGAACCGTCAACGAAGGCGAGCCCCGTAGCCGTTACGGCGGCGACTTCCGGCGGCGGCGACGGCGGGAGGGCGCGCCGGTTCGAGGACTTCGCGGAGATAGTCGGGGGCGAGCACATCGGGGCCTGCGGCGGCGGCGGCGCGGGCTTTCACGGCGTGCGCTCCGTCGAGCCCGGGTCGGCCGAGGAGGTCTGCGAGGTTCTGCGCGTGGCCGAGCGCGACCGCTGGGCCGTCTTCCCCGTCGGCGCGGAGGCGCAGCGCAACGCGGGCTCCGACGACGCGCACCGCGACCCCGTCGCGCTGAAGACGACGCGCATGGCGCGCCTCGTCGAGCACGAGCCGGCCGACCTCGTGGCGACGGCCGAAGCCGGCATGACGCTCGCGGACTTCAACCGCGAGGTCGGGCGCGCGGGGCAGTGGCTCCCGCTCGACCCGCCCGGCGGCGGGCGCGCGACGCTCGGCGGGCTGGTGGCGACGGGCGCGGCCGGGGCGCAGGGCCTGGGCTACGGCGCGCCGCGCGCGCACGTGCTCGGCATGAAGGTGGCGCTCGCGGGCGGGCGCGTGATACGCGCGGGCGGCCGCGTCGTCAAGAACGTCGCCGGCTACGACCTCTGCAAGCTCTTCACGGGCAGCCACGGCACGCTCGGCGTCATCCTCGAAATCACCTTCCGCCTGCGCCCGCGGCCGCGGCGCGAGGCGACGCTCGTCGCGCGCTCGAAGGACTGGCGCGGGCTGCTCGAAGCCGCGCGCTCGCTCGCCCTCTCGCAACTGATGCCCGTGGCCGTCGAACTGCTCTCGCCCTGGCGCGTCTGGGTGAACGGGCCGGAGTTGTCGGAGCTTTGGGACGAGGGGAGCTACTTCCTTTTCGCGCGGTTCGCCGGGACGGAGGGCGCGGTCGAGTATCAGCTCGCGCGCGCGGAGGAGGTCGTGGCCGGGGGCGCGAGGGGCGGGCGGGTCGCGCGCGTCGAGGACGACGCGGAGATTTGGTCGGGGCTCGCCGCGGCGCGCGGGCACGAGCGCGACTTCGTCTGGCGCGCGAGCGTCCCGCCGACGGCGCTCGGGGGGCTGCTGGCGCGGCTCCCCGAGACGAGCCGCTACGCCACGCACACGCACTGGCAGGCGGGCGCGGGCGACGGGCGGCTGCGCGTCTTCGAGGGCTTCCCGCGCTCCCGGCCCGACCTCGACCACGAAAAGCTGACCGCGGGCGGCTTCGTCGGCGAGATGCGAGAGGCGGCGCGCGACGCGGGCGGCTCGCTCGTCGTCGAGCGCGCGATGGCCGGATACCGGCGCGGGTTCGACTCGTGGGGGCTGGCCGACTCGGCCGCGCTGCTGATGAGGCGCATCAAAGCGCAACTAGACCCGAACGACACTTTCGCGCCCGGCCGTTTCAGGCTAGACACGCCGGGCGCCGTCTGAGCAGACGAAGGATGCCGGAACGCACGACACAACTCGCGGGCGCGCTCGCGGCCGAGGAACGCAAGCTGCTCGCGTGCGTCCACTGCGGGCTCTGCCTCGAAGCATGCCCGACCTACGTCCACACGGGCGACGAGAACGACAGCCCGCGCGGGCGGCTCTACCTGATGAGCGCGGTCGGGGAGGGGCGCCTCGCGCTCGACTCGCGCTCGTTCACGCGCCACATCGACCGCTGCCTCGGCTGCCGCGCGTGCGAGAGCGCGTGCCCGGCCGGCGTCGAGTACGGGCAGTTGTTAGAGGCCGCGCGCTCCGACATCGCGGCGGGCGGGCGCAGGCAGGGCTGGACTTCGCGCGCTCTGCGCGTGGCGCTCGGCGGCGTGTGGGAGCACCCCGCGCGGCTGCGGCTCGCCTTCGCGCTCGCGCGGCTGCTGCGCGACTCGCGGCTGCCGCACCTGCTGCTTGCCTCGAAGCTGACGAGGCTGCTGCCGACGCGCGCCGAACTCGCGCTGGCACTGCTCGACGCCTCGCGCGCGGCGGAGGTGAAGGTCGAGGCGTCGGGCGCGGCGGGGCCGGATGGCGCGGGCGCGCGGGGCGAGGCCGCGCCGGCGCTGCTCTTCGAGGGCTGCGTGACGGAGGGGCTTTTCTCGCGCGTGAACCGCGCGACGGCGCGCGAGCTGCGCGCGAACGGGTGCGAGGCGAGCGCGCCGCGCGGCCAGGTCTGCTGCGGCGCGCTGCACGCGCACGCGGGCGACCTCGAAGGCGCGCGCCGTCTCGCGCGGCGGAACATTAACGCGTTCCGCGACGAGGCCGGCGCGCCCGTGGTCACGAACGCCGGCGGCTGCGGCGCGATGCTCGCTTCTTACGCGCACCTGCTCGCGGGCGACGCGGAGTACGCGGGCCGCGCGCGGGAGTTCGGCGCACGCGTGCGCGACGTGAGCCAGCAGTTGGCGGCGACGGGCGTCCGTCGCGCGGGCGCGGCGGGGGGAACGGCCGTGACTTACGACGCGTCCTGCCACCTGCTGCACGGGCAGAGGGCGCAGGCCGAGCCGCTGCGCGTGCTGGGCGCGGCCGGCGGCGTGCGGCTCGTGCCGCTCGAAGGCTCGGACGTGTGCTGCGGCGGGGCGGGCGTCTACAACCTTCTGGAGACGGAACTCTCCGCGCGCGTGCTCGCCGAAAAGCTCCGGCACGTGCGCGAGACCGGGGCCGACGTGCTCGCGACCGGGAACCCCGGCTGCCACATGCAGCTCGGCGCGGGCGCGCGCCTCGCCGGCCTCAAGCTCCGCGTCGTCCACCCGGTCGAATTGCTTGACGAGTCGTACCGCCGCGCGGGGATGTACGGTGAAAGCAGTAGACAGTAGACAGTAGACAGTAGAGAAAACAGAGGCGGCGCGTTCCGGTTATAAGCCGAGCGCGCCGCCTGTCTGTCTTTCTACTGTCTACTGTCTACTGTCTACTGTCTACTGTCTACTGCTCCCTACTGTCGTGCGCGACCCGGCCGCCGACGAGCGTGAGGCGCGCGCGGCCGTCGCGGTCGAGCGCGGTGAGGTCGGCGCGCTTCCCTTCCTCGACGGAGCCGAACTCCGCCTCCATCCCGAGGAGGCGCGCCGGGTTGAGCGAGGCGACGCGCGCCACGTCCGACTCGGCGAGGCCGAGAGCGCGCGCGGTGCCGACGGCGTCGAGCATCGAGATGACCGAGCCGGCGATGCTCCCGCGCTCGTTCGAGGTGCGCCCTCCGCGCACCGTGATGGTCTCGCCCCAGACGCGGTACTCGCCGTCGCCGAGCCCGGCGGGCGCGACCGCGTCGCTGATGAGCGAGACGCGCGCCGGGGTCTTGCAGCGGAAGATTAACCCGAGCACGAGCGGGTCGCTGTGGACGCCGTCGGCTATCACGTCAACCGTCACGTCGTCGCGGACGAGCCCCCAGCCGACCGGGCCCGGCTCGCGGTGGTGGAGCGGCGCCATCGCGTTCATGAAGTGCGTCATGTGCCGCGCGCCGGCCGCGCGCGCCCTCTCCAGAGTCTCCACGCCCGCGCGCGTGTGGCCGACGGAGACGACCCAGCCGCGCCGCGCCAGCTCTTCGACCAGCGCGACCCCGCCCTCCACCTCGGGCGCGAGCGTGATCATGTGCGCCGCGCCCGCGCGCGCGAGCGCGGGCAGGTCGTCCAGCTCGCGCCCCGTCGCGAAGTCGCGGAAGTACTCGGTGCGCAGCGCGCCGCACTGCCGGAGGCTGACGAACGGCCCCTCGTAGTGCAGCCCGACGGCGCGCGCGCCCGGCGGCCGCTCGTCGTCCTGCGCCGCCATCAACCCTTCGACCGCCGCGACCGCCCGCCGGTAGTCCCCGGCCGGCGCGGGGACGAGCGTCGGGAGCCAGGCCGTGACGCCCTCAGCGGCGAGGTGGCGCGCGACGCGGGCCAGGTCCGAGGCGGAAGCCTCAAGCGCGTCCACGCCGACCGCGCCGTGTATGTGCACGTCGACGAAGCCCGGGTAGAGCGTGAGCCCCGCGAGGTCTATCTCGCGCGCGCCGCGCGGGTCGGGCCCGGCCCCGCCTTCGACGACGCGCGCGACGCGGCCGCCCTCGACGAAGAGGTGCGCGCCTTCGGCCACGCGGTCGCGCAGGACGACGCGCGCGTTTCTCAGTAACAACTCTCCGCCGCCGTGACTGTTTCGCATGCCGGCAATTAAACCACATGAAGAGCGCGTGCCCGCAACACTCGAAGGAGTGTCGCGGGCACGCGCTCACCGAAGCGGGAACGGCCGGCTCAGAAGTAGAACTTGATTCCGAGCTGGATGTTGCGCGGGTCTCGCACCGAGGTCACCTGTCCGTAAGTGGCCTGGCTGATGTTCCCGTTGATGGCCCTGAAGTTCGTGTGGTTGAAGACGTTGAAGACCTCGCCGCGAAGTTGCAGCCGCAGGTTTTCGCGGAAGCTGAAGTTCTTGAACAGGGAGAGATCGGCCCGCTTCGTCGAGGGCCCGTCGATGACGCCGCGGCCGCCGTTGCCGACGGCGAATGGCGCCGTCCCCGAGGTGGGGTTCGGCTGGAGGCACTGCGTGTTGAAGAACTGCTCGAACCTGTGCGGCGCGTTCTCGTTCGGGTCGCACAGTAAGTTCGGGCGGTTGCCGGCGATGATGGCCGGGATGTTGCCGAGCCCGGTCGGGTCGAAGTTGGCGCCGAGCGGCGTGAACGGGAGGCCGGTCTGGAGCGTGACGACCCCGGTCACCTCCCAGCCGCCGAGGACTTTCCCGGCGAAGCCGTTCTGGTTCTTGAAGAACGGCAGGTCGTAGATGAAGTTCGAGGTGAAGACGTGTCGGCGGTCGAGCGCCGCGCGGCCCCTGTCGAGACGTATGTTGTACGAGTTCTCCGGGGCGTTGCTGCGGTCGTTCTGGTTGTCGGTCAGGTTCTTCGACCACGTGTAGGCGACGTTCACCTGCGAAGCGCCGCTGAACCTCTGCGTCACGAGCGTCTGGAGGCTGTGGTAGTTCGAGTTGAACTGCGGCGTGATCATGTTGATCGAGCGGTAGCCGCGGAAGGGCCTGATCTGGTCGAGGATGTTGGAGGAGACGCCGCCCGTGCCGCCGAAATAGGTCCCCGACGCCTGGCACGGGACGGTCGTCACGCCCGGCGTCTGCAGGGTGTTCGCGCCGCTCGCGCAGCGCGCGTTGAGGGCCTGGCCCGGCGGCAGCTCGTTCAGCTCGAAGGCGCCTATCAGGTGCGTGCCCTTCGACCCGAAATACCCGACGCTGACCAACGTCTTGTCGGTGAACTGGTGCTGGACTTCGGCCGACCAGTGCTGCATGTACGGGTCTTTCCAGTTGGGCTGGATGGCGCGCACGCTCAGGGCGGCGAGCGACCCGACCGCGGCGACCGTGGTGCCCGTGGGGACGGGCTGGCTCAGGCTCGGGGGAGTCGCCCCCAGCGGCAGCGAGGCCGCGCTGATGCTGAACGTCTCCTGGTAGGGCGGGTTCGTCCCGATGTTCTGCTCGTAGGTGCCGTTGAGCACCTGGTCGTAGTACATCCCGTAGCCCATGCGGATCGAAGTCGTGCCCTTGCCGAACGGGTCCCAGGCGAGCCCGACGCGCGGCTGGAAGTTGGCCTTCGGGGCCTTGACGACGTACTTGCCGTAGGGCGACGCCGCCGGCGTGCAGCCGTTCGCCGCCGTCTGGAGGTTCTGCGAGTTGACGATCATGCCGTTGCAGAAGTTGCCGGTGCCGACGACGCGGTTGCCCGCGCCCGTCACCTGCGGCGCGGCGGCCGGGTTGTAGGCCGACGGGTCGAAGTTGCTCAGCCTCCCGTTGCGGTCGTAGGGCGAGCCGAAGTAGGAGTGGCGCAGGCCGTAGTAGAGGGTCAGGTTGGGCCGGGCCTTGTACTCGTCCTGCGCGTAGGTCTCCAGGGTGATCTGCCGCAGGTCGGCGGTGTAGTCGAAGCGCGCCTGGTTGAAGGTGACGTTGTTGCCGAGCAGGAAGTTGGCGAACGCCTGGAAGTTGGTGCGGCGGGTGGAGTTCGGCTCCTGCGCCGCGGCGCTGGCCGGGATCACGCTCGTCTGCACGACGCTGGTCGGGACGGTGTTCAGGAACCCGCTGAACTGCCCCTGGTTGAGGTTCGGGCTCCCCGTCAGGGCGTTCTCGTTCTTCCGGTAGTAAGAGAACTGGCTGCCGACCTTCATCGTGTGGCTCCCGCGCGTCCAGGTCAGGTCGCCGGCGAAGTTGTGCTTGTACGAGAAGTTGTCGTAGTTACCGAACTCGGTCAGGGTGCTGAACCCGTTCCCGGAGATGACGGGGACGACGTCGCGCGTGTTCTGGTACGGCAGGGGCGGGGTGATCGGGGAGTTCGCGAGCGCGAGTGACCCCGTCGTGTGGCTGAGGATGGCGCCGTAGCCGTAGTTCCAGCGGCCGACGGCCACGACGTTCGGGTTGACGACGTGCGTGAACTGGAGCGTGTGCGTCTTGCCGGGCGAGTCTGTCTCGCTGGTCGAGACGCCGGGCAGCCCCGACCCCGAGGAGAAGAGCGAGTTCGGGTCGACGGTCGGGATGGTGTCCTTCTCGAAGCGGTAGTAGAGCGAGGTCGCGCTCGTGAACTGGTGGTCGAGCCGGACGATCTCCTGCCGGAAGTCGAAGACGCCCTGCGCCGGGAAGTTGAGCGCGCGCGTGACCGGGTCGGACGGGGCGGGCAGCCGGTTGTAGACGAAGTTCAGGTACTGCTGCGCGACGGGGTTGATGGGGGCGCGCGTCGAGAGCGGCGTGCCGGCCGGCAGCACTTCGAGGCAGGTCGCCGTCGTGGCCGTCGGCGCGTTGGCGCGCAGGCAGACGTCCATGGGGAAGATGCCCTGCCTCATGTTTAAGTCGGGCACCGTGCCGCTCAGCGTCGGGTAGCGGCGGTCCTTGCGCTGCTCCTCCGAGAAGAAGAAGAAGGTGCCCCGCACACGCTTGACCGCGGAGCCGCCCTCGCCGAAGTTCGGGACGTAGACGGGGCCGCCGACGGTGAAGCCGTAGTCGTTGTAGCGGAAGGGCGCGCGCCTCGCCTTGCCGTTCGACTCGCGCCCGAAGGCCGGGTTGGTGGCGCGGTTCGAGATGAAGTCGTTGGCGTTGAGGCGCTCGTTGCGGACGAACTCGTAGAGCGTCCCGTGGAACTCCTCGCCGCCCGAGCGCGTGACGACGTTGATCTGGCCGCCGCCGCTGCGCCCCGACTCGGCCGGGAAGAGGCTCCGCTGGACGTTGAACTCGGCGATGGAGTCCACGCTCGGGTAGGCCTGGATGGTGATGTTCGAGCCGCGGTCGGTCACGTCGGCGCCGTCCACCGTGTAGGTGTTCTGCGCGCTGCGTGCGCCGTTGACCGAGATGTTCATCGTGTTGGCCTGCCCGGCCGGGTTACTCGTGCCGACGTAGACCTGGTCGGCGAGGTCGTTCGAGACGCCGGGCGCGAGCGTGATGAGCTGCACCCAGTTGCGGTTGTTGAGCGACAGCTCGCGCGCCTGCTCGCCCGTGATGACGGTCGAGGCGGTGGCGTTCGAGGTCTCGACGGCGACGGGCGCGGCCTCGACCGTGACGACCTCGGCCACGTCGCCGACGGCGAGCTGGATGTCGAGCGTCCGGCGCTTACCCACGTTCACCTGCACCCCGCTCTCGATGTGCTTCTTGAAACTCGGCGCCTCGACGCTCACGTCGTAGGCG
Organism: Pyrinomonadaceae bacterium; assembly: GCA_036389815.1. Lineage (GTDB taxonomy): Bacteria > Acidobacteriota > Blastocatellia > Pyrinomonadales > Pyrinomonadaceae > QHXN01. Next base: position 5,324 of record DASVWB010000094.1, on the reverse strand, counting down.
GTGACGGGCAGGTCGCGCACGTCGTACTGGCCGTCGTCGTTGGTCGTCACCGTGCGCACGACGACCTTCTTCGCGGCGTCGGTCACGTTGACGGTCGCGCCCTTGACGGCGGCGCCGTTGACGTCGGTGACCGTGCCGACGATGCTGCCCGTGATCTCCTGGGCGGAGGCGACGCCCGCGCACGCGCAGCAGAGCGCGAGCGCGAGCAGCGTCAGCCTGAATGCGGCCTCTAGGTGGTGTCTCATGGGGTGCTCCATTTTCATCTCCGGAAAAGATTCTGAACCGTCCCCGGCCCGTCCTCCGCGCGCGGCGCGCGCGGGGGCGGGGCCGGACTTACCTCTGGATTAAGTAGTGCGCGCGGCCCCGCGGGCGGGGCCGGCCGCTCCCTCACGGCCCGCTCTCGTGCCGCAGCGCCGCCCCCGGCCGCGCCCCCGTCATCCGCCCCGCGTCGAGCACGACCGCGCCGCCCACGACGACGTAGGAGAAGCCCGCGGCGTACTGGTGCGGCCGTTCGAAGGTCGAGGGGTCGGCGACGGCGGCGTCGTCGAAGAGGACGAGGTCGGCGACCATCCCCTCGCGCACGAGCCCGCGGTCGCGCAGGCCGAAGGTCTGCGCCGGCAGCGAGGTCATCTTCCTGACGGCGTCTTCGAGCGTGACGAGGCGCAGTTCGCGGACGTAGGTGCCGAGCACGCGCGCGTTGTTGCCGTAGCCGCGCGGGTGCGGGACGCCCTCGCCGAAGCGGCGGACGCCCGAGTCGGAGGCGACCATCGTGAAGGGCTCGCGGAGGATGCCGCGCACGTCCTCCTCGCCCATCGAGTGGTAGACCATCGAGGCGCCGCCCGCCGCGTACATCTCAAGTATCTGCTCTATCTGGCTCCCGACGTCAGCCCTGCCCCGCGCCAGCCTCGTCACCTCCGCTATCGTCTTGCCGTCGTACTCCGGCTTCGGCCGGTAGCTGGCGACCGCGGCGTAGGAGTAGTCCTTGAAGCCGGACTTCTTCAGAGACTCCTTCATCTCGCGGACGATGCGCGCGTGCTGTGCGGGGTCGGCGATGCGCCTGCGCCCCTCCTCGCGCCCGCCCTCCTCGACCCAGTCCGGCAGGCGCGAGTCGAGCGAGGTGCTGCTCGCCGTGTAGGCGTACTGGTCGACGGTGACCTGCAGGCCGCGGCGGCGCGCGTCGCGGACGAGGCCGAGCGTCATCTCGCTCTGCCCCCAGAGCCTCTTGGTGCTTATCTTGAAGTGCGAGATTTCGACCGGCAGCCCCGCGCGCTCGCCGATCTCGATGCTCTCGCGGATGGAGTCGGCGACCCCGCCCCCCTCGTCGCGCATGTGCGTGGCGTAGACGCCGCCGAAGCGCGCGGCGACCTTCGCCAGCTCCACCACCTCGTCCGTCTTCGCGTAAGCGCCCGGCACGTAGTAGAGCCCGGTCGAGAGCCCGACGGCGCCGTCGCGCATCGCGCGCTCGACGAGCGCCTTCATCCGCTCAAGCTCCTCGGGCGTGGGCGCGCGGTCGGCCTCGCCGAAGACGGCGCGGCGCACGGTGTTGTGCCCGACGAGCGTGGCGACGTTGACGGCCACGGGCGTCTCGCCGACGCGCCCGAGGAATTTGCCCACGTCGAGCGCCGACCCGCCGCAGTTGCCCGTGACGAGCGTGGTGACGCCCATCCGCACGAAGTTCTCGGCGTCGGGCAGTTCGAAGAGGTTCTCGACGTGCGTGTGCACGTCGATGAAGCCGGGGGCGAGTATCTGCCCGCGCGCCTCGACGACGCGCGCCCCCTCCGCCGCCTCGACGCGCCCGACGCGCGCGACGCGCCCGCCCTTGACGCCCACGTCGGCGCGGAACCAGGGGTTGCCGGAGCCGTCCACCACCCGCGCGCCGCGGATGACGAGGTCGTAGGCGGGCGCGGCGGCCGTGCGCCCCGCGCCGAGCGGCCCCGCGGCGGCCGCGGCGAGGAGCGCGGCCGAAAGGGCGCACGCGGACAGGCTAAGGATGGAGCGTCGGTTCATACACTGCGGCCGCGCTAGAAGTTCAGCTTGAGGCCTAGCTGTATCCTGCGCGAGTTGCTGTTCACGCTGTCGCGGATGCGCCCGAACGTCGGGTTGAGCGCCGCGCTCCCGGTGAAGCCGGGCGCCTGGACGCCGATGCCGCTCGTCGAGCTGATGGGGAACTCGAAGGAGGGCGTGTTGGTCAGGTTGTTGATGTCGGCGCGCAGCTCCAGGTTCTTCGTCTCGGTCAGCCGGAACTTCTTGCGGACGGTCATGTCGAGGTTGAAGAAGGGCGGCCCCGTGAAGAAGTTGCGCGGCGTGTTGCCCTGCTCGCCCGGCGCGGGCGTCGAGAAGCGCGCGCGCTGCTCGGGCGTGAAGATGAAGTTGGTGCCGGCGTCCTGCACGACGCGCCCCATGTCGGCGGTGCAGTTGTTGCAGTTCGCCGTCGAGAGCACGACGTTGCTGACGGTGAACGCGCCCGAGTAGACGGTGAAGGCGCGGCCGCTCTGCCAGACGAGCGCGTTGGCGATCTCCCAGCCGCCGACGAGCTGGTTGACGAAGCCGCTCGCGTCCTTCAGGAAGCGCTGGTTGCGCCCGAAAGGCAGGTCGTAGACGACGTAGCCTTGCAGCGCGTGGCGGCGGTCGAAGTCCGAGCGGCCGTAGTTGAGCGCGCGGTTGCGGATGTCGAAGGGCGTGTTCTGCGCCGAGGGCGAGGCGTTCGTCCCCGACGTGGTGCGCGCCGCGACGGTGAAGGCCGGGTCGAACGAGCGCGTGTCGAGCGACTTCGCCAGTGTGTAGCTGAGCTGCATCAGCAGGCCGTTGCGGCGGCGGCGGCTGACCTGAAGCTCGAGCCCGTTGTAGCGCGAGTAGTCGTTGCTGTCGATGACGTTGACGGCGCCGGTGAACTGCGAGTAGGGCTGGAAGAAGGACGCCCCGACGGTGGAGGCGATGGTGCGGGCGCCGCCCGAGACGCGCTGCGACATCAGCAGCGCGGCCGACGCGACCGAGCCCTGGTTCAGCTCGGACGAGAAGGTCGAGCGGAACGAGGAGGAGCCCGTCGGGTTGGCCGGGTTGCCGGTGAAGAGCAGGTTCGCCAGGCAGCTCGTCGCCAGCAGGTCGCTGCGCAGCGTGTTGAAGGCCGAGAGGAACGTCTCGCCGGGGCAGCGCGCGTCGGCGGCGAAGACGTTGACCTGGTTCACGTCGTAGGCGCCGAAGAGGCCGACGGCCTTGCGCCCGACGTAGTTGGCCTCGAAGACGAAGTCGCGCCCCAGCTCGCGCTGCACGCTCAGGCCCCACTGGTTGGTCTTCGGGAAGCGCGTCGAGGGGTCGAAGACGGTGAGCGACGCGGTCGAGAACGCCGCGGGCTGGCGCAGCGCCGACGGCGACGCGGTCGGCGCGACCGCCGGGATGCCGAAGCGGATGCGGTCGGTCTCGTCCGTGCGGTTGGCGAAGGTCGCGTCGTTGATGCCGAGCGTGGTGCCGGGCGTGTTCGGGAAGATGGACGACGACGCGAGGAACGTGTTCATGCGGTCGTAGGCGAGCCGGTAGTTGGCGCGGACGGACGTGCGGCCGTCGGAGAACGGGTCCCAGGCGAAGCCGACCGTCGGCGCGAGGTTGTTCCAGTCGTCGTCGAAGAGCTTGCCCTCGACGAAGCGGAGCTGGTCGGTCGGCGCCTCGCCCAGGCGGACGGGGCGGTCGGGGCGCAGGATGAGGCTGTCGCTGCCCGCGCGCGGCGACATCTTCGGCTCCCAGCGCAGGCCGTAGTCGAAGGTCAGGTTCGAACGCACCTTCCACGTGTCCTGGAAGTAGAAGTCGTACTCGTTGTACTTCGAGACGAAGGTGAAGAGCGTGCCCGCGGCCGCGTAGGCCGAGTCGGACTGCGCGACGAACGCCTGCTGGATGTTGCCGACGCGCCCGAGCAGGTCGTTGATGGCCGACTGGAGGTTGTTGCGGTCGGTGTTGTTGATGGAGCCGGCGCCGGCCGCGGGCAGGTTGAAGTTGAAGGCGCCGCTCGTCGCCGGCGGGTTGACCGTGCGTGAGAGCGTGACGGCGAGGTTCGTGTTGAAGCCGCCGACCGAGCTGCGGATGTCGTCGTGCGACTGGAGCCGGAGGTTCGTCCCGCCGCGGAAGGTGTGCGCGCCCTTGATGAAGCTGATGTTGTCGACGAACTGCCAGGTCGTGATCTCGCGCTCGTTGTTGACGAGCGGCGTGAAGTTGAAGGGGTCGCGGACGAGGTTGAGGATGACGGGCTGCGGGTTCGGGTCGGGGTTGCCGAAGGTGAAGGCGAACTTGTTGAAGCCGGCCACGAACTCGTTCGTCACACGCCCCGAGGGCGTCCAGCGGTAGTTGACGGCGAGGTTCTTCGGGTTGCGCGTCGTGTCCACGAAGTTGAAAGGGCTGTCGGGGAACGAGCGCAGGCCGCCGTTGCCGTTGTCGCCGAACGTGTCCTGCTTGCCCTGCGCGTAGCGGACGTACAACGTGTTGCGGTCGTTGAAGGCGTGGTCGACCTTGGCGACGAAGTCGTACTGCTTCTCGACCTGCGGCGCGTTGAAGCTGAAGCCGGCCGTGTTCAGGCCGTCGCCGACGAAGAAGTTGTTCGGCAGCGGCGTGGCGGCGATGAGCTTCTGCGTCGTCGGGTCGAGGCCGCAGTTGGCGGGCTGCGTCGCGCAGAGCGGGTCCTGCGCCGGGACGTTGTAGGTGCCGAGCGTGACGCCCGGCAGGACGGCGCCCGCGCCGTTGACCGACGGGTTCGACGTGCCCGCGGGCGCGTTGGCCGCGCCGATGCGGTAGCGGAAGAGCCCGGCGCGCGCCTGCGCCGTGTAGACGGTGCGCGTGACGAGGATGCCCTGCGTGGCGCGCAGCATCTGGAGGTTCGTGAAGAAGTAGGTCTTGTGCTCGCGGCCGTTGAAGCCGGGCAGGATGACGGGGCCGCCGACGCTGCCGCCGAAGATGTGCTGGACGAACTGCCCCTTGCCGCGTCCGTTGAGGTTGTTCTCGTACTCGTTTGCGTTGAGGCGCGGCGTGCGGTAGAGCTCGAAGAGCGTGCCGTGGAACTCGTCCGTGCCCGACTTGGTGACGAGCGAGACCTGCGCGCCGGAGGAGCGCCCCAGCTCGGCCGTGAAGTTGCCCGTCACGACCTGGAACTGCTCGATGGAGTCGGGGTTGGGCCTGAGCGGCGTGAAGTTCGAGCCGCCCGCGCTCGACTCGTTGATGTCGATGCCGTCGAGCGTGAAGTTGAAGGCGCGGTCGCGCGCGCCGTGGACGTGGACGTTGCCGCCGGTGTTGCCGCCCGTGCCGGCGCGCCCGTTGCCGATGACGCCCGGCTGGAGCGAGACGAA
>DASVWB010000093.1:0-2330 GCA_036389815.1 Pyrinomonadaceae bacterium | reverse complement strand
GGCCGAGACGGCCGCGACCGAGACGACGTAGTCGCCCTTGCGCAGGTCGACCCCGCGCACGCCGCGGGCGGTGCGCCCCATCGGGCGCACGTCCGACTCGTCGAAGCGGATGGCGAGGCCGTCGTGCGTGGCGATGAAGATGCGCTTCGAGCCGTCGGTCAGCACCACGTCCAGCAGCTCGTCGCCGTCGTCCACGTTGACGGCGTTGATGCCGTTCGAGCGGATGTTGCGGAACTCCGACAGCTCCGTCTTCTTGATGACGCCCGCCCGCGTGACCATCACGACGTAGCGCCCCTCGGAGAACTCGCGCACGGGGATGACCCCGGCGAGCTTCCTCACCGACGGGATGTTGATGAGGTTGACGACCGCCTTGCCGCGCGCCGAGGGCAGCGCGTCCGGTATCTCGTGCACCTTGAGCTTGAAGACCTGCCCGTCGTCCGTGAAGATCATCAGGTACGAGTGCGTCGAGGCGATGAAGAGGTGCTCGACCCAGTCCTCGTTCTTGCCCGTGCCCGCCCCCGACCTCCCCTTGCCGCCGCGCCCCTGCCGCTGGTAGGTCGAGACCGCCGTGCGCTTGACGTAGCCGTTCTTCGTCACCGTGATGGCCACGTCCTCATCGGCGATCATGTCCTCGATGGAGAGCTCGACGCCCTCGTCGATGATCTGCGTGCGGCGGGCGTCGCCGAACTCGCGCCTGACCTCTTCCAACTCCTTGACGATGACGCGCCGGAGCGACGCCTCGTTGGCGAGGATGTCTTCCAGCTCGGCGATGAGGCGGATGATCTGCTCGTACTCGTCGATGATCTTCTGCCGTTCGAGCGCCGAGAGGCGGCGGAGTTGGAGGTCAAGGATGGCCTGCGCCTGCGCCTCGGAGAACGCCAGCCGCCCGACCTTCTTCCGCACGTCCTTAAGCATCTGCTCGTCCGCCATCCCGTCGAGGGTGGACGGGATGCCCTTCCACTTGCCGACCTGCGACGCCGTCATCGCGTCGGTGTTGCCGGTGAGCCACGCGCGCGCCTCGTCCACCGACTTGGCGTTGCGGATGAGCAGGATGATGTAGTCGAGCGCGTCGATGGCCTTGCTCAAGCCCTCCAAGATGTGCGCGCGGGCGCGCGCCTTGCGGAGCTCGTACTCCGTGCGGCGGCGCACCACCTCGCGGCGGAACTCGATGAAGTGGTCGAGCATCTGCCGCAGCGTGAGCACGCGCGGCTGCCCGTTGACGATGGCGAGGTTGATGACGCCGAACGTTGACTGCATCGGCGTCAGCTTGTAGAGCTTGTTGAGGACGATCTGCGGGACGGCGTCGCGCTTGAGTTCGACGACGACGCGCATGCCGTCGCGCGAGGACTCGTCGCGCAGGTCGGCGATGCCGTCGAGCTTCTTCTCGTTGACGAGTTCCGCGATGCGCTCGATGAGGCGCGCCTTGTTCACCTGGTACGGGATTTCGGTGATGATGATGGCGTCGCGCTCGGTCGTGCCGCGGCCGATGCGGTCGATGCCGGCGCGCGCGCGCATCTGGACGATGCCGCGCCCCGTCGTGTAGGCCGAGCGTATCCCCTCGCGCCCGTAGATGAAGCCGCCCGTGGGGAAGTCGGGGCCGGGGACGAGCGAGAGCAGCTCCGCCTCCTTCATGTTCGGCTTCTTGATGAGGGCGATGGTGGCGTCCACGACCTCCGAGAGGTTGTGCGGCGGGATCTTCGTCGCCATGCCGACGGCGATGCCCTCCGACCCGTTGAGGAGCAGGTTCGGCACACGCGTCGGCATCACCGCGGGCTCGCTCAAAGACTCGTCATAGTTGGGGTTGAAGTTGACCGTCTCCTTCTCGATGTCGGCCAAAATCTCGGAGGCGACCTTCGACATGCGCGCCTCGGTGTAGCGCATGGCGGCGGCCGAGTCGCCGTCCACGGAGCCGAAGTTGCCCTGCCCGTCCACCAGCGGGTAGCGCATGGAGAAGTCCTGCGCCAGCCGGACGATGGTGTCGTAGACGGCCGAGTCGCCGTGCGGGTGGTACTTGCCGATCACGTCGCCGACGATGCGCGCCGACTTCTTGTAAGGCTTGTTATAAGCGTTGCCCAGTTCGTGCATCGCCCAGAGCACGCGCCGGTGGACGGGCTTGAACCCGTCGCGCACGTCCGGCAGCGCGCGCCCGATGATGACCGACATGGCGTAGTCGAGATACGACCGGCGCATCTCGTCTTCGATGTTGACGTAGTTGCGATCAAAAGTTTCCATCTAATAAACCTTTCCGGTACAATTTGCCGCGCCCTCGGCCGGGCGGGAGAGTTCGCCGGCCCCGGGCCGCTACAGCGAGCCTTTCCGCCTTTCAAGTC
>DASVWB010000092.1:0-14054 GCA_036389815.1 Pyrinomonadaceae bacterium | reverse complement strand
CGGGGTCTTCTGCGCGGCCGACCTCTTCCTCTTCTTCCTCTTCTTCGAGGTCTCGCTCGTGCCGATGTACTTCCTCATCGGCATCTGGGGCGGCGAGCGCCGCCTCTACGCGGCCATCAAGTTCTTCCTCTACACGCTGGTCGGCTCGGTGGGGCTGCTGCTCGGCCTCATCAAGATGTACTTCCTGACGCAGGACGCCTCGCTCGTCTCGGCGATCACGCCGGCGACGAAGGCGCTCGTCGCGGGCAACCCGCAGGCGCTCGCGATGCTCGACTCCAGCCTCGCCGCGGCGCACGGCGCCGGCACCTTCAACGTCATGTCCATGCAGGCGCTCGGGAGCGTCATCCCGATGGGGACGTTGCAGGTCGTCCTCTTCTTCGCCTTCGCCATCGGCTTCGCCATCAAGGTGCCGATGTGGCCGTTCCACACCTGGCTGCCGGACGCGCACGTCGAGGCGCCGACGGCCGGCTCCGTCATCCTCGCGGGCGTCCTCCTCAAGCTCGGCACCTACGGCTTCTACCGCTTCAACCTGCCCTTCTTCCCGAAGGCCGCCATCGACCAGTCCTACTTCGGCTCCTTCGGCGTGCGCAACGTGATGGTGGTGCTCGCCATCGTCAGCATCATCTACGGCGCGCTGGCGGCGATGTACTTCGTCGTCAAGCGCGACGGCGACGTGAAGAAGCTGGTCGCCTACTCGTCCGTCTCCTCGATGGGCATCGTCATGCTCGGGCTCTTCGCGGCCAACCCGAACGGGCTCAACGGCGCCGTGCTCCACATGGTCAACCACGGCATCTACTCGGGCGCGCTCTTCCTGCTCGTCGGCATCATCTACGAGCGGCGGCACACGCGCGCCGTCGACGAGTTCGGCGGGCTCTCGCACGTCATGCCCGGCTACGCGGCGGTCTTCCTGGCGATGGCGATGACGGCCATCGGGCTGCCGCTGCTGTGCGTCTTCATCTCGGAGTTCCTCGCCATGCGGGGCGCGTTCGAGGCGAACCCGTGGTGGGCGGGCGGCGCGGCCCTCGGCATCATCCTCAACGCCGGCTACATGCTCTGGCTCTACCAGCGGATGTTCTTCGGCAACGTCGAGAACCCGAAGAACGAGACCCTGCGCGACCTCAAAGGCCGGGAGTGGGCCTACATGACGCCGCTCCTGCTGATGTCGCTCTGGATAGGCGTCTACCCGAAGCCCTTCATCGACCTTATCCAGAAGCCGGTCGCCGCCGTCGTCCGCCACGTCCGCCCCGACTATCCCCTGACGCCCGCGGCGCCGCGCGCGCCGCAGACGGCGGAGAAGAGGTGAAGGTAGACGGTAGACAGTAGTCAGTAGTCAGTAGCCAGTAGTGCTCCGCCTGCCGTGCACTGACGCTGACATTCGGATGATTCGCTAATAATGTATTTCTACTGACTACTGTCTACTGACTACTGTCTACTTGAACTCATATGTTTCTCCTTCAAGCCTCCACGACCGCGCTGTTCGACCCGGCCGACCTGAAGCTGATCGCGCCGGAGATCATCCTCTCGCTGTGCGCCTGCGTGGCGCTGGTGATGGAGGTGGTGCTGCCGCACCGCCTGAGCCGTTGGGTGGGCTACTTCGCGCTGGGGGCGACGGCGCTGGCGGCCGCGTCGGTCGTCGCGCTCGGGTGGCCGTTCCTGTCGGGCGCGGGCGCGGGCGACGCGCTGACGGGCTTCTACGGGACGGTCAGGGTGGACGGGTTCGCGGTCGTCTTCAAGCTCATCTTCCTGCTGGGGGCGGCGCTGACGGCGGCCATCTCTTTGCGCTACCTCGACGTGGAGGGCGAGCAGCGCGGCGAGTACTACTCGCTCGTCCTCTTCGCCACCGTGGGGATGATGTTCCTCTCGTCGGGCTACGACCTCATCGTGCTCTACGTCAGCCTGGAGCTGATGGCGCTCACCTTCTACGTGCTCGTCGGCTACACGAAGCGCGAGCGGCGCTCGAACGAGGCGGGGATGAAGTACTTCCTGCTCGGCGCGTTCTCCTCGGGCGTGCTGCTCTACGGGATGTCGCTGCTCTTCGGCGTGACCGGCTCGACGAACCTCGCCGAGATCGCGCCGCGCGTGGCGCAGGCCGTCGCCTCGGCGCCCGACGTGTCCGGCTTCTCCCTGCGGCCGATGGCCGTCCTCGCGATGATCGCGCTGGCCGCCGGGCTCTTCTTCAAGATCGCCGCCGTGCCCTTTCACATGTGGGCGCCCGACGCGTACCAGGGGGCGCCCACGCCGGTGACTGCCTTCCTCTCGACCGGCTCGAAGGCGGCGAGCTTCGCGCTGCTGGCGCGCATCTTCCTCGAAGCCCTCGGGGGGATGCGCGTCGAGTGGGCGCCGCTCCTCGGCCTCGTCGCCGCCGTCACCATCATGGTCGGCAACTGGGCGGCCGTGACGCAGACAAACTCGAAGCGGCTGCTCGCCTACTCCTCGGTCTCGAACGCCGGGTATCTTCTGCTCGGCGTCATCGCGGCGAACCAGTACGGCTACACCGGCCTCGTCGTCTACCTCATCGTCTACACCTTCATGAACGTCGGCGCGTTCGGCGTCATCACGGCGCTCAGGCGGCGCGGCGTCGTCGGCGACGAGGTGGACGACCTGACGGGTCTGGGGCAGAAGGCGCCGGGCGTGGCGCTGATGATGGCCGTCTTCATGCTCTCTTTGGGCGGCCTGCCCGTGACGGGCGGCTTCATCGGCAAGTGGTTCCTCTTCGGCGGCGTCATCCAGCGCGGGGCGGCCGAGGGGAAGACCTGGTACTACTGGCTCGCGGCGTGGGCCGCCGTCAACACGGTCGTGAGCTTCTACTACTACGTGCGCTTCATCCGCGCGATGTACATCGGCGACCGCGAGGCGGACGCGCGCCCGCTCTCGCTCTCGACGCCCCTGCGGGCGGCGCTCGTCGTCTGCGCGGTCTTCGTCATCCTCATCGGCGTCTTCCCGCACCCGTTCATCAAGGCGGCCGGCGCGGTCGTCAGCGCGCTCGGGCCGGCGGTCGCGCTGAGGTGAGGCGGGGGCTTTCCCCTTACACGCGGGCGAACAAGGAGGCACGATGGCAGGAGAGTTGGAGGGGAGGGCGGCGCTCGTGACGGGCGCGACCTCCGGGATAGGGCACGCGGCGGCCCTCGGGTTCGCGCGGGAGGGCGCGCGCGTCGCGCTCGTCGGGCGCGACGTGGCGGGGCTGAAGGAGGCGGCCGCGCGCGTGAGCGCCGCCGGCGGCGAGGCCGTCGAGATTCAGGCCGACGTGACGGTGGAGGCGGACGCGCGGCGCGCGGTCGAGACGGCCGCCGAAGCTCTCGGCGGCCTCGACATCCTCGTCAACGCGGCCGGCATCATCTCGAACGGGACGGTCGAGACGACGCCGCTCTCGGAGTGGGACGCGATGATGAACGTCAACCTCCGCTCGGTCTTCCACCTCATGCAGCTCGCCGCGCCGCACCTCGAACGCCGCCCCGGCAGCGTCGTCAACGTGTCGAGCGTGACGGGGCTGCGCGCCTTCCCCGGCGTGCTCGCCTACTGCGTCTCGAAGGCGGGCGTTGACCAGTTGACGCGCTGCGCGGCGCTGGAGCTTGCGCCGAAGGGCGTGCGCGTCAACGCCGTCAACCCCGGCGTCGTCGTCACGGAGATACACAGGCGCGGGGGGATGAACCGGGAGAAGTACGCCGCCTTCCTCGAACACTCGAAGACGACCCACCCGCTCGGGCGCGTCGGCACGGCCGAAGAGGTCGCCGAGCTGATACTCTTCCTCGCCTCCGACCGCGCCGCCTGGATAACGGGCGCGACCTACTCCATCGACGGCGGCCGCGCGCAGACCTGCGCCAGATAAAGCAGTAGACAGTAGACAGTAGACAGTAGACAGTAGAAAACTGTCGCCCGCGATTCGTTCGGGTGAAAGAGTCAACGCACAAGAGGCGGAGCCCTACTGTCTACTGTCTACTGTCTACTGCCTACCGTCTACTGCCCACTCATGCTCTTCTTCTACCTCTTCTCCGCGCTGGTCGTCGTGCAGAGCCTCGCCTCGCTGCGCGGGTGCGTGCGCTACTTCCGGTTCTTCCGGCGCGAGCTGGACGCGCCGCGCCCGCTCTACATGCCGCAGGCGAGCGTCTTCGTCCCGTGCCGCGGGCTCGACCCGGGCCTGCGCTGGAACCTCTCGGCGCTCTTCCGGCAGCACTACCCGGCCTACGAGCTGCTCTTCGTCTCCGACCGGGTTGACGACCCCGCCTTCGAACTCGCGCGCCGGCTGGCCGACGAGTTCGAGGGCGAGTCGGTCGCGCGCGCGCGCTTCGTCGTCGCGGGGCGCGCGGCCGACACGGGGCAGAAGGTTCACAACCTGCGCGCGGCCGCCGTGGTCGCGGACCCGGCGAGCGAGGTCTTCGCCTTCGTGGACACCGACGCGCGGCCGCGCCCCGACTGGCTGCGCTCGCTCGTCGCGCCGCTCGGCGACGAGGCCGCGGGCGCGGCGACCGGCTACCGCTGGTTCCTGACAGTGCGCGGCGGCCTCGCGTCGCACCTGCGCTCGGTGTGGAACGCGTCAATCGCCTCGGCGCTCGGGCCCGACGTGCGGGGCAACTTCTGCTGGGGCGGCTCGACGGCCGTCAGGCGCGACACCTTCGAGCGGCTGGACGTGCGCGAGCGCTGGCGCGGCACGGTGTCGGACGACTACGCGCTGACCCGCGCGCTGCGAGAAGCGAAACTTCCCATCCGCTTCGTGCCCGCGTGCCTGACGGCGACGCTCGAAGACTGCACTTTCGGGGAGTTGGTAGAGTTCACGACGCGGCAGTTGAAGATCACGCGCGTCTACGCGCCGCGGCTGTGGGCGTTCGTGCTCGTCTCGAACCTGCTCTTCGTCGCGGTCTTCTTCGGCGGGCTCGCGCTCGCGGCCGTGCGCGCGGCCGCGGGGCTGCCCGCGGTGTGGCCGCTCGCGGTCGTCGCCGTCGTCTTCCTGCTCGGCCTCTGGAAGGCGTTCTTCCGCCTGCGCGCCGTCGCGCTCGCGCTGGAAGAGCACCACGGGCGTCTGCGCGCGGGCGTGTGGGCGCACCTGCTGCTGTGGCCGCTGACGGCGGCGCTCTTCCTCTACAACGCGGCGGCCGCCGGCCTCTCGCGCCGCATCGTCTGGCGCGGCGTCGGCTACCGTTTGAAATCGCCGACGGAAACTGAGATTATCGGCCCGGATGCCTAACAAGGTCGCACAGTTCGTCCGGCTCGTCCGCTCGACCGCCCGGGAGAAGCAGCTCGGCACGGTCATCTTCTTCGTCACCTCGCGGTGCAACGCGAAGTGCGAGACCTGCTTCTACCACGAGGAGCTGAACCGCCCGGGCGACCTGACCTTCGCGCAGATAGAGCGCGTCTCGCGGACGATGCCCCCCATCACGGACCTCTGGCTCTCGGGCGGCGAGCCGACGCTGCGCCACGACGCCGACGACGTGATCCGCCTCTTCGTCGAGAACAACGGCGTCCGCCGCGTCATCATCCCCACGAACGGGCTGCTGAAAGGCCGCACGTACGAGCTTGTCGACCGCGCGCTCTCGCTCCGCGCGGGCCTCGACCTCTACCTCAACGTCGCGCTCGACGGCTACGGCGAGACGCACGACCGCGTCCGCGGCGTGCCCGGCAACTGGGGGCGCACGCTCGACTGCATCCGCTCGCTCTACCCGCTGAAGGAGAAGTACGGCGGCCGGTTCCGCCTCAACGTCAACACCGTCGTCTGCGCCGAGAACTACGCGGAGGTCGGCCCGCTAGCCGACTTCATGTGGGAGAACTTCGCGCTCGACGGCCACTACTTCAACGTCGTCCGCGGCGAGACGAAGGCCGGCGACTCCATCAAGCGGGTGCCGGCGGAAGTGCTGCCCGAGATGTACGCGCGGGTCGCCGCGCTCACCGAGCGCTACGGCGCGCGCATGTTCGCCGCGGACGACGCCGCGGCGCGCTTCGTCAAGACGGTCGCCTACGTCGGCGCCATCACGACGCACTACCGCACGCAGCGCGCGAACTTCGCCGGGCCGGAGCCCTGGCCCTTCCCCTGCACGGCCGGCGAGACGGCGGCCGTCATCGACTACAACGGCGACGTGCGCGCCTGCGAGCTGCGCGGCAAGTTCGCGAGCCTCGCGGACTTCGACTTCGACTTCGGCCGGCTGTGGGATTCCGAGGCGCGGCGGGCCGAGCTGCGGGAGATTGATGGCGGGCGTGCGTGCTGGTGCACGCACGTCTGCTTCATACACGACTCGATGCGCCACTCGCGCCGCGCGCAGTTGCTGGAGGTGCCGCGGAACTACCTGGCGCGCGGGCGCTGGTGACGAGAAAGACTGTGAACGCTTCGGGCCGCGGGAGCGTTTATGCTGGTAGAGGGAAGCACGGAAACTCTAACGGCCCGCGGAGGTCTTACGTATGAAGTTCTTCAAACTCCTGCTCGCGCTCGTCGCACTCGTCTTCGTCGTCTGGGGCGCGTTCTGGCTCCTCGGCGTGGTGGCCGGCCTGCTCTACGTGCTCGTCAAGTGGCTCGTCATCATCGGCGTCGTCGCGCTCGTCGGCGCGGGCGCTTACAAGCTGCTCGCCGGGCCGGACGAGGACGACTACGCCGCGCTCTCGCCGGCCGAGGCCGAGATGCTGAAGGCCGAGCGGATGCTGGCCGAGATCAGGCGCAAGCAGTTGTCCGAGTAAGCCGGCGGGCGGGGGGACGATGGCCGAGGGCGAACCGGAAAGGGACGAAGGCGCCGAAGAGCGCGCGGCCGCGCGCGGCAGCGCCGTGGCCTACGGCGCGGGGCTGTCCATTTTCTTCTCGGTGCTCGCGTGCATGGGGCTGGGCTGGGCGCTCGACCGCTGGCTCGGCACGGGCTGGCTGATGGTCGCCGGCATCGTCCTCGGCGCGGCGGTCGGCTTCTACCAGTTCATACGCATCATGTCGCGGCTCAACAGGTGACGCCGGAGCCGCAGCCCGCCGCGCGCCCTCCGGCGGGGCGGCCGGCCCGCTCGACAGCGGCGAGGGGCGGCGTGTAAAATCTCCCGTTCCGTGATGAGCGAAGGCGCAGACAGTGCGCGCCCGGGCGAGCCGGGGCACGCGAGCCCGGTAGGCGAAGACCCGCGCGCGGCGGAGCGGCGCATCTTCCGGGGCACGTTTCTGGCGGCCCTGGCGGCCGTCGCGGTGAGCGCCTTCGCCGCGCCGTGGCGCGTGACGGCGGGGCTGGCCCTGGGCGGCGCGCTCTCGCTCTTCAACCAGCACTGGCTCCGCTCTTCGGTCGAGGCCGTCTTCGCGGGCGCGACCGCGGGCCGCCCGCCGAGGGTGAGGGCGGCGCGCTACGTGCTTCGTTACTTCGTCGTCGCCGCGGTCGTCTTCGTGGCTTTTAAGGCGGGGCTGGTCTCGCTGTTGGCGACGCTCGCGGGTCTGCTCGCGGTCGTCGCGGCGCTGCTCGCCGAAGGCTTCAGGCAGTTATACTTCGCCGTCTCAGGTCGGGAGGGAACTTGAGTTTGATCTTCTTTCAGCACACCGAGCACGGGACGCAGGCGGCCGAGCACGCGGCCCCCGCGGCCGGCCACGGCGCGGGCGCGGCCGAGCACGCCGCGTCCGAGGGCGGGCACCACGTCCCCGCCGTCGTCGAGAAAGTCAACCACCTCGTCGGCCCGGCCGTTCACGACTTCCAGTTGCACTACACGAAGCCGCTCTGGGACAAGTTCTTCGGGCTGTTCGGGACGACGGCCGAGTCGGTCTTCGGCCCCTACACGCCCGAGAACGCCGTGCCGTGGTACACGGTGATGTTCGTGCTGGCCGCGCTCTTCACGCTGCTCGTCGTCTTCCTGCTCAAGCCGCGGCGGCTGTCGGTGGACGAGCCGGGCTACAGGCAGTTGACGCTGGAGACGGGCGTGCTGGCGATACGTGACCTGCTGGTCGATAACGTCGGGCCGCACGGGATGAAGTACCTGCCCGTCGTCGGCACCTTCGGCGTGCTCATCCTCATCTCGAATCTGATGGGGCTCGTGCCGGGGCTGATGGCGCCGACGGCCTCGACCTCGGTCACGTTCGCGCTCGGCATCTCGTCCTTCGTCTACTACAACGCCATCGGCATCAGGGAGAACGGGCTCGGCGGCCACCTCAGGCACTTCGCGGGGCCGATCATCTGGCTCGCGTGGCTGATGTTCCCCATCGAGCTGATAAGCAACCTCGTCCGCCCGATGTCGCTCGGCATCCGCCTGTTCGGCAACCTCTTCGGCGACGAGCAGATTCTCGGCACCATCTCGGGGCTCGCGCCGTGGACGAAGTGGGGCATCCCCGTGCTCATCATGCCGCTCAGCCTCTTCGTCGCCTTCATGCAGACCTTCATCTTCGTGCTGCTGTCGATCCTCTACATCAGCGAGGTGTCGCACCACCACGACGAGCACGGGCACGAGGGGCACGGCGACGGGCACGGCGGCCACGGCCACTCGCAGGAGTTGACGCCCGAGGCGGGCGGCGTGATGACGCTGCCGTCTCACACTTAAGAGTTCGGCTCTGCTTTCATAACAGGCTTTACACGTAGAGGAGGGCGCCGGCGGGCGGCGCGCGCGAACGTCGGGCGCGCACGTCGGGCGCGAGGGTTTAAGTCAAGAGTCCCCGGGCAGAAGAGTCCCGGGCCGGGTCGCGGACGAAGACGTGCGGACGCGGGGTTGCCGGGCTCCTTTACTTTGCGAGAGCCCGGGGCGTGCCGAGGTCGCTGGAGCGCCGTTGTAAGAGGGGCGGCGGATACCGGGCCGGGGCGAAATCATAAGACCGCGCCGCGCCTTCGGGTTCGTGGCCCGTGCCGCCGGGCATGGCAGGACCGGGAGACACGGGAGAGAGACATGAACAAACTGAGAATGGCATTCTTCGCCGTCGTCGGCGTGCTGATGTCGGCGGCGCCGGCCTTCGCGCAGGCCGCGGGCGCGGCCGACAACGCGGAGTCGGTCAACAAGTACAAGGCGCTGGCGGCCGGCTTCGGCTTCGCCATCGCGGCGGCGCTCGCGGCCATCGGCCAGTCGCGCGTCGCGGCGGCGGCGGCCGAGGGCGTGGCCCGCAACCCGGGCGCCGGCGCACGCATCCAGACGATAATGATCCTCGGCCTCGTCTTCATCGAGACCCTGGTGCTCTTCACGCTCGTCATCGTCTTCGCCAGGCTGTAAGGCGGGCGGGCGGTTCACGGACGAAAGAGCGGGCGCGCCTCCTCCGGGAGTGCGCGCCCGCTCTCTCTTGATGCACGGCCTGCTCATGCCGCGCCCACGTCAGCCCGGCCGGCGAGAGGTCGGGCGAGTGCGGCGCCAGCCGGATGACTTCGCCCCCTTCACTCCTCAACCGCCTCCTCGATGCGGCCGGCGTGGTGCGCCGGCGGGTTGTCTAAGACCGGAGTGCGTCAGAGGGCCCTCCTTCGAGAGCCTTACCACTTAACCCGCTTGAGGTCGGGGCCGCAGATGTGGCCGAACTCGCCGGGCGGCTCGTGCGAAACGTCGTGCGTGACGTGGCCCGCGTACCAGACGACCACGTCCCGGTTGTTGACCGACTCGCCGTTGATGAACTTGTTTAAGTCGGCCTCGGTCGTGCAGCCGCCCCCTCCCGTCGTGCAGTCAACGCCGTCGTCCAGTTCCGACCCGCGGTAGCGGAGAATCCACACGTCGCCGCGCGGGTAGGGCGCGTCGGGCGAGTTCGCCGCCTCGCCGTCTTCGGGGCCGGGGACGATGTCGTAAGCCTCGCCCGTCTGGCTGTTCTCCACCCTCCACTTGCGGTTGTGCGAGGGGGCGCGCGGGCGCCTGATCTCGAACTGCTTGGTGTGCCACTTCGAGTTGCCGATGATGGGCGGGTCGTTGAACTCGCGCACGATGTTGTTGCCGGGCGTGCGGATGTCGAAGTCGAAGCGCCAGTAGACGTGGTGGTGGTGGCGGTTGCAGACGCAGGACGAGGTGTCCACGGCGGCGAAGCCGAAGCGCGGGCGGATCGTGCCGTCCGTGTGCAGCCGCCACATGCTGACGTAGCGGTACCAGCCGGCCTCCATCTCGCTGACTAGCACGACCTCCTGCCCCTGCACGTAGATGCCGACGCCCAGGAAGTTCCCGGCGTCCACGCCCGTGTCGAGGATCGTCGTGGCGGGGGTCGGGCAGAGGCGGAAGCCGGGCGCCACGTCGGTGCCGGTGGCCTGGATCATGCCCTCCTCGTACTGCCAGTCGCGGAACGGGCCGCAGGCGTCGTTGTCGTATTTGACGTTGAGGATGGGGACGTGCGCGCGGTAGAGCAGGCGCTTGCCTTTGTAGTCCACGTAGCGCAGCTCGACGCCGGAGCCGCGCGTCCCCGACGAGGCCGCGGGGCGCACGACGAGGAACTTCCAGACGACCTGGCCGCCCTGCATGACCGTGACCCAGACCTGCCCGGCCGTGCCGCGGTCGGCCGTCTGCTGCGCCGCGTAGGGCTGGCCGCACGTGGTCGGCCCCGCCATCGAAGAGTCGGGCGCGCCGCGCTCGAAGCGGCCGACGGCGCGCTCGCCCAGGCTGACGCCGACGATCTCGTGGCGGGCGTCAGCGCCGGTCGAAGAGAGCCCGACGGCCACCGTCCTCTCGACGCGGCCGTCCGGGTGCGCGGTCCCGACGAGCGGCGGCATCGGGCGGTACGGCCTCAGTTGCTGCCCGCGGAGTGAAGCCCCGAAGTTCTGCTCGCCCGTCAGCGCCCTCACAGCCTCATCGAACTCTTCGTTCGACGGCAGCGGCTGGTCGCCCGAGACTTCGACGGCGAGACGCTTCGGGCTGTCGAGACGCCCCTCGGCGCGGACGGTGCGGTTGTTGGTGTAGTCGTAGATCGTGGCGCGGAAGCGCTCGGGCGCCTTAGGGACGCGGGCGCTCTTAATCTCCGGGTCGTCGTCGACCAGCTCCAGCGAGAGGAGCCTGTGACGGGCGCGCCCGACGTGCTCGCGCACCGCCGGGGCCTGTAGCAGGGCGCGCCCCAACTCGTCGAGCGCCGACTGGTCTGGGCCGCGCGGCTCGAACTTCAGCTTCAACTCGTCGCCGCCCTTGCGCGGCGAGGCCGCCGCACGTTTCGTCGCGCCCTTTGACGCTCGGCCTTTCTTGCTTGTAGTAGCCATGATGTTCGCTCCTCTGCGTTTCGGTGTGAACTACCTGAGTCTCAGAAGCAGGAGGAGGATGACGATAATCAGAAGGATGATTATGATCACCGCCAAGGTTCCGTTCCTCCTGCAACACCTCTCTATCGCCCCGGCCACGCCGCCCTTCCCGTCCCCGTCGTCCAGACCCGGCGTCGGCCTGACCTCGTTGAAGACCGCGGCCGTCAGAATCTGCTCCCTCGTGAACGGCGCGCCCCTGTATGTGCCGCCTTCGGCCAGCAGCCTGAACTTGTAGACGCCCGGCAGGCCGGCGGCCAGCGACGCCGCGAACGCGCCCGGCGCCGTCTCTGCGAGGGGCAGCACGACCCTGGTCTGGTCCGGGTACTCGACCTCCGCACGCACCTGCGCGCGCCCCTCGACGGGCTGGCTGTATTCCGTCAGCCTCGCCCTCAGCGAGAGCGTGGAGCCGGGCGCGAAGCCGCCCTGGCTGACCGAGGCGTCCATCCGCAGGTTCGAGAAGGAGTGCACGCTCACGCAGTACTTCGCCCCCCTCGTCCTCAACTCCGACAGCGAGCCCTGATCCGCCCCGCGGCTCTTGTCGAAGCTCATCCCGGATATGGCCCTCTTGTAAGCGTCGTCCTCGACTTCGAGGACGGCGTGCCAGGTGCCGGCCCGGGCCGGGCCCGAAGGCGTGGCGACGGGCAGGCTGAAGCTCGCCGTCCGGACGCCTCTCGTCGCGTCGAACGTGACGCCGAACGGGGCGGCGTTGCCTTCGTCTATGAGCTGCCCGTCCGGCGTCTCCACCGAGAGCCTGACCACGGGGAAGTCCGTCAGCAGGATGACGCGGCAGTCGATGTCGGCCTCGCTCAGCGGGAAGGGGACGCGCACGCGGTTGCCGACGTTGATGAAGCCCGCGGGGTCTCTCACGATGCTGGTCTTCGTGACCGCCGCGAGTATCTGGAGGAAGAACTTCCGCAGCCTGAACTGGTCGTCGACGCTCGCGCTCAGCAGCCCCGACAGCAGCAGGTAGCCGCCGGTGCCGCCGGCGAGTGTCGTCAGCGCGGCGGTGTTCACCTGCGACTCGTTGCCGAGCCCCACGGCGAAAGTCCTGTCGTCAATCGACCCGCTCGCAAAGGAGATGGAGACGGGCGAGTTCTCGTTGCCGTCCGTGAGGACGATGATCGCCTTCTCGTCGTAGTCCCCCGGCGCCAGCCCGAGCAACTGGTTGCGGGCCATCACCAGGCCGTCGCCGACGGACGTTTCGCCGTGCGCCCCGTGCGCGGCGATGACGTTCCTGGCCTGGAGGCGCGCGGCGTCGGCGAACGAGTTGGTCAGGATTTTCGTGACGGCCATGCCGCCGAAGGCGGCGTGATCCGGGGGGTAGGCGTCCTGGTCGAAGCGGATGATCCCGACGCCGTTGTTCCTCTGGATGAGGTCTGCGAAGAGGGTCGCCGCGTCCTTCAACACCTGGAGCCGCGTCACGCCGCTCGTGCCCGCCGGCCAGCCCATGCTGCCGGACTGGTCGAGCGCCAGCTCCACCGCGACCGTCGGTCGGTGGATGGTGTCGGCGACAAGCTCGAACTGAAACTCCGGCCCGCCCACGCACTCGACGGTGGTGTTGACGGCCGGGATCGTCTGCGGGGCCGTGCCCACCGCCCCGGCGGTGAACTCGAACCACAGTCTCACGTCCACGTAGGCGGCCGGCGCGTGGTGGGCGACGACCGACCCGACGACCGCGGCGAAGGGCGCGACGGGCTCCGTGCCGGGCTTGACCCTGACGGTCGTGTCGCCGCAGTTGTAGACACGGATGACGGCGGCCCTCCACGTCGTCTCCTCCTCGGGCACGCTGTTGAAGTTCACCTGGTAGCGCGAGGTGGCGGCGTTGAAAGTGTTCTCCGCCTCGACCACGAAGAAGTTGGGGTGGTTCGTGTCGTAGCAGGGCGGCGCGACGACCGAGACGTGCTTGTAGGTGTGCGGCTCGCCCTCGCCCTCCGGCGCGTACCACGGCCTCGTGAAGTGCTCGGTGCCGAACTGGTCGAAGGAGTGGCCCGTAGACCAGGGCTCCACCTGATGGCTCACGTTCTGAATCTCGGCGCCGACCTGCACGTCGAGGTTCGACTCCGTGCCGTAGACCGTGGCGCCGACGAGCCTTTCGGGGTGCGCGGGGTCTGTCTGCCAGCGGGCGAACAGCCGGTCGACGTTCGAGTGCAGGAGGAAGACGAAGGGGTCGCGGAAGGAGATGTGCTGCCCGCCCATGTTGACGAAGCCGTGCATGGCGTTGTGGGTGCCTTCCAGCAGGCCCCGCATGGCGGCGTAGTCGTCCTGGCCGAGGACCGCGTCGTCCTGGCCGACGGTCGCGGGCGAGCCGGCGACGAACCGGGTGACCTCCCGCGGCGGGTCGGCCGGCGTGCCGTCCGCGCCGTCCCTGTGGGGGCTCGCGCCGGGGACGTAATACCCGTCGGCGCGGAAGGGTGCGGCGGCGTTCTGCCACGGCGGGCCGATGACTTCGTCGGTCGCGCCGCCGTACCCCATGAAGTCGGGGGTGAACAGGTTCAGGTCCCCCGTCGCCCCGCCGCCGAGGTTCGCGCCGGGGACGGCCCTGGGGTCCTGCGTCCAGTCCCAGTAGTGCAGCGACAGGAGCGGGTTGATCTCGCGGAGCAGCGCCTCCAGCCTGTTCACGATCTCTCGGTGCCAGGGCAGGAACTCAGGCCCGCCGTGGACGTGGGTCGCCTGGTGAATCTCGTCCTGCTTGAACCAGTAGCTCACCCCGCCGGTGACGGCGTCCGTGCGCGAGCCGGGGAAGAACCGCCTGTTCAGTTCGAGGAAGGCGTCGCGCAGCATGGCCCTCTCGGCCGGCTCCACGTGCGCGATGTTTCGGCGGATTCCGTCTCCTAAAGGCATGTTTAACTCCTCCGCCCCGGCGAAAGGCCCGGGGTCGCGTAGGCCGTCCGGCCTCCTGGCTTAAATCGAGGGCATGCGGTCTGTCTCGCTAAAGACTTTTTCGAGCCG
>DASVWB010000091.1:0-2607 GCA_036389815.1 Pyrinomonadaceae bacterium | reverse complement strand
GCGCATACTCGTCGCCGAGGACGAGGCGAACCTCCGCCTCGTCCTCCAGAAGGAACTCCAGCGCATGGGCCACGACGTGCGCGTCGCGCCCGACGGCGAGGCCGCGCTGAAGCTGCTCGAAGAGAGCAACGTGGACGTGCTGCTCTCCGACATCTCGATGCCGAACCTCGACGGCATGGAGCTGCTGCGCCGCGTCCACCAGCGCCCGAACCCGCCCGAGGTCATCATGCTCACGGGGCACGCCACCGTCGAGTCGGCCATCGAGGCGATGAAGCTCGGCGCCTACGACTACCTCTCGAAGCCCTACCGCATCGCCGAACTCGACGCGCTCGTCAAGCAGGCGGCCGAGAAGCGGCGCCTGCGCGTGGACAACGCGCGGCTGCGCACGCTCGTCGAGCGGCAGACCTCGACGCCCGAGATCGTCTTCGTCTCCGACGCGATGAAGGAGGTGATGCGGCTCGTCGAGCGCGTCGCGCCCTCAGACGCCTCCGTGCTCATCACGGGCGAGTCGGGCACGGGCAAGGAGCTGGTCGCCAACGCCATCCACCGCCTGAGCCTCCGCAGCGAGGGCTCCTTCATAGACTTGAACTGCGCGGCCTTCCAGGAGTCGCTGCTGGAGTCGGAGCTGTTCGGCTACGAGGCGGGCGCGTTCTCGGGCGCGAAGGGTCGCAAGCTCGGCCTGTGGGAGCTGGCCGACAACGGCACCATCTTCCTCGACGAGGTGACGGAGCTGCCGCCGCCGTTGCAGTCGAAGCTCTTGCGCGCCATCGAGACCAACTCCTTCTTCCGCGTCGGCGCCGTGCGCAAGGTGCAGGTCAACGTCCGCATCGTCGCGGCGACGAACCGCGACATCAACGAGGTCACGTCCGACGGGCGCTTCCGCGCCGACCTCCTCTACCGCATCAACAGCTTCCAGATCAACCTGCCCCCCCTGCGCGAGCGGCCCGAAGACATCGAGCCCATCGCGCGCCACCTGCTCCGCCGGCTCGCCGCGACCAACACGCCCGAGCTGACGCCCGAGGTGCTGGGCGCGCTCAAGTCCTACGCGTGGCCGGGCAACGTCCGCCAGCTCCGCAACACGCTGGAGCGCGCCGTCCTGCTCGCCAACGACGGCCGCGTCACGACCTCGGAACTCCCGCCCGAGATAGTCAGCCCCGCCGCGGCCTACCGCCCCGCGGCCGCCGCCAGCGCGGGCGGCGACGCGGGCGGGCCGGGCGCGGCCGCCGGGCCGGGCGTCCCGCCACCGCTGCGCGAGGTCGAGCGCCAGCAGATACTCGCCGCGCTTGAGCAGACCGGCTGGCACCGCGGCAAGACCGCCGAGATGCTCGGCATCTCGCCCTCCACCCTCTACCGCCGCCTGCGCGACTACAACCTGACGAAAAGGCAGTAGACAGTAGACAGTAGTCAGTAGTCAGTAGAAAAACAGAGGCGGCGCGTCTTGACTGTTAGCTAAGACGCGCCGCCCGCTTTTCATCTACTGTCTACTGTCTACTGTCTACTGTCTACTGCCTACTTCCTGCTCTCCCTCACCCCCCGCCGCCGGTGGCGGTCTTCTGCGGGTTCTTCGGCTGTGTGAGGGCGCGGCGGGCGGTGTCGGCCTTGTCGCGTTCGCCCGTGCGCTCGTAGAGGGCCGCGAGGCGTTCGAGGACGGCGCTCGCGCCGGGCTGTAGGCGGAGCGCGGCCTCGTAGTGCCTGACCGCCTCGCGGTCTTTGCGCTGGTCTTCGAGGATGCCGGCGAGCCTGACGTGCGCCTCGTACTCGTTCGAGGCGCGCGCGAAGTTCTTGAAGGCGTCGCTGTAGCGGCCGACGCGCGCGTTGACGACGCCGAGGTTGTTGAAGATGACGGGCTCGGCGGGCGCGAGCCGGGCCGCCTGCTTGAGCCGCTTGAGCGCGCCCGCGTAGTCGTCGGCGAGGTAGAGCGAGTAGCCGAGGTTCGTCAGCGCCACGTAGTCCTTCGGCGAGACGGCGAGCGCGTGCTCGTAGCACTCGGCCGCGCGGCGGTGCCAGCCGAGGCGGTCGTAGGCGAGGCCGAGCAGGTTGTTCGCCTCGGCGAGCCGTTCGGGCAGCGAGGTCGTCGCCGCGATCTGCAACTCGGCGACGGCCTCCTGTATGTAGCCGTGCTGGAGCAGCGCGCGCCCCTGCGAGAGCGGGTCGGAGGGCACGCCGACGATGAGCGGAATCCACATCTTCGGCCGCAGTTCGCCCGCGACCTCGCCCGCCTCCGGGCGGATGATGCGCGCGCCCTCTTCGGCACGCACGGCCGGGGGCTGCGGCGGCGCGGCGGGCGACGCGAGCGGCTCGACCCCCGCCGTCTCGACCGGCTGCGTCTGTGCGGCGAGCGCCTGCGCCGTCTGAGGGGGCGCGGCGTCGCCCTTGCCCTGCCTCGGCTCTTCCGGCGCGGCGGCCGCCGCTTCCTGCGCGGGGGCCGTCGTCTTCTTCGCCGTCTCGGACTTCGACTTCCCGCCGCCGAAGAGCCTCGCCAGCGCGCGGAAGGGCGCGGTCAGGGCGCGCGCGAAGGCGTTGCCCTTCCGCTTCGGCCGGGCCGAGTCGTCGGCCGCGTCGCCCGGGTCCGCCGCCGCGCCCGCGACTTCGGGAGCGGCGGCTTTG